>JAIQFL010000195.1 GCA_020073365.1 Terriglobia bacterium | reverse complement strand
CACGAATTGGACGACTCTCGGGTAGGGTCAAAAGCACTGAATTGGCTGCCGGCCCGCCTCAACACTGTTTGCAGCACCAACCCCGTCCTACTCGAACGGTCACGCTTTTGGACAGGAGGCGGCTAACATACAGGGATAGACCTCAACCTCAAAATCCTCCTTCCCGCGAAGCAAAGCCCCCGTTCTCAACACGGGCCGCTATTTTTGTGGCTGTTTTGGACAGCAGTGGTCTGACGTATTCTCTGCACGAGCCATGAATAGAAGCTTTCTACATCGGAGAAATACCTCGAAAACACGTCCATGAGTTCGGGGCTTTCGTCCAATGTCGCGAGGAACTTCTTTGCCCGTGAATTCCAGCCTTTCCAAGAGCGCAGCGTGTCAAGGCTGAAGACCAATGACGAAACGAACTCTTGTCGTCCCACATTGTAGGTTGATTGAAAAGCTACTGGTAAAATGCCGCGATGGACGCTCCAATTTCTGAGATCCTGCACAAATCCGGCTACCAAAGAGTCGGCGAACACTTCAGCAACTTTTTGTTCGTACTCCCGCATCAAAGGGTCGCCGACAGCGGAAAGCTCACGCATGAGTGCCCATGTATGGTCACGAAAGCTGAATGCCCCGGCTACAAAGTTGTGAACCAAGCGCAGATTATCGGCCTGAAAAGCGTAGAGGGCCCGCCTATTAGATAAGGCACGTAGCGCTCGTTGGTTCGCCACAGCATAATTAATCGAGCGAACCAAGTCAGCATAGTTGGCGGCGACCACGAAATGACTGGCTTCGAATGCATCCAGCTTACAATGAACCCGTTCTCCTTCACTGTTCAAAATCCGGTGGAGCATATCGCCTGGCGGATTTTCTGCTTTCGTCTGTTCTTCCGCAGCGGCGTTGTGGTTGGTGCCGGATACGAAAGATCTCGGCACCGATCGTTTTGACTTGAACCGATGTGACATAGCTAAATTATTGTGGAGGCTCGGCCCGACGCCGGGATCCGGTTTCAGGGATTATTTCTGCGCTTGTTTCGAAAAATCCACCCAGCTCATCGCATGGTTAGATGATGATCGGCCATGCTGATAGGTTCCGTTCAGCATCGCCAGGAGATGAAAAGAAAACTCCGAGAACTCATTTGAGGTCCAATGTAACATCGCCGAGCAATGCGTGCCGTCGAACGCCTTGGATTCCGACAATGCTAAGCTCAACAGGTCGCTTCCCGTACGTCCCATTGGTTGGGGCGGAGAGTTGCCGTTGCAAGTAAGCCCTATCGTCGCGCTCATCTCAGGTCGAAGACCTTCACCACTAAGGATTAGCCCCCCTGGCCACACGCGCTTCCGATCTGGTACGAACTTGGATAGCGCGGACCAGGCGTTGCGGTCTTCATTACGCAGTTCGAAAAAGATAATCGCTGTAAAAAAGCGCTGCGGCAGGAATTTCTTGAATTGCTCGCTGGGTGCATCGACGCCTTGAAGGGGGTCCAGATCCGAGAGGTGTTCAATAGCAGCCGTAACACTCTGTGTGTTGAAGCTCGCCTTTACTTCCAATACGCCTCGGACAAACTCAGCAGGGATCGCCCTTGATGTTCCGCTTTCGGTAGCGTCCGGGGTGTTTTCGATCCAGAGGACAGGAGCTTCGAGCCGATCGTAAATTATAACGTCGAAGTGAGGCAACTTTCTTTCTTCGGTTTGCCCTTGCGAAACGACATATCCGGAGGTCACGCCGTATTTCCTAGGCAAGAACCCGTGCAACCATTGCCGCACCCAACCCTCACCGACTTTGCCGTGCCAGACCTGGACCTCGTGGCCAGTGGCCTCGTCCTTCGCAGCCGCATAGGCGGCCAGCATTTTCTTTCTGGCACCCATGAATTGTCGCCAACCCTGAGTGCCGGTAAGCGGCGAGTCCATGCCCGGCGTCAGGATTCTACGAAACTGTCCCATGGAAGTTTACGCGCCAAGGCATGGCGCGCCCCCTCTCCGATTTTAATACGGAAACATTCTTGGTGCTTTCTGTTGAACCGCATGATAAAGGACCTCAGCATGCGCTCTATGCCCCCCGGCCGGGCGGCCCTTCACTCCGGCACCTTGATTTCACCCGACCTGATTTGTTTGGCGACCATCTCCAAAATTTTGCCGTAGTAATAAAATCCCGGAAACCGGGCGCTCAAGGCGTCCATTTCCTCGCGTGACGAGGTATCCATAAGACGGTTGAATTCCGGCATGTAGTCGGACATATCCCCCATGATCGCGAGGTCGTCGCGCCCCGCATCCAGCAGTTTCCCGATCTTCCTGTCGATCCGCGAGGCGATCCTGAGCTGTTCGGCGCTGAGCGCCATTACGCCACAATACCGCAGGGTGTTGTCGGTGGCGGCGAAAAAGGGGGCCAAAATGGCGGCGAAGTGGTCCCCTGCCAGGCGAGCAGTTCGGAGTGAGCCTTTCCCTCTTCTCAGGAGTGTTGTCCGGAACGGCCCGGAGCCGTCAAGGGCGCGCCGTTGTTGGGCGCGGCGAAGCGAACCCTTGACGGCGAGGACCGTTCTGAAATGATCGCTGAAGAGGGAAAGGCGGGGCGAACGGCTGGCGAAAGGTGGTCCGCCATTTTGGTCCCCTCGCCCACCGCCTCTAACAGGGTGTGGCCCGAGTCCTGGCGCGGGCGCAGGAAACCGGCCCGGGAAGTTCACATAACCTCAGGATTATCGGAAGCCGTGATGGAGGGGACGAGATAAATCTCGACGAACCAAACGTGGGTATACGTCTCTATTTCTTCCGGCAACCTCGGTTTAATTGGGCAGGGGGTAGAGGGTCAGCTCTTTCATGGGGAAGTGCTTGGTGTTCTCGGTGATCAGGGTGAGCTGGTTGTGGATGGCCACGGCTGCCACGATGGCATCGGGCAGGGCTAGGGCAATGCCCTTTTTACCGTAGTCGCGCTTCAGCAGGCCGGCCATCTCGGCCACCGGGAAGGTGATGGGGTAAAGCTGGAGGCTCTTGAGCAGGGCAGTGGTGCGTGGCTCTTCCTTGGGCCGCATGCCGGCGTAGACTTCGGAAACGTTGATGGGGCAGCAGGCCAGGGTATGGCCCTGCTGCTCCGCCAGGTTAATCAGGAACCGGTTGCGGCCTTTCTTTTCGTTGATGGCGTCAATGATGACGTTGGTGTCGAGGAGATAGGTGGCCATGGGTTAGCGGGTGGTTTCTCTTTTGAATCTGCGCTCGCTTTCCTGGCGCAGTTTCCGCACCCACTTCACCGATCCCTGCTTCAGCTCCGGATGGTCTTCATCCTTCCAGGCGCCGGCTGCGGCTTTCAGCGCTTCGATCTGTCTTAGGCGCATGAGTTCCCTTTCGGTGGCCTGGGTGATGAAGCTGCTGCGCTGCCTGGTGCCTACCAGCGTGTCAATGTCCTTGACCAACTGGTCGGAGAGCACGACGTGTGTTCGTCTGTTCATGGGCGTTTAAAGGGTTAAATGGTTAAAGGGTGGGCCGACTTCAGCCCACTTATAGATTAACAGGTTGTGTGAAATCTGTAAAGCTAAGCTGCTGAATCACACCGGCACCATTTAAAACCATGTCGTAGCTACGCTGTAGGAAGTTGTATGAAGAAAGCGACTGACAAGCCAGGCAGAATGATAACCAGAACCATTGAGCAGGTTGAAAACCGGAGAATCCCAAAAGCGGAACGCGAACGTCTGAAGCGTGTCGCGGCATTGCCTGACGATCAGATCGACACGAGCGATATCCCGGAAGTGAAGGACCGGGCCGGATGGGTGAGAGTGCATGAACATCCGGAACACCCTCTTCATCGCGTGCTGTCGCGCCTGCTATCGATCCGACTGCCCGAGCCCGATATCGCACTCGCGCAGAGGCTCGCCGAATCCAAGGGCCTGCCGTACCAGACCTACATCAAATCGCTGCTGCACGAGGCCCTCGAACACGAGCGCGTCCTGGCCGAGCGGAAGTGATTGATTCGGGGTCATGCCTGAGCGGCCAGGAAAATTGGGCCTCCCCTGCGTTTGCTATCATCGAACTCAATGAACCAGCTCGCCGTGGTGCCCCCCTCCGGCCTCGGCCCCGCCTCCGACGGCGCCCAGGACGCCCCCCTGGTCGAACTCTGGCTCTCCATGAAGACCAGCCGCCATACCCGCCGCGCTTACGTCGCCGATACCGCTCGCTTCCTGGAATTCGTCCACAAGCCCCTTTCCTGGGTGACCCTCATGGACTTCCAGGCCTGGGCCGCCCACCTGGGGGAGGCCAGCCTGAAACCGGCCAGCCAGAACCGCGCCGTCACGGCCGTCAAGAGCCTGCTGGCATTTGCGCAGGAGACCGGTTACCTGCCCTACAACGTGGGCGCCGCCGTCAAGCTTCAGCCCAACCGCGACGGCCTGGCGCAACGCATTCTCGAAGAAAGCCAGGTCGCCAAATTCATCGATGCCGCGCCGGCCGGCCGGGACCGGGTTTTGCTCAAGCTCCTCTACGTTTCCGGCATCCGCGTCAGCGAGCTCTGCGGCCTGAAGTGGTGCGATGCCCTTCCCCGCCAGGAGGGCGGCCAGATTACCGTCTTTGGCAAAGGCGGCCAGACCCGGACCATTCTCCTGAAGCCCGGGGTGTGGCAGCAACTGCTTTCCATTCAAGGCGATGCGGGCTCCGTGGATGCGATTTTCCCGAGCCGCAAAGGCCGCGGCCCGCTGGACGCTTCGCAGGTCCGCCGCATCGTCTACGCCGCCGCCAGGAAAGCCGGTCTGGAACAGAAGGTCTCGCCCCATTGGCTGCGCCACGCCCACGCCAGCCACGCCCTCGACCGCAGCGCCCCCATCCATCTGGTGCAGGCAACGCTCGGGCATGCCTCGGTCTCCACGACCGGCCGCTACCTGCACGCCCGGCCTACGGAGAGCTCCAGCTTCTACTTGCCGGATTGATCCGCAACATCTACAAATTTCCAGCCGCCGGCCGATAAGGATTGGTGCGGGGCTCCAGCGAGCCATAGCGGTGACGGGCACCGGGGGTCTCCCAGCGGAGGTGTTAGGTGTTAATGGATATTACCGGAGTGAATCGCAACCTTACCGCTCCTGTTACCGGGGCATCCGAGATTCCGACGGAGAAGGCGGCCGAAAATCGACCCATCATTCAAGCCGTCAAAGCCTTGAATGGAACGGAGATGTTCGGACACGACAACCAACTGACATTCCAGCGGGATCCGGAGTCGAAGCGCATGGTGCTTCAGGTGATCAATCGAAACACCCACGAAGTAGTCTCACAGATTCCGCCGGAGTACGTGCTGCGTCTGGCCGAGGATCTGAAGCCGCAACAGGATAGTGGACCTCCCGCCCGGATCGGATAGTCCCGTAAAGCGCACCGGAGATGAAGATTCCACGTCTCTCCCGTCCCCCGCCTGGTGTGGGTCGGCCGCTTCCAGGCCATCCCTCTGCCGTATGGTTCCACTGAAGTTTTCAGACCCTCCCGCCGATAGAAAAAGCGTCGGTTATGTTGGCGCTCCCAGAAACGTCCTGCCTCGAAACGTCCTGCCTCGAGAGCGGCTCCGGCCTCCGGAACATGCTGGACGGCCAAGAATCTCCGTCGCCCCATCGAGACACGCTTGACCCTGCGGATTGGCGCGGTTTCCGGGCTCAGGCACATCGCATGCTCGACGATATTCTGGACTACACCGAACATATACGCGAGCAGCCGGTGTGGCAGCGCATTCCGCGACCTGTGCGGGACCGGTTCCGTCAACCGCTTCCGCAAAAACCGGCTAATCTGGGGTCGATTCATAACCAGTTCATGCGGGATATTCTTCCGTATTCCGTGGGCAACGCGCATCCAGGCTTTATGGGGTGGGTCCATGGTGGCGGGACGCCGGTCGGCATGCTGGCGGAAATGCTGGCGGCCGGGCTGAATGCCAACCTGGGCGGGCGCGATCAGATTCCCCTGGAGGTGGAGCGGCAGGTGGTACGGTGGGTGCGCGAACTGTTCGGCTTTCCGGACACCGCCAGCGGCCTCTTCGTAACCGGCACATCCATGGCGAACCTGATCGCCGTGCTGGTCGCGCGCACGGATACGCTCGGTACCAGCGTGCGCCGCCAGGGGATCGCCGCCACCGGCAAACGCCTGATGGCCTATACATCAGCGGGCGCCCACAGTTCGATCGCGCAAGCCATGGATCTGGCTGGGCTGGGAAGCGATCGACTCCGCATCATCCCGGTGAACCAGCAATACCAGATCGATATCCAGGCACTCGAAGAAGCCATCGCCAAGGATAAGAGCGCCGGCCTGACGCCCTTCTTCATAGCCGCGACTGCCGGCACGGTGGATGTCGGCGCGATCGACGATCTTACTGCCGTCGCCGGTATCGCTCAGCGGGAAAAGGTGTGGTTCCACGTGGATGGCGCTTACGGTGCTCTCGCCATGCTCGCGCGGGATCTGGCGCCTCGTCTGGCCGGGATCGAGCGTGCGGACTCCATCGCTTTTGATTTCCATAAATGGGGGCAAGTGCCTTACGACGCCGGGTTTGTCCTCGTCAGGGACGGTACGCTGCATCACCGCACGTTCGCGTCACCAGCCGCCTATTTAAGACGGGAAACCCGCGGGATGGCGGCTGGCTCGCCATGGCCCTGCGATTTCGGACCGGACCTGTCACGGGGTTTTAGAGCGCTGAAGACGTGGTTCACCATCCAAGCCTATGGCGCCGAGAAGTTGGGCGACGCAATTGCCAAAACCTGTGTCCTGGCCCAATATTTGAAGCAATCGATTGAAAAGGAACCGGCGCTGGAATTGCTGGCGCCGGTGGCCCTGAATATCGTGTGCTTCCGGTACCGCTGCGAGCACGCGGACGAGGTGAACCGCAATATCGTTGCCGATCTGCAGGAGTCCGGTATCGCCGCACCGTCAACCACCACGGTGAATGGTTGTCTCGCGATTCGTGCCGCGATCGTGAATCACCGTACCGGCAGAAACGATATTGACGCGTTAATACAAGCCGCGATGGTATTTGGTTCATCCCATGTCAACCGTCGCGCGAAAGCCTGCCGGGCATGAATCTACACGCACCGGCGGGCGGTCTTGCCAATGACGATGGCGAGCAGCTCATGGGCCTGGCCCCACTGGCAAGGATGGCCTTTGCCGGCGCCGATCTGGGACCGTTGAAGGCACGTTTGCTGGATCGTCTGGCGCAGAATGAGAACGACGCCAACGCATTGATGGATCTGTCGACTGTTTTGCAGCTCATGGGACACCGCCAACTGGGGCTATCCATGCAGGCTTTGGCTCTCGGTATCCAGCAGCTCTATCGTCTCCGGTGTTCCGCGGATTCTGTTGGAATCCGCTTGCTTGCGATCCTCAGTCCGGGCGATTTGGCGGAGAACAATGCGTTGGAATTTCTGATCGAGGGATCGGACATCGCCCTCGACATGCTGTACGTGGCGCCCGATATCCCGTTTCCGGCAACCCTGCCGGAGCATGATCTGGCCATGGTGGCGGTTTGCGAAACCGATCGCAATCGTCCGCTGTTAAAGCACATTGAGACGCTTGTGAAATCGTGGCCCCGGCCCGTGCTTTGTGCGCCGGATCGCATTGCCCGCTTGTCGCGCGATGGGGCTTGCCAGTTGCTCGAATCGGCGCCTGGCATGGTTGTGCCGGTCACGGCACGAATCGATCGACAGACGTTGGAAAGTATGGGTTGTTCCGAGGTGGCGGTTACGGCAGTTGTCAAGGATGGCGCGTTTCCCGTGGTTGTCCGGCCGGTTGACTCGCAAAAAGGGCAGGGGCTGATGAAGCTGGATAACCCGCATGCCATCGCTGACTACCTGCAAACGAGGCCGGAGAATGCATTCTATGTAGCGCGCTACGTTGAGTATCGTGGACCGGATGGACAATTCCGGAAGTATCGTCTCGTTCTGATCGACCAGCGCCCCTATGCCTGCCATTTGGCCATCTCCGATCGTTGGGTGGTCCACTATGTGAGTGCGGGCATGCGGGAAAGCGTTGCCAAGCGTGCCGAGGAGGCGCGGTTCTTTGCCGGCTTCGACGATGACTTCGCGCGTCGCCATCACGATGCCCTACGCTCCATCGCCCAGCGCCTGGAATTGGAATATGTCGGCATCGATTGCGGCGAGACCCCCCATGGAGAGCTGTTGATTTTCGAGGTGGACAGCGGAATGACCGTTCACGCCATGGATCCCGTCGACATCTTTCCCTACAAACAACCCCAGATGCGGAAAGTATTTCGTGCGTTTCGCCAGATGTTGATGGATGCCGCCGCCACACCGGCCAACACCTCCGTTGCCGCCGAAGTGCCGCCCGGCACCACCGATATAGTTAGACGGATGCCCGGTGCCAAAGATCTGAGCGTGGAGCGAACGGCGGAGGCCCCCCGGGCTTGCTCATCTCCGGATCTTTCCGGCATTCAGGCTGACTTACGCCGGGTTGAGGCTGGACGGTCCGATGAGGGCGTCTTGCGATCGGCAGAAAAAGACGCTTAAGGCGTCCCGGCCTTGACTGGTGATTTCCCAGAAGTCGAGTTTATGCGCGGAGAGGGACTGGCGACAACGGCGGATCAAGCCCAACTGCTCCATCTGCTCCAGGGTATCGACGCGCACCCGGCTCTGCTTTCCGGTGCGCTCGTTGAATTGTGTGAAGTATGGCTGGCCGGGTATTTCCCAAAGCAGGTCGTCATGGGACAGCCCGGTGAGGATTCGTCGTTGTCGAGCACTAAGTGGGGTAACCAAAACTGTCACCCTCAATTTTGGCACATCCTTGAGCCTTCGGACTATATCTGGTTGTACCTTTAGTACCAAACAGGGGTTTTACCTCAAAACCCATGGGTTTTATGCGGACACTCCCCGATTATGCGGCAATCCTCCTCCACCATCTCCCGGATCAGGTCTTCGAACCCGATGCGGTGGGTCCACCCCAATACCCGGCGAGCCTTGCCGGAGTCGCCCTGCAACCGGTTGATCTCCGCGGGGCGGTAGAGTTCGGGGTCGGTCTTGACGTACTGGCGGTAGTCCAGACCTGCCCGGGAAAATGCCAGGTCCACAAATTCGCGCACCGAATGGCATTCGCCCGTGGCCACCACATAATCGTCGGGCACGGTTTGTTGCAGCATCAGCCACATGGCTTCCACGTATTCCCGGGCATGGCCCCAATCCCGCTGCGCGTCGAGGTTGCCCAGCCAGAGTTCGCTGGATTTGCCGGCGAGGATCCGGGCTACCCCGGAGCTGATCTTGCGGCTTACGAATTCGAATCCGCGGCGGGGAGACTCATGGTTGAACAGAATGCCGCTGGAGGCGTGCATCCCATAGGCTTCCCGGTAATTCCGGGTCAAATGAAACCCGGCCACCTTGCTGATGCCATAAGAGGAGCGCGGATGAAACCGCGTGCCCTCATGTTGCGGCACTTCTTCGGCCATGCCGAACATTTCGCTTGAGCCGGCGAAATAGAACCGGCTGGCCGGGGAAAGCGTTTTCAGGGCGGCCAGCAGGAAATGGGTGCCGTTGATGTTGGCGTTCAGGGTGGAGAACTCGTCGTCGAACGAGTAGCTGACGAAGCTCTGGGCCGCCAGGTGGTAGCACTCGTCCGGCTGCACTTCGTGGACTACCCGGTGGATGCTGGCATAGCTTTCGAGGGACGCGGCATGCAGCTTCAATCGCGACCGGAGGTGGTGGATCCGCGAAAGCCGGTTGGCGGGGTCCTCCAGGGCCACACGGCGCACGATGCCGTGGACCTCGTATTCCCTGGCCAGCAGATACTCCGAGAGATAGGAACCGTCCTGGCCGGTAATCCCCGTGATGAGCGCGCGTTTTGCGGACACCGAACAATGGTAACAACGGTCGGCCAGGGTCCGAAGCATCGCTTCCATTCGCTCCCGGTTGGCGGCGCTGCTCCAGCAGCAGTTGGCCGGGTCGGACAGCTTGATGGAAGCCCCGTCTTTTGGGAAGCCTTCAGTAGGCTCTTACCGCCTACGCGTGATGATGCAGCGGCCCAGCTTTGGGCAAATCACTGCAGTCGCCCGCCCGTTCTCAAACACGATAGCATGTTCCTCCGACTCCGCATCCAACAGGTGGCCCGGTTTCCGGCGGCGGCTGGTGTATGCTTCCATCTCGTGGACCGTGTTCTCGCAGAAATGCGACTGATTACCACAGTCGCACGCAAATGAGGAAGGAAAAAGCTGCCGAGCCATGTCTCTCTTTATCATGAGGCCACATGGCTCATTGGCGAAAGAGGTGCCAGTGCGGATGTTCCCATGAACGAACTCTTCAAACTCGCGGTTCACCGCCGCACGCACGGCCGTTGGGATGTTCTCGTAGGACCCAGCATTCAATTCCGCCGCGCGGTCATCCGCATTGAACACATGATCGGCCAAACCAGAGAGGGCAAAGAATGAGGACTTTCCGCCGCCGGGGGGACCGGCGATGATGAACATGCGCCGGGGCCGCATTTATCCGCCGCAATCGCGGTCCGCGCCTTCTTTCATATCAGCCGGGAGTTCTTTCACGAGCAATTTGCCTTGTGAATCGAGGAGGGCCTTCCGCCGCAGTTCGTCGCCTTCCGCCCGCACCCGCTCCATTCCAGCGGTGAGCACCTGGTCAACGAAGGCATCCATTTCGCGCTCGTCATCGAGATTCACGTTTTCGATAGTGAGGCGCTTTGCAACGGGCATGTCTCCACCTCGGCCATTACCATTCTACAGGTAATCAGAGCCTTCTTCCGCTATCGGCCCAGACTGCGGGAATTGAATCACTTGCTCGCGTTGGACGCGCGGGAAGGCGTGCATGGAAAACGCCAAGAAGAAGAATCGGGCTTCCGCAGCGCGAGATCCGCTGGAACGCTGGCTGATTTCCTCGCACCTACACGACCCTCGGCAATTGATGGCGAGCCTCTACGGACGCTGGCCGACGCGCCTGCACGATAGAGTAGCGAGCAATTCTTCGGACCAGTCAGGACAGCCAGCCGACTCGCCACTCGATCGGCTCGCCGGGAAAGCCCCAACGACCGGGCATCTTTCCCCCTTTCGCGCGATACTCGCCATCGCCTTTCAATCCGATGGACTGAAAGGGGTTTCCGAAGTTGGGCCACTTGCCGAAGAACAGGACGATCTCGCGCTCCTTCTTGGCTTGCTGGGGGTTGTAATGGAAGGAGGCGGCACGACTCCTCTAAGCGTAGGGACGGGACTGGTGACCCAGGTGCCATAATTGGCAGCGAGGATTCCCGGCCCAAGCGCTTCCCACAGGTCGGGGTCTTCCGTCCACCAGCGGTACACGAGGCGGACGTCCACTAATGTGCCGGATGGCGGGTGTTCGATTTTCAGGAGGATTGTTGTTGCAGTTAGTCCCATATTACTTGCAGCCTCCAGATAACGGCGCGCGGTTTCGGCAACCGCTCGCGGCTCAGAGCGCACACCCCCGTCGCGGTGGGCGACGATAGCGATCCTGCCGATTCTCTCACTGGAAGTGTTTCGTCACCAGATCTCCCGTGTACATCTCTTGCCAAATCTCAGTCCGGGCGATCGCGGCCGGCGCAAGGCCCCCGAGCCCCCCCTACACCCGGATACTGCGTATTAAGTCACCGTTGGAGCCACCATGGTCCACAGAGCTAATCGCAGCCCTCTTCCTGGCAGCATAACGGAGTCCCTCTGAGATATGATTCCTTTTCCTTTCGATGGTGGGCGGGCCAGGTGCAATCGCGGAAGCCCCGACCCGCCGCGTGTTTACTGCAGGCGTATGGCTGTTACGATGTTGCACCCCGTGGAACCCACGGATGAGATCGGGTTGTTGTTCGCATCAAAGTCTTGAAATCTGTCCATGCTGGTGAAGTGGTCACCATTGAGCACGATGGTTGTAGTAACCTTGCGCATTACCAGGAACGATCCATCCAGGTTGTTATACCTGAAGAACCGGAATGCGGCAGTGTACGTGTGATCTTGGGTGTGTCGCCAGGTGCCTAGCCCGGAGCTGCGCCGTGGAGTGTTGGGCACGAAGAAAGCGGCTTCGTTTGTCAACGAGCCGTCATGACTGAACATATACAGCCCACGAAAGGGCATAACGTTGGGAATGACAGCGCCCGTTTGACAGTCTACGGCTGTCACATCCGCAAACCAAACGCCTTCAAGACCCGGCGTCTCCTGGGCCGATACTATTGTCTGCGTGGCGGCTAAAGCGAGCACGAGAATCGTGCAGTTGAGAAAAATACGCTGTTTCATGTGGATCCCCTCCTTGAGGAAGTATTAGTTCGGCGGGTCACAGGAACAACCCGCATGTTCATGCGGGGTCGCACAGACCGGCAGTGCGGGCGTAAAATGGTGGACCGATATGCGGAGGCGCCTTAGCCGGGCCGTTTGGATCGTGCTGATCTGCCCGTGGGCAGGCGGCGAGGAACTGCCGGTCCGGATCTATACGATGGCGGATGGACTGGCGCGTGACAACGTGCTCTCGATCAGGCGCGATTCCCACGGGTATCTCTGGTTCGGGACGGCGGAAGGCCTATCGATCTTCGACGGGTATCAGTTCACGAATTATACGGTCGCCGATGGACTGCCGCAACGCGCGGTGCATGATGTACTCGAGACCCGGCAGGGCGAGTATTGGATCGCGACGTATGGCGGGTTGTGCCGGTTCGATCCCAAGCCGGCCTCAGGCAAGCACTGCGTTCCTTACCGTTTCAGTGGGGGCGTGTTGGCGAGCCAAATCAACCGGCTGGTCGAGCGCCGCGATGGGTCGATCTGGGCCGGCACCGAAGGCGGCCTTTGGCGTTTGACAAAGAATGGCGCCGCGCTCCTGGCTGAGCGCGTGCACCTGCCTTCCCTTGAAGAGGATGCCCTGCGAGTCTTCTCCTTGCTAGATGACCGGGATGGGAGACTGTGGGCCGCATCGAGCGATGGCTTGTTCGTCATCCAGGATGGCGGGAGAATCACGCGCATCGGGTACCCCGAAGGACTGTCCGAGACATTCGTGCTGGACGTCATGGAGGATGTTCAAGGGCGCATCTGGGCAGCCACAAACCGCGGTATCTGCCGAATTGAAGCCAACGGCGATCGATTTGCGGTCCCCGGTGTTTATCTCAATCGTAGTGTCGAAAATCAACGCGTTCTAACTCTATTTCAAACGGCGGACGGCAAGCTGTGGGCGGGAGGCTGGGGCCTGTTTCAATTCCGGCCTGACGAATCCGCCAGTGGGCGGGTGTTCCATCGCGTTGCCACGCCGTCGCCCGAAACATTCATCTATCCCATCGCGGAGGACGCGGATGGTAATCTCTGGGCGGCAGGAGCGGGCGCGATGAAAATCACGCGCCATAATTTCACCAGGTTCTCGAAAGCCGACGGACTGCGCTCCCTCCGAATGCACGCGCTCACGAAAAATCGGGACGGGCGTGTATGCGCGATCTCCTTAAGCGAGGGCCGGCAAACTCTCCATGTTTTCGACGGCGGCAAGTTCCTTGCCGTGGACCCGTACTTACCGCCGGGGATCGGATACGCGTGGGGCGAGTCGCAGATCACTTTCCAGGATCATGCCGGCGAATGGTGGGTGCCGACTAACAACGGCCTTCTGCGCTTCGCCGCTCCGGCGCACCTGATCGATCTCGCGCGCACGCCGCCGAAGAACATCTATACCAAGGCGGACGGGCTGTCGAACGATGTCGTCCTGCTTCTGTTCGAAGATTCGCGCGCCGATCTCTGGATCGGCACGCGCCGCGGCCTGTCGCGGTGGGACCGGAAGACCGGGCAGATTCAGCGGTACGGAGTTGCCGACGGCCTGCCGCTCGCCACCGAAAGGCCCGCCACTCTCGGGACGCCCCAATTCTTTGCCGAGGATCGACAAGGCGATCTTTGGGTTGGCTTCCACCCGTACGGCCTCGCGCGTTATCGCGGAGGGAGGTTTGAATTCTATTCCGAAGCGGAAGGCCTTCCAAAAGGCGAAATAGGCTGGGTCTACTCCGATCACCTCGGCCGCTTGTGGATCGCCTCAAATGAAGGTGGAGCGGCGCGCATCGACGACGTCTCCAGAGCGCGGCCGTCGTTTCGTACTTACACCACCGCGCAAGGCCTCTCCAGCAATCAGGTTCACGCGGTGGTGGAAGACCGCGACGGCCGCATCTACCTGTGCGGCGGCGGTGGCGTCGACCGCCTGGATCCGGACAGCGGCAGTGTACGTCACTTCACGGCGGCGGATGGACTTCCACCATCGATGGTGGCTTATGCTCTGCGCGACCGGGACGGTGCGCTGTGGTTCGCATCGAGCCTTGGCCTGTCCCGGTACGTGCCGGAACCGGATCGAGTGGCGGCGCCACAGACTCCGCTCATTCGGCGCCTGCGCGTTGCCGGCAGTCCCGTATCCGTCTCGGAGCTGGGTGAACTGGAAATCTCGGGTTTGCGGTTCGGAGCCGCGCAGAACAACCTGCGCATTGAATTCGGCAGCCTGAATTTTCGATCGGGAGAGGTGCTTCGCTATCAATATCGGCTGCGCGGAACGGATGCGGATTGGGGCCCGCCAGAGGACGAACGTACCGTTACTTACTCCGGCCTGCCGCCTGGAACATACGAGTTCGCTGTTCGAGCGATTAATGGCGACGGTCTTGCGAGCGCAAGGGCCGCAACCATCGGATTCGTCATCGTTCCGCCACTCTGGCGGCGGACATGGGCCATCGCGATCGAAATCGGACTGCTGGTGCTGGCAATTTATCTGGCGCACTGGTACCGGCTGCGGCAATTGCTCCACGTTGAGCGCATCCGCATGCGACTGGCTTCCGACCTTCACGACGATATCGGATCGGGCCTGTCTGAAATCGCTCTGCTGAGCGAGGTCGCCGTGGCGGAGCCGCGCTCGGCGGGCGAAATTGCCACTCGCCTCGGCGATCGGGCCCGCCAGTTGCGAGAGGGTATGTCTGAGATTGTCTGGTCGGTCGATCCACGCCAGCGAAGCCTGGCGGATCTGACGGGCAGAGTCCGGCAAAGCGTCTACTCCATGCTCGAGTCGAATGGCAGAAGCGTGGAGTTCGAAGGGCCCGACGCGGACACGACGGCTGCCGTTCCGGTTCCGCCCGATCGTGCGCGGCAGGTGCTCCTGATTTGCCGTGAAGCGCTCACCAATATCGCCCGGCACGCCTGCGCCTCGGAGGTGACGGTCCGCATGGAGCTGAAATCGGACGCGCTGCTGGTGGATGTGCGGGATAACGGCCGGGGATTCGATCCCGAGATCACTTATCACGGGATGGGGTTGCGCAACTTGAGGCGGCGGGCGGAGGAAGCGGGAGGCGAACTGGTGATCGATTCGAGCCCGGGCAAGGGAGCGCGGGTGCGAGTCCGGCTTCCGCTGCGCTGAACCTACCCAGATATGCGGGTGTTCGGTGTGGGTCTTCGCGAGTAAACTGACGGTCGAGAAATGTCCAACATCAAAGTGGCAATCGTGGAAGACCAACAGGCCACCCGCGAGGCACTCGCCATTCTGATCGGCAACACGCCGGGTTTTGAAATCACGGGCCGGTTCGCCACAATGGAGCAGGCGCTGCCCCGGTTCGACGTGGACCCTCCTCATGTCTTACTGGCAGACATCGGGCTGCCCGGCATGTCTGGCATCGAGGGCGTGCACCGCGTGCGATCTGCCCACCCCGAAATCCAAATCCTGATGCTGACGGTTTATGGCGATGACGATCATGTATTCGAAGCGATCTGCGCCGGAGCATGTGGCTACCTGCTGAAGGAAACTCCACGCGAGAGGCTATTGGCCGCAATCCGCGAGCTGCGCGAAGGCGGCGCGCCGATGTCGCCGGAAATTGCCCGCAAGGTCGTGCTGATGTTCCAAAAAGTCGCGCCGCCCAAGGCGCGGGAGCGGCAACTCACTCCGCGGGAGCTCCAGATCCTCCGCATGCTGGCCGACGGGCACAGCTATAAGACGTGCGCCGAACGCCTCGCGTTGAGCCTCGATACGGTGCGATTCCACATTCGCAATATCTACGAACAGTTACACGTGCATTCCAAATCGGAGGCCGTGCTCAAGGGGATACGCAGCGGCCTTATTTCATAACGGCGAGTGGGGCTAGTCCTCCAGCCGGCCCAGCGGGCGAAGCGCGCTCCCCCGCTATGGTTACCGACCTTTGCATACAGGGCTGCGGGGAGCGTGCCTACAGATCGGGGCAGATAAACCGCCATATCGGAAAGTGGCCACACGAAGTCACTTGGCGGGGAGTATGAGCGTTCGGGCCATCACTATTTTCTTTCCTAGCCAGTTTGTTCCTCCCCCCACGCGGGCTGTGTGAGCGCGGACCACCCAACGTGTTTTTCCTTTCTTGAAACCAGTTGCAGTTTCAGCCGCCGCCCAGTTCACCAGTCGCCACTTGCAACGCGCGATGTTCTCCCAACTGGCCCCGCCGAAGAAGGCGGTATACTCGCTAACGGGGAACGCCAGTTCTCCATTTCACGCTGAACCAGCACACCCCCAGCTCATTACGACCAGGAAAAGGCATGGCTGAGGCTAAGGCTGGTAAAGAGATCGAGGACACGGTACGCCCGCGTGCGGCTTGAATTCGGGAGCGGCTAATCTCAAGGCGATCCTCGCGGGGATTCGGAGACCGATGCCGGAGTGCTCCTGGTACACTAGCGACTGTCGCAGAAGGCGTCACCGATGGCATTGGAACTCGACGGAAACCGACTCACGATAGAGGATGTGTGCGCAGTGGCGGAGGCGCGCACGGCGGAGGTGCGGCTGGCAGCGGGGGCTGTGGAATCGATGCGTCGCTCCCGCGCGCTGATCGATCGGCTGGCCGCGGGCGACGCCCCCATCTACGCGGTCAACACCGGAGTCGGCCTGCTGGCCAACGTCCGCATCCCCCGAGAAGACCTCGATCAGCTCCAGCGCAACGTGATCCGCTCGCACTCCGCCGGAGTGGGCGATCCGCTGGCGCGCGGCGTGGTGCGCGCCATGATGCTGATCCGCGCCAACGTGCTCGCCAAGGGCTTCTCGGGAATCCGCCCGCTGGTGGCCGAGCATCTCTGCGACCTGCTCAACCGCGACGTCACCCCCGTGGTTCCATCGCAAGGCAGCGTGGGCGCATCGGGCGACTTGGCGCCGTTGGCCCACATGGCGCTGGTCCTCATCGGCGAAGGCGAAGCCGAATTCGAAGGGGCAGCCCTCCCCGGTGGAGAAGCGCTCCGGCGCGCGGGCCTTGAACCCATCGATCTCCACCCCAAAGAGGGCATCAGCCTGATCAACGGCACGCAGGCCATGCTGGCCATCGGTTGTCTGGAGCTCGCAGCGTCCGAGAGCCTCACCGAGTCCGCCGATGTCATCTGCGCCCTGACGCTGGATGCGTTGCGCGGCACCCCGCGCGCGTTCGACGAGCGCATCCACGCCGCGCGCCCGCATCCCGGCCAGTTGGAAAGCGCCGCGCGCCTTCGCGGACTGCTGGAGGGCAGCGAGATTCGCCAGTCCCACATCAGTTGCTCGCGCGTACAGGACGCTTACTCGTTGCGCTGCGTGCCGCAGGTCCACGGCGCCGTCCGCGACGCCCTGGCCGAAGCCCGCCGGGTGTTCTCCATCGAGCTGAATTCCGCCACCGACAACCCGCTGGTATTCGGAGACGAGATCCTCTCTGGCGGCAACTTTCATGGCGAGCCTCTGGCCTTCCAGCTTGACTTCCTGTCAGTGGCGCTCAGCGCGCTGGCCGGCATATCCGAGCGCCGCATCGACCGCCTGGTGAACCCCGCGCTGAACGAAGAACTACCGGCGTTCCTGGCCGGCCATCCGGGTCTCGAATCGGGGCTGATGATGGCACAGGTGACCGCCGCCAGCCTGGTGGCCGAGAATCGCGTGCTGGCACATCCAGCCTCCACCGGCTCCATCACCACCAGCGGCAACAAGGAGGATTTCGTCAGCATGGGGATGACGTCCGCCACCAAGTTCCAGCGCATCGTGCGCAACACCCGTGCGGTATTGGCCATCGAAGCCTTGACCGCCGCGCGCGGCCTGGACCTGCTGGCGCCGCTGAAGACCAGCCGGCCGCTCGAAGAGGCGCGCGCGCGGATACGAAGCGTCTCGCCGCCCATCGAGGGCGACCGGCCGTTCTACCGGGACATAGCTGCTATCGAGCAGTTGCTGGAGAGCCGCCCGTTCTTTTCGGTTGACAGAGAACCGCCATCCGCCTTAATATATCCGTAGCGGATGTATTCATGCCAAAGACGCAATCGCCTCAAGATCTACTGCCGCTCACACCTCCGGTCTTCCATATCCTGCTGGCCCTGGCAGACGAGGAACGCCACGGTTACGGCATCATGCAGGATGTCGCGCGGCAGACCGATGACAGACTGCAACTGGGGCCCGGCACACTTTACGGCTGTCTCAAGCGGATGCTGGCCGCCCAATTGGTTCAAGAGTCGGACGAGCGTCCCGACCCTGCGCTCGACGATCAGCGGCGCCGCTACTACCGCATGACCGCTCTGGGCCAACGCGTGGTTCGGGCCGAAGCTCAACGCCTCGCGAACGCGGTGGTGGCCGCCAGGTCCAAGCGGCTTCTCGACCGTGGGAAGCCCAGTCTGGCCGGAGGCAAAGCCTGATGACCAACTCTTCTTTAGTGCGCTGGTTGTGTCACATCTACTCGGTTCTGCTGTTCGCCTATCCCCGCCAGTTCCGCCTGCAGTACGGTGGTGAAATGCGGCAAGTCTTCCGCGACCGCTGCAGCTATCTGGCGCGAACCGGGGGCCGCCTCCGATTGCTCCGCTTCGGGGTACACAGCGGGGCCGACTGGCTGGCCACCACGGTTCGAGAGAGTATCGACGCGCTGCGCACGGCCGCTCCCGCTGGTGAGACGGTGGCCGGGAGTTATTGGCGGAACATGGTCCACACTGTGGGGCGCCACGCGCGTTCGATCTGGTCTGCCGGCCGTAAGCCATCACCGCGTGGTTTTGTGGCGGAGTGGGCCATGACCATCCTTTTATACCTGTTTGCCACGACGACGTTGGTGCAGGCCTACGTGGTCCCCACGGGCTCCATGGAGGGCAATCTACGGATCGGCGATCACATGCTCGTGGATCGCCTGGTCTATGCCGATCCGGGCGCTGTGGGCCGCCGCCTGTTGCCATACCACGACGTCCAACGCGGCGATATCGTCGCGTTCCTTTACCCCGAAGACATTCGTCAGACCTACGTGAAACGCGTGATCGGCCTCCCCGGCGATTGCATACGGCTGGTGGACCGGCAGGTGGTTCGCAATGGCCGCCTTTTGATCGAGCACTACACGCGGCATATCGGAACTTGGAGAGACGCGTACCGCGACGATTTTCCAACCGCGCCGGAGGCCTCGACCACCCCGCGGGGCCGCGACATGTTTCAGCATCACGTGCGCTCGGGTGAGGTGTTGGTGCCGCCCGGCGCGCTTTTCGTGATGGGCGACAACCGTGAGAATTCGGCCGACAGCCGCTACTGGGGATTCGTGCCGCGCGAATATGTGGTGGGCAAACCCCTGGTGGTCTACTGGTCGTTCGATGCGCCCACCAGTGAATTGGAGGAGTGGTCACTGGCACACGTTCTGGACGTGACTCTCCACTTCCTCACGAAGACGCGGTGGGAACGCACTTTTCTGGTACCGCGTGCCCAACCCGCGCAGGAAGCGGGAGGCGCGCGATGAGGGCGGCCACCAAATTGCCCCGTCCGGTTCGGTCCGTCCCGGCCGCCGCTCTGGCCGCATTCGGTTGGCTGGTGCCCGGAGGCGGCTATCTGCTGATCGGACGCAAGCGGCAGTTCGGCCTGTTCCTCCTCCTGGTGTCGGGCGCATTCGCCGTCGGACTCGCCCTCCAAGGCGGGAGTTTATGGCCACAACCCGAGGAACTCCAGGGATGGGACGGATTCAGTGCGCTGCTGGCCCAGGCCGGGACGCTGGTGAAGATACTGGCAGGCGGTCCGTATCTCCTGGCGCGGCTCTTCGATTATTCTCAGACCTTCCTCCAGGGACGCCTGCACGAGTATGGGAGTCTGTTGCTGGTAGTGGCGGGACTCCTCAACCTACTGGCCCTCGCGGATGCGTTGGAACTGCGAAAGGCGGAACACCACTAATGTCGCATCTCACCTTCACCTTGCTGATGGCGATCCTGATTTCCGGCGCCGAGGCTCTGCTGGGCAATCGAAGCGCGCGGGAGCGGATCTATCTCGCCGCGTACGTGTTCCTCGCCTGCATGATGAGCACTCTGGCGGGCGGCTGGTTCATGCGTCTGGTGCACGGCTAGCTAGCGTCAGGTTTTCTCGTATTCCTATGAATTGGCAGGTAGAGTCGAGGTTGGGCGCAGGTACTGGCGTTGAAACGCCGCCCTGTTTCCCAACCCCGCTCATCAAACCGGACGTGCCGATTTCCGGCATCCGGCTTTCCGACTGGCTTCGTCGCAGACTCACGAACCGGCCTCACGTAACGGACCCCGGAGACGGAACACCCCTAATTCTCCAAAAATCCGCTTCATCGAAAACTGATG
>JAIQFL010000194.1 GCA_020073365.1 Terriglobia bacterium | reverse complement strand
CGCGCGGGCAACGCCAGATCGAGCGCAGCCAGTACGCCCTCGCGCTAGCCCGCAAGGACGCCTATCCCGACCTGGACGTGGGCTACATGTACCAGCAGCGCCCGCTCATTCCCGACATGCACGGCTTCACCTTCACCCTCAGCATCCCGGTTTTCTACAAGAGCAAGCAGAAAGAGGCCATCCGCGAGGCGGGGGAGGAGCAAGCCGCGGCGGAGCGGGAGCGCGACAGCCGCCAGGCCGACCTCTCCTTCGAACTCAAGCAGCAGTACCTGGCGGCCAAGGCCTCGGAAGAGCTGATGCGGCTGTACTCCCAGGCGATCGTGCCGCAATCGTCGCTGGCGCTGGAGTCGGCGATGGCCGCCTACCAGGTGGGCAACCTCGACTTCCTCAGCCTGATGGGCAACTTCACCACCGTCCTCGACTACCAGGTCGGCTACTACCGCGAGCTGGCGAATTACCAGATCGCGCTCGCCCGCATGGAACCCATGGTGGGCACGGAATTGACGAAATGAAGGAGCACGCGATGAAGAGCAAGCGAATGGTCCTGATCCTGGTGGCGACGCTGGCCGTCTTCGCCCTGGCCGCCGCACAGCAGCACAGCGGGCATGGCGCCCCGAGCGCCGAGAAGCCGTCGCAAGCCACGCCCGCACCCGAGCGCAAGGCCCTCTACTGGTACGACGCCATGAACCCGTCGCACCACTACGACAAGCCGGGCAAGGCGCCGGACGGCATGGACCTGGTGCCGCAGTACGCCGAAGCGCAGGAAGCCGCCGGCAGCGGGACCCCGGGAGCGGTGAAAATCTCGGGGCAGATGCAGCAGCTCATCGGGGTGCGCACGGGGACGGTCGAGCGGGAAGCGCTCACGCGCGACATCCACACCACCGCGCAGCTCACCACCGACGAGACCCAGATCGCCCACGTGCACGTGAAGGTCAACGGCTTTATCGACCAGGTGTACGTGGACTTCGTGGGACAACAGGTCAAGAAGGGGCAGCCGCTGTTCACCCTCTACAGCCCCGACCTGGTGGCTACGCAGCAGGAGTACCTGATCGTGCGCCGCGGCATGAAGGAATTGGGCAACTCCTCGGTTCCCGGCGTGGCCCAGGGGGCTGAGTCGCTGCTGCGCGCTTCCCGCGACCGTCTGCGCCTGTGGGACATCAGCGACGAGCAGATCCAGAAGTTGGACCAGACGGGCGAGGTCAGCCGCACCCTCACCTTCTACTCGCCGGTGGAGGGCTTCGTGCTCGACCGCAAGGCCTTTCCCCAGACCGCGGTCACGCCCGACATGGACCTCTACACCGTGGCCGACCTCTCCACGCTGTGGGCCGACGCCGCCATCTACGAGTACGAGGCGCCTTACGTGCGCGTGGGCCAGCGCGCCACCGTGCGCCTGAGCTACCAGCCGGGCAAGAGTTATAGCGGGCGCATCAGCTACGTCTACCCCACCGTCGACCCGCAGACGCGCACGGTGAAGGTGCGCGTCGCCCTGCCCAATCCCGGCTACGAGCTGAAGCCGCAGATGTTCGCGGAGGTGGACCTGAAGATCGACTACGGGCGCCAACTGGTGGTGCCGCAGGAGGCGGTGCTCGACTCCGGCCAGCAGCAGACGGTCTTCGTGGCCGAGCCCGGGGGGCACTTCGCGCCCCGCGTGGTCACGCTGGGGGCGCGCGTGGACGGCAAGGTCATCGTGCTCTCCGGCCTGAAGGAAGGCGAGAGCATCGTGACCTCAGGCAACTTCCTGATCGATTCCGAGAGCCGGCTGAAGAGCGCCATGGGCGGCATGCAGCACTGAGGAGAAGCCATGATCAACCACGTCATCGACTGGTGCGCGCGCAACCGCTTCCTGGTCTTCCTCTTTGTGGCGGCGGGGGTGCTGCTGGGCTGGCACGCCCTGACCAACACCAAGCTGGACGCCATCCCCGACCTCTCCGACACCCAGGTCATCATCTACACGCGCTGGGACCGCAGCCCCGACATCATCGAAGACCAGGTGACCTACCCGATGGTCTCGGCGCTGCTGGGTGCGCCGAAGGTGAAGGATATCCGCGGCTTCTCCGACTTCGGCTACTCCTACGTGTACGTGATCTTCGAGGAGGGCACCGACCTCTACTGGGCGCGCTCCCGCACCCTGGAGTACCTGAACGCGCTGCACTTGCCGGAAGGCGCGCAGGTGGAGCTGGCCAAGGACGCGACCTCGGTGGGCTGGGTCTACCAGTACGCGCTGGTGGACACCACAGGCAAGTACAGCCTGGACCAAATGAGGTCCTACCAGGACTGGTACCTGCGCTACGCGCTGCAGACGGTCCCCGGGGTGGCCGAGGTCGCGCCCGTGGGTGGCTTCGTGCGCGAGTACCAGGTGAACGTGGACCCCAACAAGCTGCTCGCCTACCACATCCCCATCGAGAAGGTGGCGGAGGCGGTGCGCGGCTCCAATAACGAGGTGGGAGCGCGGCTGGTGGAGTCCACAGGGCGCGAGTACATGGTGCGCGGGCGCGGCTACATCCGCTCGCTAAAGGACATCGAACAGGTGGCGGTGGGCGCCGACGCCGCCGGCAATCCCGTCTACGTGCGCGACCTGGGTACGGTGACCTATGGTCCCGAGCTGCGCCGCGGCGTGGCCGAACTGAACGGCCAGGGCGAGGTGGTGGGCGGGGTGGTCATCATGCGCTTCGGGGAGAACGCGCAGCAGGTGATCGCGCGAGTGAAGGACAAGCTGGCCGAGGTGCAGCCCACGCTGCCTCCCGGCCTGAAGCTGGTCACCACCTACGACCGCTCCGAACTGATCCAGCGCGCCATCGACAACCTGCGCCAGACGGTGCTGGAGGAGCTGGTCATCGTCAGCCTGGTCATCCTCATCTTCCTCTGGCACTTTCCCAGCGCCGTGATCCCCATCTTCACCATCCCCATCGCGGTGCTGCTGGCCTTCATTCCCATGCAGGCCACCGGCCTGACCGCCAACATCATGTCGCTGGGCGGGATCGCGGTAGCCATCGGCGCCATGGTCGACGCCGCGGTGGTGGTGGTGGAGCAGACCCACAAGAAACTGGAGCAGTGGCAGGCAGCGGGCCGTCCCGGCGACTATCGCGAGGTGATCATCAGCGCGGTGAAGGAAGTCGGCGGACCCAGCTTCTTCGCGCTGCTGGTGATCGCGGTCAGCTTCCTGCCCGTCTTCGCGCTGGAGGCGCAGGAAGGACGCCTCTTCCATCCTCTGGCACTGACCAAGAACTTCGCCATGGCCATCGCGGCGGTGCTGGCCATCACGCTGGACCCGGCGCTGCGCCTGCTGTTCACCCGCATGGATCCCTTCCGCTTCCGCCCGCGCTGGCTGGCGCGCGCGGCCAGCGCCCTGCTGGTGGGCAAGATCCATAGCGAGGAGAAGCACCCCATCTCCCGGCCGCTGATGCGCCTCTACCATCCGGTGGTGGAGTTCGTGCTGGAGCACCGGGTGGCGACCATCGGCGTGGCGGTGCTGGCCATGGCCGCCACGGTGCCCATCTTCTTCCGCCTGGGCTCGGAGTTCATGCCGCCTCTGGATGAGGGCGTCGTACTCTACATGCCCACCACGCTCCCGGGCATCTCGGTGACCGAAGCCACCCGCCTGGTGCAGGTGCAGGACCAGGTGCTGAAGAGCTTTCCCGAGGTGGAGAGCGTCTTCGGCAAGGCGGGGCGGGCGGAGACCGCGACCGACCCGGCTCCCCTCTCCATGATGGAGACGGTGGTGGTGCTGAAGCCGCAGTCGGAGTGGCCGAAGAAAAGGCGCTGGTACTCGGACTGGGCGCCGGAGCGTCTGCAGAGCGTGCTGCGGCGCGCCTGGCCCGACCACATCTCCACCGAGGAATTGATCTACGGTCCCGGCGGGATGAACGAGACGCTGCAATTCCCCGGCGTGGTCAACGGCTGGACCATGCCCATCAAGGCGCGCATCAACATGCTCTCTACCGGCATCCGCACGCCGGTGGGCGTCAAGGTGGAAGGCTCCGACCTGGCCACCATCGAGCAGATAGGGCAGCAGATCGAGATGGCGCTGAAGGACGTCCCCGGCACCACCAGCGCCTTCGCCGAGCGCACCACCGGCGGCTACTTCCTGGACTTCGATCTCAACCGCGGAGAACTGGCGCGCTACGGCCTGACGGTGGACGACGTGCAGAACGCGCTCATGACCTCGGTGGGCGGCGAGCGGGTCACCACCACGGTGGAGGGCCGGGAGCGCTATCCCGTGGGCGTCCGCTACCTGCGCGACTATCGCAGCGACCCGCAGGCCCTGGAGCGCGTGCTGGTCTCGACGCCCGGGGGCGCACAGATTCCGCTGGCGCAACTGGCTGTGCTCAAAACGCGCACCGGCCCGGGCATGATCCGCGACGAGAACGGCCGCCTGAGCGGCTACGTGCAAATCGACGTCTCCGGCCGCGACCTGGGCAGCTACATCGCCGACGCCAAGCGCGTGGTGGCGGAGAAGGTCAAAGTGCCGCCGGGCTACAGCCTGGTGTGGAGCGGGCAGTACGAGGCCATGCAGCGGGTGAAGGAGCGCCTGAAGTTCATGGTCCCGGTGACTCTCTTCCTGGTCATCCTGCTGCTCTACTTCAATACCAAGTCGGCGGTGAAAACCTTCATCATCCTGCTGGCGGTGCCCTTCTCCGCCATCGGTGCGGTGTGGCTGATCTACCTCTCGGGCTACAACATGAGCATCGCGGTGTGGGTCGGGATGATCGCGCTGCTGGGCGTGGACGCCGAGACCGGGGTTTTCATGCTGCTCTACCTCGACCTGGCCTACGACCAGGCCCGCCGCGAGGGACGCCTGGGCAGCTGGGACGCCGTTCCAATCCACGTACCAGGCGCCGTTGCGATAGACTCCCGACTGCTTCGACGACGGGTTCGGGCCTCCCCCAGGCAGGTTGGTGAGCGAGAACGAGGTGGCCAGCCCCCCGACGCTTGCCGTCACGGCGAAGCTGCCGGGGATCGAATTGGCGACGGCGGTGACGCTGGCGACCCCAGAGGCATTAGTCATCGCTGTGGCGCTCGACACGGTCGCGCTAGCCCCGGATGTGGGCACTGCGAAGGTCACGGTGACGCCGCTCATCGGGTTCCCGGCGGCGTCCTTGACCGTGGCTTGTAGCGGATTCGGAAAGGCCGCGCCCACCGGAGTAGACTGCGGCGTGCCGCCCGTCGCCGTGATGTTGAGGGATGGGGCTGCCGTGTTGGTCAGGGAGAACGAAGCCGACAACCCGCCGGCGCCGGCCGTCACGGTATAACTCCCTGGAGTGCCGTTGGCCGTCGCGAGAACGGTGGCCAATCCCGAGGGATTGGTCAGCGCCGTCGTGCTCGACAACACGGCGCTGGGGCCGGTGGTAGGCGCTGCGAAAGTCACGGTGACGCCGCTCATCGGGTTCCCGGCGGAGTCCTTGACGGTGGCTTGCAGCACATTCGGGAAAGGTGCGCCCACCACGGCAGATTGCGGTGTGCCGCCTGTGGCCGTGATGCTGGCCAGCGATACGGTTGTCAGGATCGTGCCGGAATCTCCCACTATCCAGCCGTGTTGAGAGTCGATGAAGTAGAGGCCCTCCAAGGTGACCCCCGTGGTGCTATCGAGCAGTTGCCAACTAGCTCCGCCATCGTGCGTGTAGCGAAGTTCTCCATAGTCTCCGGCCAGCCATCCATTGCGGGGATCCAGGAACTGGATGCCGTAATACCAAAACCCCCACCTGAAAATCGCCTCAGACCAATGGGCGCCGCCATCGGTGGAATGGTATAGGCCTTCGCCGGCCATCCACGCGTTCTGGCTATCTGAAAAGGCCATTCCATTGCCGCTTGGGTAGCACACCGGGCTGTTCTGTGCACCCCCATCGTATTCCTGGCAGACCACCGTCGTTTTAGACCAGTGCGCTCCTCCATCGTTAGTTCGGAGTATCGTTTCGAATCCCGCAATCCAGCCGTGCTGCCGGTCGGCAAAGAGCATCCCGCCTTGCACGCTTCCGTATCCCACGGCGATCGATGCCTGGATCCCCGTGTCCACCCAAGCCCAATGCGACCCGCCGTCCGTGGTGTGCGCCGCAAAAACGGTGTCGTTGGGAAAGTTATTGTCTGCCAGTGCCCACCCCTCCTGGCCGTTCAGAAACTGCACTGCGGAAAACTCAATATTCCAGGACGCATAAAGCTCGGTACCTTGTTCTTTCCAGCTTACGCCGCCGTCGGAAGTGTGCAGGATGCCGCCGTGAGGTTTATTGTCGTCGCCATACTCGGAGGCCCCCACTGCCCAGCCGTTTTGAGGGTCCGTGAAATAGACCTTGTCGAGGCGGTGGTAGCTGAAAGTAGAATCGGCGGAAGGGGCGTGCTCATATTGGGTCTTCCACGAAGCTCCCCCGTCGCCGGTATGTAAAACTACCTGGCCCCACACCGCGGGCCGGAAACTGCGGGTGCCCACCACCCAACCGCGGTTCTGGTCCACGAAGAACGCATCGTAGAGAGTGTAGTGCGTGTTGAGGTAACGCTGGCTGAAGAGGCAGGCGTTCCAGGAGCACGAGGACTGGGCTCCCTCGCCCGGGTCCCAGGCAATCGTCGACTTGGCCACGAAATCGTGATCGCCCACGGCAATCACCTGGTTTCCGATCACGGACACGCCGTACAGCCCCTCGTCTTCGTGTGCGTCCATGATGATATCGGTCCAGGTGGAGCCGCCATCCATAGTCCGGCAGACAGGTGGTCCCCAGGCCGCACCGTACATGGTTCCAACAGCGTAACCGCGGTTTCGATCCACGAACTGAACGCCCCAGAGATTCTCGGTACACGCTGAGCTTGGTGTCTGGCGGCTCCAGGTCCTTCCGCCATCCGCGGTGTGGAACATGACACCACCTTGGTCACTACTGTAGGTCACAAATCCTACCACCCAGCCATTGTTCGCATCGATGAAATCCACCGCGGTAAAGGTCATTGGCAGTTCCGGGCTGTACTGCTCCGACCACGTAATGCCGCCGTTGCTGGTGTGATAGATGGCTCCGACATGCTGGGCGAATCCGTTGGCGCCACCGGCGTCATAGCCGGTGAATTTCGCGCCCACCGCCCACCCGTTTTGACCGTCGACGAAATCAATCCGATTCAGCAGACTGGCGCTGACGGGGAGTTGCTGACCGGCCCAGGTTTTTCCCCCGTCGGCCGTGTGCCAAAGGGAGGCCCGCCAATCGTCTACGTCTCCAAACGGGTCCTGGTGCACCGGTCTGATGCTGGTAGCCCAGCCCATGTTGGCGTCCGTAAACGCGACGCCCCGAAACTCATCCGTGGTTGCTACCGCCTGTTTGATCCAGTGGGCTCCACCGTCGCTCGTGTGGAGGATCGTGCCATTGGTGCCCACCACCCAGCCTTGGTTCGCATCGACAAAGCGCACACCGGTGAACGATTCCGCTACGCCCGCGTCCTGGGCGGTCCAACTTCCCCCGCCATCGGTTGTCTTCACGATGGTGCCTTTATATTGCACGGCCGCCTGGTCCCAGTGGGGTTCTCCCACCGCCCAGCCCGTGTTGGCATCGATCATTGCGAGGTCTTTGAAGTAGTACGACGTTTCTTCAAATTGCTGAACGATTGACGGGACGTTGGCGGCCTGCGCTGCCACAGCGGTGTTGTGGAAACCGGCCTTGGTTCGCGGCCGGAATCCACGCCTGGCGTCCACACGCTTCGGCGCACTGGTTGCAGAGCGCTGTTCGCCGCCCTGGATTTGGAGCGCTGGCAGAACCAGCGCGACCACCCACAGATGCTTGTACATGGCTCGCCTTCCTTTCACGGAGCAGAGAAAGAATGTTGCCAGATTCCTTCGCCAGATGTGAAATGGGATCGGGCGCGGACTGGAGGCGCCCGCTCAGGAACAAGAAGCGGCACCGGACCCGGTTTCCGCCGGAGACTTCGCTCTTATGCCCACCTCCTTGAAGGCGGGGCAACATCGGAAATCCGCGTCGGCCAACCGATGCGGCTTTTCCATTCAAAAAGAGTATAGGCCCTTTAATTATCGAAATCAATGCCAAATCATACAAATTTCTGAGTCTAAGTAGGGCAGGAGGTATTGGGAGTTCCGACCCCCGTGTCTTGAGAGCCAGGCTTTCAGCCGGCCAGCGTCGGCACTCGCGCCGACGCATGGCGGCGCTCGGGCGGGCACCTGAACCTCGATTCCCCTATCTTATTTAACTAAAGCCAACAGCCCGCCGATTTTTAAAAGTTGTAGGATTTAAGGATATGTTTCTTTCTACACCCAGAATTATTTTTGCCATACTAATCCTCTCCGCAGTGGCCGCCTATGCCGCTCAAGCGGATCAACCACCTCCGCCCCAGAACTCGAAAGCCGCGGTTCCGGCGGCCCCCGCCAAAGACCCTGCCAGGAAACCCGCCCAGGCTGCCCCCGCCGGTGGCGTGGTGGTCTTCATCGACCCTGCCACTGGAAAGGTCCGGCAGCCGGATCCGTCCGAAATCGGAACGCTCTCCCCCGCGCCGGGAACCGTCCCTGACAGGGCGTCGGCCACTCTGCTACAGGGCCCCGGGGGCGCTGTCGGCACCAAACTGGACGAGAGCATGCTCGTATACATGGTCGTGACCACGGCGCCCGATGGCAAACTTGCCATGGATTGCGTGACCGGCGACAAGGCCGCGGCCACCCGCGTTGCCTCCAGCCAGCCACCCTCAGCCAAAGAAACTTCCAAAGACCCCGCGCGAGCACAGGATGCCCATCGCGCACAGGAACCCCATGATGTTAAGGTCCCGCGTTAGGTTTTTTCTGGCTGCCTGCCTTGCTTTCACGCCCCTGGCGCTGCGGGGCGCCGCCACTATCACCATCGTGAACGCCGATCCGCCGGGTATCGGGTTCAATGATCCCACCCCCGTGGCGCCCCTCGGCGGAAATACCGGGACCACTCTGGGACAGCAGCGGCTCAACGCTTTCCAGGCCGCCGCCAACAAGTGGGGAGCCACCCTGTCCAGTCCCGTCACCATCCGCATTCGCGCGGTTTGGACTGCTCTCACCTGCACCCCTACCTCGGGGGTTTTGGGCAGTGCCGGGGCTACCGAGGTGTGGAGAGACTTCAACAACGCTCCGGTTGCCAATCACTGGTATGGAAAGGCGCAGGCCAACGCCCTCTCCGGTTCGGACCTGGATAGCACTACTGCCGACATCAGCGCCAATTTCAATATCAACCTGGGCAATCCCGGCTGTCTCTCGGGAATCCACTTCTACCTCGGTCTCGATGACAACCACGGCAGTAATATCGACCTCGTCACCGTGCTCACACACGAGTTCGCGCACGGCCTCGGCTTCCTGACCTTTACCAGCGGCCAGACCGGCGCGCAGTTCAGTGGCTCCCCCAGCATCTGGGACGATTTCCTGCTGGATAACACCACCAATAAAACCTGGACACTCATGTCCGATGCCGAACGTGCGGCCTCGGCACTGAACTCCCGCCACCTGGTCTGGAACGGTGGCAACGTAACGTCTGCTATCCCTCAAGTCCTCCAGCCGCAGGGCTCCAGTTTTATGGGCGCGGACGCTCTCGGCCGGGGTCTCATGTATGCCCCCAATCCCTATCAATCCGGCTCCTCGATTTCCCACTGGGATACCAGTATGTTCCCCAACCAGTTAATGGAACCGGTCTACAATAGCGATCTCACGCACGAGGTTACGCCCCCTCAGGATCTGACCTTCCCGCTGTTGAAGGACATCGGCTGGAGCGTCGGGTCCGGCCCTCTGCCGGCCTTCACCATCGTCAAGACGCATACGGGCAACTTCACGCAGGGGCAGATGGGGGCTACCTACACCATTACGGTCGCCAACAGCGCGTCTGGGGCCACCAGCGGCACGGTGACGGTCACGGACACGGTGCCCCTGGGCCTCACGGCGACCGCAATGTCCGGGCCAGGCTGGACGTGCTCGCAGCCCTCCGGACCCTGCACGCGCAGCGACTCCCTGGCTGCCGGCGCCAGCTACCCACCCATCACTTTGACCGTGAACGTGGCTGTAAATGCGCCTGCGACCGTCACTAATACCGCTGCTGTCTCAGGCGGCGGAGCGGTCAACACCAGCACGGCCAGCGACGTCACCTCGATCGGGTCGGGGAGTCCACCTCCTGCCGGAACCGATCTGGCGCTGGGTCAATCGGCCACCCAAAGCAGCACGCTTCCCGGTTCCCCCACTGCAGTCGCGGCTTCAGCAGTCGATGGCAACACGGATGGAAATTTCTACGACGGTTCGGTCACCGCGACGAACCTGGAGACCAACGCCTGGTGGCAGGTGGATTTAGGCACTTCCGCGACCGTCAATTCCATCGTGATTTGGAACCGCACGGATTGTTGCAGCAATCGGCTGAGCGACTACTGGGTTTTCGTTTCCAACACCCCGTTTAGCCCAACCGACACGCCATCCACGCTACAGAATAGGGTCGGGACGTTTAGCAGCCATCAGACCGCAGCTCCCAATCCATCCACCACCATTGCGGCCGGCGGCGCGCAAGGCCGGTATGTGCGCGTGCAACTCACCGGCACGAACTATCTCAGCCTCGCTGAGGTACAGGTGTTTGGTACGGGAGGCCTGGTAGCCTCGAACTTGGCGCAGCCGGGAGTCTATCGCAACGGCGCCTGGTTTGTGGATTGGAACGGCAACAACCAGTGGGATGCCACGGATGCCGCTCACGTCTTTTTCTTTGGCCTGCCCGGAGACCTGCCGGTGATGGGCGACTGGAACGGCGACGGCCGGCTCAAGGCCGGCGTGTATCGCAACGGCGCCTGGTATGTGGATTGGAACGGCAACAACCAGTGGGATGCCACAGATGCCGCTCACATCTTTTACTTCGGCCTGCCCGGCGACCTGCCGGTGGTGGGCGACTGGAACGGCGACGGCCGCCTCAAAGCCGGCGTGTATCGCAACGGCGCCTGGTTCGTGGACTGGAACGGCAACAACCAGTGGGACGCCACGGATGCCGCTCACGTCTTTTTCTTTGGCCTGCCCGGAGACCTGCCGGTGATGGGCGACTGGAACGGCGACGGCCGGCTCAAAGTTGGCGTGTATCGCAACGGCGCCTGGTATGTGGATTGGAACGGCAACAACCAGTGGGACGCCACCGATGCCGCTCACGTATTTTACTTTGGCCTGCCTGGCGATCTGCCGGTAATGGGCGACTGGAACGGCGACGGCCGGCTCAAGGCCGGCGTGTATCGCAAAGGCGCCTGGTTTGTGGATTGGAACGGCAACAACCAGTGGGACGCCACGGATGCCGCTCACGTCTTTCTCTTTGGCCTGCCCGGCGACCTGCCGGTGATGGCCCACTGGGACTCGAGCCAGCCAGGCGTCTCGAGCCTGCAGGCGCCCACAACGGTTTCGCAACTGGAGGCGGCGCTGACCACGGATCGGCCGCCGCGGCAGTTCGATATACCGCGGTATGTGCTGGAAGAAAACGAGGAGCTGCGCACGGCGGTGGAAAAGATGGAGCGGGAGCGGAACGCCATCCTGCTGGATCCTGAGCTGCGGCGGCAATTATTCGATATGCAAAGGGACGTTGCGGAGATCGAGAGCCGGCCCGAGGTGCACTATCTGAGCCTCGCCGAAGTCCAGGTGATCGGACAATAGTCGCAGCCTCTTCAAAGAGTGCTTGAGGTTATAACTTGACACCCTGCTTTCCCGCCACCTACCCTGAAGACAAATGGAAGTGTATTTACCTGAAACTCAGGAAGCCCAACTGAACAAGCTTGCGGCGAAAACAGGCCGGGGAACCGACGACCTGGTGCAGGAAGCTGTTGCGCGGCTGCTTGCCGATAGCGAATTGCTCAAGCAGCAGGTGCTGATTGGGATCGACCAGATTGAACGGGGTGAGTTCATCATTCATCGAAGAAGAAGAAATGGATGCCCGTGTTGAGCGGATGCTGCAATCTTGAGGCGTATCCGCTGGGCCCCAGCCAACCCCCAACCCCTAAACTAATCTAACCCCGCCAGCGAAGCGCCCCACTCATTCACCGCACCGATCACCCTCCCCACCTCCTCATCCGTCAGGTAAGGATGGATCGGCAGACTGACCTCGCTCCCCGCAATCCGGCGCGCATTTTCCAGCGGCGTCGCCGTCTCCCATTTCGCATGCGCCATCGCCCGTTGGTCCGGAATCGGAATCGGGTAGTGCTCCCCGCAAAGAATCTCCCTCGATCGCATGTAAGAAAGGAATTCCTGCTTACCCCCCTCCCGCACCAGCACCGGAAACAGATGATCCACCGATTCCGATCCGGGCGGCATCGGCAGGCACTCGCACCGCGCATTCCTCAGTTCGGCCCGGTACCGCGCCGCGATGGCGCGCCGGCGGCCCGTCCAACCCTGTAATTCCGGCAGGTGCACACGGTTCAGAACCGCCGCGTGCAACTCGTCGAGCCGGCTGTTGTAGCCGATTTCGTCATGCCGGTACTTGCCGCTCTGGCCATAGTCGCGCAATACCCTGACGAGCCCGTCGAACTGCTCGTCATCCGTGAGAATCGCGCCCCCATCCCCCAGCGCCCCCAGGTTCTTCGTAGGGTAAAAGCTGGTGGCCGCAAGCTGCCCCGCCGACCCCGCCGGCATTCCCGCGGAAGATGCCAGGATGGCCTGGGCGCAGTCCTCCACTACCTGCAAATCGAACTCCGCGCGCAGTTCCTTCAACGCCGCCAGGTCCAGGGCGTTGCCATAAAGGTGGACCGGCACCAGAAAACGAATATCCTGCCGGCGTCGGAGCACTTCCCGGCAGAGGGCCAAATCGATGTGCCCGGACCGGTCGGTATCCACAAATACCGGAACGGCCCCTATCTTGAGGATTGCCAGGGTGGTGGCAAAGGCCGAAAACGGAGTCGTCAGTACCGGGTCGCCCGGCCTGCAACCTAGCACGCGCAACGAGATTTCCAACGCATCCAGCCCGCTCGCCACCCCGGCCGCATACCGCCGCTGCCACAACCCCGCCAGCGACTGCTCGAAGGCCGCCACGTTCTCCCCCAGAACGTACCACCCGCTTTCCCCCACCGCAGCCACGGCCGACAGGATTCGGGCGGAGGTATGCTCCCATTGCCGCTGGAAGTCGTTCAGCAGGATCATCCCTGCCTCTTCAGCGCCAGGAACTCCGCATAATCACGAATGTAATCCGCCGGATCGTACGGCGCGGAAGTGAACGCCAGCAGCACCCCGTCACGCGAGTACTTATATTGCACCGCCCAGGTCATCGGTGGAATGTACAGTCCCAGGTTGGGTGCGTCCAGGATGAATTCCTGCGCGTGGCTGCCGTCGTCGGCCACCACCGAACACCGCCCGTGGACGCAGATCAGGAACTGGTGCAGCGTGCGGTGCGCGTGCTCTCCGCGCACCCGCTCTCCGGAGACATCGAAAACCAGAAAATACCGCCGGATCTCGAAGGGAATCTCCCGGCCGGCCTCTCCGAACGAAAGCGGTCCGCGCAGGTCCGGCGCCACCGGCAGCCGCCGCAGGATCACGCCTTTCACCCGCGTCTCTTCCGGGCCGGTTGCGGCCGCCGCCGCGGGCGCGCTCGCCGCCGGGCGCGCTCCGGCATAGCTGATAATGCGCGCCGGGCTGCCCGCTACCACCGCGTTTCGGGGAACGTTCCGCGTGACCACCGCTCCTGCCCCCACCATCACCTGCTCGTCGATCGTGATGCCCGCAAGAATGGTCGCGTTGGCCCCGATCGAGGCGCCTCTTTTGATCACCGTGGGGAGTAGCCGCTCCGGCGGTTGATGGCTTCGCGGAAACCGGTCGTTCATGAAGGTGGCGTTGGGACCGATGAACACGTCATCTTCGATGCGCACCCCGTCCCAGAGCTGGACCCCGCACTGAACCGTCACGCGATCGCCCACAATCACGTCGTTCTCGATGAACGTGTGATCGCCGATCTGGCAGTCGCGTCCGATCCTGGCGCCCGGCAGCACATGCGCAAAAGCCTGGATCCGCGTGCCGTCCCCCACTCGCACGGACTCCACCAGCGCGCTTGCGTGCTGCCAAAAGGCCACCGCGCCATTTTACCCCGGTGGGACAGACGATCGCCTTTTGTCGTCTGTCAGCCGCTCGCTCCCCACCAACCCGTGGGTCCCCCCTACGCTACGTCCTCAAAAAACCGCAAGGACTGGCGGGCACATTCCACCCACGAAAAGCGGCGGGCGTTTTCCCGGCCCAGCCCGATCAGCCTGGCGCGCTCGGAGGGCGAAGTCAGAATGCGCTCGATGGCCCCCCGTAGGGCCTCTTCGCTCCGCGGGTCGATCAGAAGGGCCGCTCCGCCGGCGATCTCCGGCAGCGCCGATACCGCCGAGGTAATCACCGGAGTCCCGGCCGCCATCGCCTGGGCCACCGGAAAGCCGAACCCTTCGTATAAGGAGGGGTACACGAAGGCCGTGGCGCCCGCAAACAATCCCGGCAAATCCCCCTCCGCCACATAACCCAGATACCGTATCCCAGGCGAAGAAGGCTGGCGAAGCCGCGCCATGGTTTCGTCCTGCGCCCAGCCGGGCGGGCCGGCCAGGATCAGGTCGAATTCGTCCCGCAGCGACGCCCCCAGGCCCCCATAAGCCTGGAGCAGCAGATCGATGTTCTTGCGCGGCTCGATGGTACCCACAAACAGCAGGTAAGGACGGTCGAGCCCATACCGGGAACGAACCGCCGCGGCATCCTCCGGCGTTACGCGGAAAAACAGGTCCGCCACTCCATGATGAATTACCCGGATCTTTTCCGGAACCAGCTTCAAAATGCGCACCGCGTCCAAACGCGTGGCTTCGGATACCGCGATGAGGGCGTCGGCGCGCTGGAGAATCCGCTCCGCAAAGCGCTTGTCGGCCGCCACATTGGCCGGCGAGTGCGTCTCCGGGAGCAGCCAGCAGGTCAGGTCGTGAATGGTAGCCGTGAGCCGGGCGTGGCGCGGCGGATTCAGCAGCTTGCAACTGTGGAAAACGTTGACGTCGGAATCCATCCAGCCGCTGATATCGTTCGGAAAACGGTTGAGCAGGTAAATCAGTGCCAGGCGCGCCCGCGTGCTCCAGGGGTCCACCATGGAGCCTTCATGATCCAGTTCACGGGGTTCGCCCAGGAACGGGAACAGCCGGATCTCCGCCCCGCGAGACTCCTGGCGCAGATGCCCGGTCCAGTAGTAGAGGTAATTCTTGACTCCCGCGCTGCGGACCAGCAGCGGCACCGCGTCGATGGTGATTTGCAGCAATGCCAACAGCTTAGCAGGCTATCCCGATCTCCCGCACCCCGTCCAGGCTCTCCTGCTTTCGGTCCTCGGCCAAAGCCAAAGTCACTATGAGAAAATCCTATGGGTTCCGAACCTTCAGAGTCAGAACTCAGCCACAAATTCTACTGACGAATCTAAAAGCATTCGGTCCGGCATTCGAGGCCCAAGGTCTGACGGGCACAACGCTTGTATCTTTACGTTTGCCCCCCAATCAACTGCTTCTCCGTCCAGATGCGCTTGAGTCCAAACGGCAGGGGCAGGGGCTTTGTCGTATCGTACGACTCAGGCTGGTGAGAGCCGATCGATTGCAGTAGGCCTGCCAACACGTTGTTCAGAATGCCGGTCGGGCTACGGGCATCTTTCCACGTTACGGTGAGCAGGCCGTTGTCGGCTTCAAACTCGGCGTTGAGCCGTATTTGTTTTGGACCGCTCAGCACGGCCCGCAAAGCGTCCGGAACCATCCACGAATTCCACTGTTGTATGGCGTCAAAATCGATCTCCACGTCGATCGAGACCTGATTTTTGGGAAATAAGGCGACCTTGACCGAGCGGATACCCGGCCGCGGCCGCAGGCTCAACGAGTAAGCCAGATATGCATTGACCGTGCTTTCGGGAAGCTCAAAGCCAACTTTCTGTGACGGGTTCCGGCCGTTCTGATCAAACTTCGCCAGTGAGGCGAGCAGATCCATGATCGGCCTGACGGCCTCACGCGATGAAGCCAGAGGAACAGTTTTTGACGCCTCGGGAGCCGGTGGAGCCAGTGGGGTTTTGGGGGTGGTAGTGGAAACGCACGATAGAAAACCGGCCGTCAACACCAGGCCCAAAGCGATTTTCGGTGCGGGTAGGGATCTTTTCATCATCGTGGCGAACCGGAAACTGCATGACCGGGTGGATGGTCCTCGGAAAGTCTGACGCGATTACCCGGTCCACCGTTCAACGTTATCAAAGTTTCATGCTTTCCTGCGCAGCGAATAGTCCTCTGCCGTTCTGGTGAGGTTAGGGTTGTAGAAAGGATCGGCCGCAATCACATCCTTCCACTTCGCTTGCATGGCCTGGACCTCTTTGGGATGAGGAATCAGGTCTTCTGGAGTCTTGGAAAACGCTTCGTGATGGTAGAGCAGGGCATGCGGGGTGTATAACACCCGGTAACCATTGCGGCCGATTTTCAGGCAGAGATCGATATCGTTGAAGGCTACGGCAAAGGTCTGTTCGTCAAATCCCCCCACCTCCTGGAACACCGCGGCCCGCACCATTAGGCAGGCCCCCGTTACGGCGCTTACATTGCGGATGACGTCCGGCAGGTCAAAATAATGCTGTTGGTCGCCGGCTAGGCCTTTGAAAGCGTGGCCGCAGTTGTCGAACAGGCCCATCACCACTCCCGCATGCTGGATGCGGCCATCGGGATACAGCAGTTTAGCCCCTACCGCCCCGATCTCCGGACGTGCGGCGAGTTCGACCATTGCATCCAGCCACCCGGGAGCAATCACGGTAGTATCGTCGTTCAGGAAAAGCAAAAGTGGGGATTGGCAGTGGTGCGCCGCCTCGTTGTTGATGACTGAGTAATTGAACGGCTTGTTCCGCCAATCGATGTAGCGCAGCGGCCGCCGTGGATCCGGCCATTTCTGCAGCAGTTTCTGAATTTCCATCTGCCTGGAATTGTCGATGACCACGACTTCCCAGTTGCTGTATTCGGTCCTGGCAAACAGGCTGTCCAGGTTCTTTCGAAGTACCTCGACCTTGCCCCCGGAGGGGATGATGATGCTTACCTGGGGCTGCTCGTCCAGAGCATAGCGCACACGCCAGCGGCCGGGAACACAGCCGGGAACGACCTTGGCCGCGCAACCGCTCCGGCGATCCATTTCCTCCTGGATCGCGCGCTGCGCGGCATCCACGGCATAAGGCTTTTCGCTGGAGGAACTGGCGGTAGAGGCCGGCACAGACCGCCAGTGGTACAACACGCGGGGAATGTGCATGATCCTGCTGCTGTTGCCGGTGAGCCGCAGCACCAGGTCGTAATCCTGGCTGCCATCGAAATCGCTTCGGAACCCTCCTACCTGGTTTACCAGCGAGCGGCGGGCCACCAGGAAATGGCAGACGTAGTTTTCCGAAAGCAGCAGATCGGCCGACCAGTCCGGTTTGAAAAACGGATGGTAGCGTTCGCCGTCCGAATCGATTTTATCTTCATCGGAGTAGAGCAAATCCACGTCCGGCCGCAGGTTGATGGCTTCCACCGCGTAGTACAAGGCATCCTGCGCCAGTTCGTCATCATGATCGAGCAGGGCCACAAACTCACCGGCGGCCATTGCGAGCGCGGCATTGGAGGCATGGGAGATGTCTCCGTTGGCGGGCAGGTACTTTACCTGGATGCGCTCGTCGGTGCCGGTGTATTCGGAGAGGAGGCGCTCGAGTGCCCGCGATTCGGAGCCGTCGGCGGCGGCGATCGAGAGCTGCCAGTTGGAATAACTCTGGCGAACGACGGACTCGATCGTGCGCCGCAGGGTGTCCACCGGCGTGCGGTAAACCGGAAGCAGAATGCTGATCAGCGGTTTGGCGGCCAAGGTGCGCAGCTTCAACTGCATCAGCGATTCGTTGCGGGTTTCAAATTCGGCAATCCAGCGGGCGTATTCGGAAGCGTATCCGCTTTCGTGATCGATCCGGATCGGCACCTCTGGCGGGGGCGGAATGAGCGCCTGCCGAGTTTTGCCGGAGCCGGATCCCCCGAGCGATCGAACCGCAGTCCAGGGTGAAAGCACGATCGCGCCCGCGGCGCATAATGTCCGCCAGATCCGGCTCTGTTGCATCTGCGTGGTCTGGCGGCTGACATCCGCCAGCCTGGTCTCCGCCGCGCCTAAACGCAACGCCAGCCGCTCGGTCGTCGTGTGTAGGGAATCGGCATATTCCTTGAGCGTCGCCATCGTGCTGTAGAGTTCGCGCTGGCGGACGGCTTCCAATTCGCGCAGCCGGTCCTCGCAGGCGCTCTCCTTGTCTCTCAGTTGCTGGGTGAGACGGGCGTTTTTGGCAGCCCAGGCCGCCAGTTCCTGTTCCTGCTGGTGCCGCTCCACGCGCAGCATATGGGCTTCGTGATTGAGGGTGGCAACTTCCGCTTCGGCGGTAGTCTTGGCGGATTGAAGCCGGGTCACCTCGTTGTTCAAGTGCTCGATCTGGCGGTGCAGGTCAGCCAAGGCAAGCCGATAGCGGATCATCTCGGAAAACAGCACCAACACGTCCTCCGGCGGCGGCTCGTGGACTCGCCGCAGCAGAAACGCATGCGGTGCAATGAAGCTGGCATCAAACAGCAGATCGGGCGCGAATCCATGCTCGGCGAATTGGTGCAGCCAACTGATGGTCGGTTGCACATTGACGTGCGTCGGCCCGGTCAGATTGGTGGGCGTGGAAGAGAACAGGATGGTATCGGTTGCGCCGGTCAGGTTGCGGACCGCTGCCCGCGCTTCTTCATCCGGTATATGCTCCAGTACCTCGATGCAGGTGATCAGGTCAAAGCGCCCTCCAATCGGCTCGGTGAGCGAGGCCTGCCGGCAATACGGCTGTACATCTTTGCGCACTTCGCCGATGGCATACTCGGAAATATCGATGCCGTACGTTTCTACGCCGCGCTCCCAAAGGGCTTCCACCAGGAAACCCTTGGCGCACCCGGCATCCAGCACCCGGCGCGGCCCGAGCGAGCGAACAATCTGATCGGCGATGGCATGGAAGAAGCGGAGCCAAAGCTCGCTTCGCTCATACGGATTGTCGCCGCCGTGGTGCTGGTAATAAGTTTCGTCGTACCAGGAGGCGATGGTTTTCAGGTCGGGTTTAGGGTCCATCAGGCGCGCCCCGGTTCACGCCCACTAACAGCATCTGGCCTCCCTAAAATGTGCCATGTGAGGGGGAACGACAGGTACATCGACACCATCCATGGCGCCGTGGGAGGATCGCTTTTCGAGGTGTATGACAGGAAGCGCGCCGTAATCTGTTCCAACTGAACCGTGCCTTGCGGCGCGGACTTGACCCCCTGACCGGGATCCGCTGAGCGGTGAACTCCGGCGTGATGCAAGCGAGCGGGTTTGTGAAAATTTTTTCATCGCGTTCTAAGTTCCCATGTTTCTGTAGATTGCGAAGGGGGATCGGAATTCTGTGACGCATCGCGTGGGGTTATTTGGGAAGATGCGTCACGAGCCACGGGTATTCTTTGCCTGTAACAGGTGGTGTCCGGAAATGGGACTAGGTTCGTTTGGTATACCGGCGGTGCGCCGCGGCAGGAGGTTGGGAGGGGCCGGTCGGGGTTCGTGCCGGGACTTTCGGGAACATGGTGGAGTCGCCCGTTGGCGCGCGGAAAAACGATCAGTGGCAGGGAACGCATATTTCTGTTACCAGTATAAACCTCGCCACCTAGAGAAAACAGGCTAACCCTCTTGGATTCTATGAGATATATTTTGTGACTGATTGAAAAGTCCGGAAACACTATATATTGAGTCGCGGATAAGCGCCGATGAACGCGGATAACCCAATTGTTTCGATCAGCGGGGCATGTTCTTGGACAGTGCGCGGGCTGGCTATACTGATTGGCACTGCGCTGCCGGCTGCGCCCGGAGTTGCTTCCGATTCTGCGCAAGGGTGGAAAACTCAAAATATTCCTGTATCCAGCGAGATGTTGACAGGTGGATTCCTGATTTTGGCCCACGTATGCAGGCTCCTCGGGGAGCGGCCTGGCCAGGTTCGTCGTAAACATGATCCTTTTCCGGCAGGCGGCCGGGATGCATCCGATGAATTCGCCGAAGCGCGGGTGGAGTGTGGGCTCGTGCGCCGAACGCCTTCAACTCCAAGCAGCTTTGGAGTATGTTCGAGAAGGCGACATTCTTGTGGTCGCCAAGCTGGATCGGCTCGCCCGCTAGGGCGCGGATCTGATGGCAATCCTTCAGGCGTTGGAGTGCAAGCGCGTCGGAGTGCGGATCCTCAATCTCGGGATGGACAACCAGACGCCTACCGGTAAACTGATGCTGACGGCCTCGGGGGTCACCCAAAACCGGCCATAGAGGGTCACTTCAAAACCGGCCAACGATAACCATCATTCAGGACGTTGATTTCGACACGAGGGCAGGTACCCTCGGTCGATGTGAGCAATGTCTTGAACGAGGAAAAGAAACAGCAAGTTATCGCTTTGGGGCGGCTTGGCTGGTCGCTGCGGAAGATTCAGAAGACCACCGGGGTCCGTCGAGAAACCGCCGCTGATTAT
>JAIQFL010000640.1 GCA_020073365.1 Terriglobia bacterium | reverse complement strand
ACTGGTCGCCGGTGGCCTTCGGACCATTCAGCGGGCCTTTGCACTTTCTCCTGTCAAACGAAGCCAGGTGGCCGCTGGCAAGCCCGGCCCAAACGACCCCGTTGCGATCAATGTCCGAGCCGCGAATGCCGAAGCCGGGCAGGGGGATGTTGTAAATCTCGGTCAGCGCCGTTGCGGGGGGATTCGGCCCGGGGTTGAGCCTGAGCAACGCGCCGGTTCGATCGGGATGCTCCGGATTAAGGCGCCAGGCGCCCCAGACGGAACCGTCGACCGGATTGGGCATGATGGAGTAAAAATCCGCAGTGATGCGCTTGTCTTTGGTGGGATCGACCGGCTGGTTGGGCTCGACATAGGCATCTCGCTTGCCGTTGCCGTTGGTGTCCAGCACGAGTGCGGTCCAGCCCTGGGCTTTGGCTGCGTCGCCGGTTTCGTCGAAGACCTTGGTATTGAGCCAGCCGATGGTTTCGCCGAGGAGATCGGCGCGGTCGTTGCTGGTCCACAGCGTGTTGTTGGAGTCTTCGGCGAAGCGCAGGTGGTGCGTTGAATAACAGGTATCCACGAATGTGTATTTCTTAGTCTTGGGGTCATACACAGCGAGCTGCCGGCCGGAACTGGTCATCGGAAACAGCTTCGCGGAGGGGTGGTCCGAGCCCGCCTTGCAGAACGCAGCATTGTTGTCGGGGTTGCGAACGACGGCCGTGTACCAGACGCGCCCCTTCTGGTCCATGATCGGATTGTGCGCCACGGTCTTACTGGTCCAGATGGCCTCATCGCCCCAGATGGGGGAAGGTTGCAGAAGACGACCCGCGCCCACCGGCGTATCGGCGTCGCGCACCGGCGCGTGAAACGTGGTCGCCGTATTCGTCTTCGGATCGAGGATGGGAAACTCGTCGGTGCTCAGCTCGGGAGCGCCGTACAGTGGTCCGTAGGCATTGATCGTCGGGTTGCGCCAGTCGGTGCCAGCCAAATCGTGCATGTAGGCTTTGGGGTCCGACCAATCCCAAATCGTGGCCACCACATTGCGCTCGACTCCCGTGGGGCGTGGCGGCTTTTGCCTCGGCAGTTCGCCCTTGGCGATGCGGGTCGTCCAGTCGGAGAGGTACTTGATCGGCAGCCCGTGTAATTGAAGGGCCGCCTGGCCGATCATCATCGAGCCGGCCTGGCCGGATTGAACCCGGCGCGCCCACGCATCCTGCGGGGACAAGCTCTTGAACATTTCCGGTATGGTGCGCGTATATTGATCGCCCAGTTGATGGCATCCGACGCAGCCTTCGTTCTTCACGATGGCCAGATAGCGATTCATTCCTCCGGGAATACCGGCCAGTTCCGCGGCGGTCGGCAGGTGCATCATCGAGTACCAGTAGATGGCGGGATAGACTTTGGCCGCGACCGCGTCGTTCGGCGCAACGATAGCGGTCAGATTGACGCGCGTGCCCCGCTTGGCAGTGACCTTGGGCGAATCCTGCAGACCATAGCCGCGCACCCACAACGTGTAATCGGCAGCCGGCAGGTCGGGCAACAGATAGCGGCCCTGATCATCGGTGACGACGATTTTCGCGTACCGCGTCTGAAAGGCGTTCGTTTCGGCGATGACCCAGACGCCGGCTTCAGGCCCGGCGCTGCTGGTCACCACGCCGCCGATGTCGTCGGCATCGATGGGAATCGCCGCGGCGTTCTGCTGGGCTAGAGACGGGGCGGATCCCACGCCCAGCAATCCAAGTAGAGCCGACGCGGCCACCGCCGCCAGACCCCAACACCATCTTTTCGAAGCCATCATGGGCGCTCCTGTGCCAGCACAGTTTCCCGATTACGCACGGAGTCTACCGAACGCCGTAGTCGAATTCAATTGTTGGCGCGCTTCGTCTGGGAGTCGTCGCCGGCGTGCGCGAATATCCGCGGCGCAAAGAAAATGGCGCGCCCTAGGGGACGATTTTAGAACTTTCTGGGCGAGCTCGCCTAGCTTAGCCTTCTCGATCCCGGTGCTATCAACCGTTCCGCCTGAGTGATGCGCGTAGCCTTGCGGAAATTCTTCTATTGTGCGTTACCGATGAGCTTGACGAACTCGTCGTTTGAACCGACCCGCTGCCCGACGATCGAGACATGCTGCGCAACGTCGAAGTTCAGCTTCTTCATGTTTAGATACAACGTTCGCATCCCGGCAGTCGGAGGAGTTTGTTTTGCACCCGGTTCTGGTGGCACATAGAGATCCGCGTTTATCAGGATCTTTTCTTTCGGGAGATACACCATCAACATGTCAGCGGAGTGATTGCCTCTGGCCAGCGATGGACCGGGGATCTTGAGGTAACTCTCTCCCACTTCGTACGCCATGTCCTGCACATGCCAGACCTGCATCTGGCGCTCGTCATCGCTGAGGACGGTCCCCCCCATCATCGTCGTGCCGCCCACCGTCTGAATCGGAGGAGGTCGGCGACTGATCATGTACATCGGGTTAAAAATTGTCATCCGATCCGGGGCCAACGTTCTCGGGAACGGGCTGAACAGGATTCCGACATAATAGTCTTTGTTCAACTCGTGGGTGACGACCGTGGTCCCCTGTGAGAAATACGTGCGCAGACCACCGGCATAACTCATGTGGTGATTTGTATTGACCACGTACCGAATCATTTTGCCCGGAACGAGTTTATGAACTTCCTCCATGACCGCCAGCGACCGCGCTTCGTTCTGCGGCGCTTCGACGACTGCAACGAAGTCCTTGAACTCGACGAGCACGCTGTTCATGGGCCCGCCGCCCAGCAGCCAGACATGGTCCGCAAGCTTCTGCGTTTCCACCTTGACTGGGTCTGGTTTTGCCGTCTTTGCCACTTCTGGGACCGGAAGCTTGTTCACAACCAGATTGGGCTTAACGTCTTTTGTGTAGATCTGAAAATAATTTTCGCCCGGATTAATCCTCGGATCGCCCTGATGGACGTGGATCAAACCGGGAAACATCACACCGTTGTAATCCTTGTACATCGTGTAGCGCATTTCATAAGTCATGTCGCCATAGACGGGGTTAGGAATCCACGTGCCTGTAAGTTCGACCAGATTCTTATCCGTTATCGTGCAGTTGACTCGATACTTTCCATAACTGAAGGAGACAATCGTCACCCACTGGCCAAACGCTGAGAGTCCGAAATCCGAAGGACCCACGATCGGTTGCCTGATGGCCTTCGCATCCGTGGCGGCCAATCCAGCCTTTATGCAACCGTGCGGGGTGAGCGCGATTTCGAGTTGGCGCATATCGACGTAGGGAACGCCATCGAGATACATGCGTGTGAGTGGCACGGGCGTATCGCCGTTCATGTCCCACGCGAAGTTGCCGTTCAGGACATTTGTCACGTGGGCGCCGCCCTGCTTTTCGTCATAGTCCACGCGCGTATACTTGCCGTCGTAGTCGACCGTGCGCGTCCAGTCTGTCACCTGCACTTGCGGCCAGCCGTCAGTTAGGTTGTACTGCTCACCCACTTTGGCCACAAAGCCGTCGCCGACATATTGAATCGACTTGAGGTTCGTGCTGCCCATGGCATTGGCAGCAGCCTCTAACACCTTCCGGGCATCCACATCCTGCGCGGACGTCGTTCTGGCGCCTAGTGTAATGAGCGCAACAAAGAGAACCGCAAGAAACCAAAGTCGTCGCGTCATTTGCCTCTCCTCATAGGGAGTAGAAAATCGATTTGTATGCAAGCCGGATCTGCTGGCCAGATTGTATGGGGCCACCGGATTGTTTTCCAAGCGAATTTATTGTTGCGCGGCCTGTGAATCGTGGCTCGGGGCGGCGTCCCAATCAAAGTGAATGATTCACCATGAGAGCGATTACAGTGAGCGGTGCGCCAAGTGCTGCTGCAAACTCGAAGGGCGCCGGCTACGTCGGGATATATTGTGCGGACGCCGGCAAGAAGTCGGGCCATCTTGGATTCG
>JAIQFL010000193.1 GCA_020073365.1 Terriglobia bacterium | reverse complement strand
GCTCAGCACCACGGCGTTCACTGGCGGGTTTAGATATAACGCCACCACGTCAGCGGCCTTGGAAGCAAACTGTTTGTCCGTACTGACACACCAACTACGCCGCCTCTGCAAGTAGATTCCTTCACGGCGCAAGACGCGCCAGACGGCGTGAACGCTGGCGTCGAGTTTCTCCGCCACCGCCGGCCCGTCCCAATGGGACATACCGGGCGGCGGTGGCTCCTCCAGCATGGCCAGCCCCCGTTTGCGAAACGCCGCGTCATACCGGACCGGCTTACCCGGCCGCGGCTGGTCGCGTAGTCCTCTGAGCCCCCACAGGGAGAAGCGCTGGCGCCATTTGGAAACGGTAGCGAGAGAGACGCCCAGTTCCCGAGCGACCTGCTGAATTTCCTTGCCCTCCAGGCAAGCCAGAATGATCCGCGCACGCTCCACGGCGTGTGCCTCCGCCGTCCGGCTCTTTGCGAGGGTCACCAAACTTGCCTTGTCTTCGACAGAACATTCCAGTTCGGGCGCGTGCCTGGGCATCTCCCAAACATTTTAATACAATTATGTATTAACGCAATTAAGCACTAGTTTAGCCAGCCTGGACCGGCGGTACCTCTGCAACTGGCGGTCCGTTTTGCAAGGACCATGGCGCTTCTACAACCACCAGGTCAGGCCGAGGATAATGGTGAACCTGGTGAAATGTTCCCATTCTGCTCCCTCGGATCCCCGCCGTTTTAGGGCCCGCGATGCCGCTACAGGCCCCGTAGACGAAGCGTGATGTAGACCGCGACTATGGAGGTTGCTTGGGCAACGACCGTCACAGGAACCCAGCGTATCATCGGCGCAGACACCGCCGGGAAAGACGACCGGCGCAGGTAAATCAGCACCCCGGCGAGCGCCAGCAGAATGTACAGCATTGGGTTGTAGGTTCGCGACAAGAACCACGAGGTGGCAAGAAACGTGTACAGGGCCGTGCGAATGGTAATCACATAGCGGGCAAATACGATATCCTCGGCCGTTTTACGAGGCATCCTGGCCAAGGCTTCCAGGCCCAATACCGTAGTGACGATCATCGCCAGCCAAAAGAAATACCCAAACAATCCCGACTCGGCAAAACAGAGCACGAACGAGTTGTGCGCCGTCTGGTCATTGTATACCGTAAACTGCCCGTAACCAACCCCAAACACCGGATAGTGCTTGATGTCCGAAATACCGGATCCCCACGCGACCAAGCGTCCGGCGGTCGAGCTCTCGTGGAGCGATATTTCACGGCCGCCGCCGAACTGCGCGCCAATCAGGACCGCAAAAAGCATGGCGGCAAGGAAAATAGACAGTAACTTACCCAGGCGACGCGAGATCGTGACAAATGCGATGACCACCAACCCGAAGATTGCGCCGCGTGAACCAGTCAGATAGATGGCATAGATCAGGATGATTGCCGGGACAAACACGGCTATTACATTGACGATTAGGTTATGCGTTCTCCACGACACGCCGAGGAATGCGAGAGCCACTAACAGAAGCTGAGCGAAGTCATTCGGGTCGTTAAGAATACCGTACCCGCGGATGCGTGGGCTGAAGAGGCTGCCATCAATGTCCATTTGCCGCATTACCAGTTTCTCCTCCAGGTACCCCGTATGGTAAGCGACAATCCCCAGTATCGCCATAGACAGCATGCACAAGGCGATTACGCGGCAAAAGATGCCGATTCGCGTCAAGGAAAAGGCGTTGATGGACACCAGAAAATAAAAGCAAACCACCAACCCAAAGTCCATGAAAGCGCTGAGAGACGCGCGGAGCAGGTATCTGGCGATTAACGACATGACCACGGCAAACCAGAAGCCGATCATCAGAACCCATTGGGGGGCCTGCAATCCGCCGCGTCGCATCAGGAAGACCCCTACGGAACTGAGCAGCGCCGGCACAAGAATGTACTGCTGGATGTGATACGGCGCCAGCGTCGGTACCACGTCTGCCGGCGAGTAGTAGCAGAGGGCGACGCTGACCAGTGTGAGGAAAAAGGCCATATCCTAGGATACCGGTAGCGGTGCTCATGCGTCTCGCGGGCTGGAGAGGTAAACGACTTCGGCGCTCGCGAGAAATACCCCACCTCTGCTTTTCAAAACTGACCCAGCCCGGCCTGTAGGTGATCCGTCGGCCAAGCCTGAGGCCCTATTTGTCCGGGAAATAGGTCAGGCCAAAGTGCGGCGGCCCGACTGGGGAAGGTCTCGAACGTCGGTCCGGTGAGTTAGAGTGTTGGTAATGAGCCGGAGGTTTGCTGCGCCCTGGAGGGGAGTGCATTCCCCTCCAGGGCAGGAGCTTCTGGGAGTCGTGACCTCCCATGGGGCCCTCCCGAGAGTCCTACAGGTCATCCCGAAAATCAAGAAGGTCGGCGCAAGCGTTTGGCACGCCGGCCGCGGAGGCGGCGCTGTCTGCTGAAAGGATGCGAGCAGCGCTTTCATCCCCGGCAGGCGCGCCAGCGCTATTGCAGCGAGCGTTGCCGGAAGGCGGCGCGGAAATGGTCGCGATGGAAGGCACAGCAGCGATACCGGGAGACGAGGGCGGGCCAACAGAAACGGAACGGCCAAAGTGTGCGTTACCGGGAGCGGGTCCGCCGCCGGAAACCAGCAGAGCCAGAGGCAGTTGGCGAGGCTGCGAGGGTAATCACTAACGAAGAGTTTTTTCGAGAGTTTTTTCGATCATTCGTGCGACCGGCCAGGCTGCGCATGCTATAATTTCCGGCCATGAATCACCGCCTCGCTTTGGCTCTTGCTTGTCTGCTGCTGTTCGTGCAAGGCGTAGTGCTCATCGAGACACGCTGGGTAGAAGATGAAAGCTGGAATACCGACGAATCGGTCACCTGGATGCGTGAGGGCCGCTTGTGCATGTCCAGCTTTGATGCCGATCTCGCGTCGGTAGTGGATGTTCGCCCTCCGCTAATGCCCATCGGCATGGGAACAACCTTCCGGCTGTTTGGCATCGGCATTGCACAGGCCCGCATGTTCTCGTTGGCCGCCGGCATCGGCACGGTGATTGTGGTGTGGTTCCTTGCTCTTTCCTTATGGAGCCCGCTGGCGGCATCGCTTTCGGTAATCGCCGCCGCCACAGACTTATTCATCGTGGTCGCCTCCCGCACGGCGCGACCGGAGATCCATTGCGCCTTCTTTTGTTCGTTCGCGCTGCTGCTTTTTTATAAGGCGCGCGGAAAGGAATCGTTTCCGCTGGCGCTGCTTTGCGGGCTTTGCCTCGGTATAACCCTCAACTTTCACCCCAACGGCGTTGGATTCGTGGCCGCTCTTGGCGTGCTACTACTGATCGAATTTCGCGCCCGCGTCTTCCTGGAAAAGCGCTCCTGGGCGCTGGTTGCAGGTATTGTGGCATCCGTTGCGCCGTTCGCCATCTGGATCTGTTCCGCTCCCGTCAACCTCAAGGCATTCCGAGAGGTTTACCTGGGGCGCTTAGCCGTCCCTTTAATGGAAAAGCTCGCGGGCGAAGGGCCGCGTTACGCCGATTTTCTCGGCTTCGGCAACCGCAAGGTGCCGCTGATCGGCGCCTTCCCGCTGCGCCTCCACCTGGCCATCATCCTGGTAGCCGCATTCGTACTGCTCTACCGCAAGAACCGGAAACTCGCCACCGCTCTGGCAGTCGTGGTTCTGGTCAACCTTCTTTGGTGGGCCAACGGGGTGAACAAAGTATCGCGATACTTTGCTGTCATCGCGCCAATGTTTTCGGGTGATCGTGGGCATCGGGCTGGCGCAATTGTCCACCCTGGGCAAACGCGGGCGACAAGCAGCCGCGCTGCTGTATTCGATGCGGTTCTGGTCCACCAGCCGAAGATACGCCTCGTTCACCAGCGCCGTGGTTTGCTGCGTATGGCCCGGGTACTCGCGGCTCATGTGGCGGTGGGCGATCCGGTGCAGCTCCCGCTCGGCAAGCGGCAGGAGCTTCTCCAAGGCCGAACGGTCGCCTTCACTCCAGGCGACAAGGAGTCCAGTCACCCCGTTTTGGGAGAAATGATACAAATCAAAACCCTATTATGCGGCCGGACCCCGCCAGCACGCCGATCCGGGGAGTAATCATAACATCTCCCCTCAACTGCGAAAAACGCCGGGTTCTGTCGGTTTTTGGGCTGGTTCCGGGCGTTACCGAGTGAGGGGCAGAGAAGCCCGAGTGGCGACATCGGCCTTCGCGCTCGAAAAAGGGTCTGGAGCACTTAGAATGACACTCAGTAACCCCTGCAAGTTATTGATTCTACGTACAACGCAGAGGTGAGAAGGCCGGTTTCAGGCCACCCAAAAGCCTTTTTCCGCAGGCTTGCGTCGATGGGCTGCACGGCTGTGGTTCTGGGAATTCGGATCTGCTGGTAGACGTGGATTCCTGTTGCGAAATCCCCTTGCGTCCATCTAAACCGGGCGGCACTCGGAGACTGTAGGCGAAGAATGCAGCAATGCGGACCTGGTCCCAAAATCTGCCGAGTACGCCAAGGAGTGCGAGATGCCCACACGCGATTCCAGTGCGCCTCGCTCGCCCCGAATTGCGAGGCGCGTGGCAGCGGTCCCACCGCCTAAACTCTGCCTGAATCTCGGCGGGTGGGAGGGTTATCCAACAGAGTCTGGGGTGCTGCCTACATCTCTCACACTGCCTTCATCCATCACGGAACCCCTCTCCACGCCCTGAATAATCGCCAATAGGGCCTTCAGCCGTTCCGGGCCCAACCTGCGAAGATCCGGGCGCCCCAATGGCACCCGTCGCGCTCGGGCCGGCTACCGGCGGCGCCTTCTCGTGCTCGAACCAGTCCCCGCACTCGATGGCCGCTCCCTACTCAAAAACGAGCGAGACCGGCGTGAGCACCCTGCCGCCCCAACGAGCCGACTGTACGACGCCGCAGTATCCGCATCGGTATTGATAACCGGGATTGAACGACCGGACGATGCGAATGACTTCCATGGAGTTGTTGAGCAGATCGGAGGTATGTTCCGTTGCCACCGCTATACGGGGACGCCAACTCCGGATAGTCTTCGCCCCACCGGTGAGCGCCTTCTGCTCGGATCCCTCGATGTCCATCTTGATGAAATCGACCCGCTGCAATTTCAGCTTGCTCACGAGTTCGTCGATTGTCGTCAGGGGGACCCAAGTGCCCGCTTCCGCCGCTCTTGGGGACTGCACGATCCGGTCCGCGCCGGGGTTGCCGGCGTCGGAGGTGAGGAAGAGTTTGTCGTTGCGGTCCCATACTCCTCCTTCAAAAATGACTACCTTGCCGGCGCGAATTTCGTCGGCGAAATTGCGGCGAAGGCATTCCAGATTCTCGGGTGCCGGCTCGATTGCGACGACTGTTCCTGCGCCGTGGCGCACCGCCCACTTCGTAAACGTACCGATGTTGGCGCCGCAGTCGAGCACGATGGCTCCTTCGCGTTCCGAGTAGCCGTAGGTGTTGGCCATCTGCTCGCCGACCACCGCCGTGAGGAAATCGGCCGGCGTGCCATTAGGTATCCAGAAATCGCCCAAATCCAGGTGCCACTTCGTGCGCCCTTCGCTGTCGCGCTCCAGCAGGCTGACCTTCTCGGAATCTTTACGCGCCTTGATCATTTCGTAGTAGCGCTGAATGCTCGGCGCCGCCGCGCCCTTGCACAACGGATTCCGCCGTGTCGCCGTGAACAGCCACCATCTGCCCGCAATATACGCAGTCCATATCGGTGCGGGCCTGTAAATGAGGGTCAGCCAGGCCGCAACACCGGCAATGGTCAGCAATAAAAGGCAGTAACGAACGTATTTCTTCAGTCTCATCCAATCAGCCCCCTGGGGAATATTAGCAGATCTGAATTCTATGAATGGAGCAGCCGCCCCAAAACGGCCTCGCGGAAGGGACAACCAGCATCAGCAGCGCTAGAGTATTGTTAGCCCGAGAAAACGACACATGTGTTCTCCTTGGAGCGAAATTGTAACACGAGGCAACGCCTTGTGGGCTGCTGAAACCACACGTTTTCCCAATCGCGTTTCTACCCCCCGGCTCGGCGGGTGGTTTAATCCAAATCGAAGCCTCCTGTAATGATTGCGGACCGCATCTTGTCCACGTAGACCGCACCTCCCTCGGCCTGCTCAGCGCACTCCGGACAGGCCAAGACGTGTTCCTCCAACGCGCTCAGCTCGGCCTCGTCCACCACCATTCCAAGGTGGTAGCGCTCTAAATCGTGATCGGAAACATGGTTCATGCCTGTGTGGTGGCGGAGCAGCCGAGATATTCTCAAATATTTTTGCGAGACCGCGTTTTGTGTCGGTCTAGCGGCAGGCAGCCGGATTCCCAAATCATGCTTTACGTACCAGTTCCCCGTTCACGATTTCCGGTCTCCTCGCCGGCAACCGGAATACTGAAGAAAAGTGTCGGCCCCTGGCCGGGGTTGAACTCCACCCAGATCTTCCCTCCGTGGCGCTCCACGGTGCCGTTGGAACAGAGCGGGCGCCACAGCCGTGTAGCCCATATTTGCGAGCCGGTAGCAGATATCGCGGATGTAATCGTTGACGCCGAAGATCTCGTGCACGACCAGGATCAGCGGACGCCTGCCCCCCTCGTACGGTTCCGCCGAGTAAGCGCTGATCAGTCCCGTGCTCGTCTTGAAAGAAAACGAGCGGTCCGCGAGGTTTCGGGCAGCGGTGCGAATAGGCCATGCCGCCATTATGCCAGAGGAGGCCAGAGGGGTAGGACGACAGGTATATCGAGCTTTCGAGCGGAGTCAACGATGGCCTTTTCGATGGCGTCGCGTCTATCGTTGCTCACCTCCTTTGCGATTTGGCCGCGGCGGTACAGGTTGGTCCTCTTGGCCTCCTGGTAGCGCTGGCGCAATTCCCCTCTGCGGCCATCGAACACAGCACGGGCGAGCTTGTGCCGGTCTTCGCCCCGATTGAATATAATGCTCGGGCTGCCAGTCAGTCCCTTCGGACGACCGCGCGGTAATAATCAGATCTACTTCACAGGTACACTTACGTTGTTGCTCTCGGAATAATTGACCGGCGGATAGGGGAATAGGCGAAGAGGCCAACATTGGTTGTAATCGATTTGCAGGCCGACCATACCCGACGGAAGAGCCGATGAAGTCACCACATTCAACTGGTACAGCCCCGCAGAACCCGGCGTCAGGCCTGCATAGAGGATCGTTCCGAACGGCACTGAATCTGCCGCGCGTGGAGAAGCCGTAACAACGGATGGCGTGCCACACTGCGTACTCATCGGTGCGCTCCCAGTGGCTGGCATACCAGTTGGGGGCCCGTCCACAACGCTACCCAATCCCGTGGCATAGACGATAATGGTTTCGCCCTTTACTACTGGGTTTGAGGCGGTGACCAAGCTGTAATCGGCGGCATGCTGGATGGCCGGCGTGTCATCGGCCAACACAAGAATGCCCGGTCCCACCCCCTGCGGCGAGGCGAATGATGACTGCCCGCCGTACCGCAGCTCAACTATGTGTGCGCAGGCGGGGCAAACAGTATGGCTGAAACTACTTCCGGGGAACGCCGACATCTCGAAGGGAACTTGAAAGTTGATTTGTTGTGTGTCCACCCCATTCACAGTGCCGATATCGGCGACCGCGAGGATTGGTGCGGGCGTGCCATCAACCACTATCGAAACCCCAGCCAGCGCAGTAGGGAGCGGGTATTCGGACGCCTCGACGATTCCGGAGACTGCAACTCCATGCGCGAATATCGTTGCGAGTCCTCCGGGTCCTGGCAGACCAGGATTAAAAGACGCTGCATTCGTGATCCCGTTCGAATCGAATTGGACCGGCATTCCGTGTGGCGCGATCTTCACGACCCCAACGCTATTGCTGGGAGATGATGCGAGCGTGCTTCCCTCCAGCACAATGCCAATGCCTGTTGCGTATACGTTTCCGGCTGAGTCAAGCGCCACGTCCGCAACTGAGCCGTACCCAAGAAATGTCGACCAGACTATGGCATTGCCTTGAGGATTCACCACGGTAAGTGTGCCTGCCGAGCCGCAATACTGATAACCGGCCGGGAGTATTGATGAAGGGTCGGACCAGGTGCCGCAAGGGGAGTTCTCCAAGGTGACTTGTATTCCATTCTGTACAGGGAAGTCCGCGGACAGGGTTGTGCCGCCGATATAGGCATTGCCTGAGTTGTCGACAGCCACACCAGAGCCATAATCATATCCGCCTGTCCCCCCCAAATAAGTCGAGTAGATCAGGCTCTTTGCGTCCGGTGAGAACTTTGCCAAAAATCCCATGGTGTAACCGTAGCCCGGGTACGATAGAGTGGCGGGAGCATTTGGCTGGAGCGAGCCGCCGGTAGTGGGAAGATCGGGCGAGGTTGTGGTACCGCTCAGATAAACTGAGCCCAACGCATCCACGGCCAGCCCGTTCGCGTAATCGTATCCTGACCCGTCGAAGTATGTCGCATACAGCACGGTGGTTCCGGTCGCGTTAATTTTGACGATTAAGTTATCGTAGACCAACGGAACACTCTTTGGAGGAGCCGCGCTCTGAAAACTTCCCGGCGTCCCGAGCGATGCCAACCCAGTCGATATCACGAGATAAGCGTTTCCACTAGGGTCGACAGCAATTAAAGGAGCGAGCCCCGGCTCAAGGTACGTTGAGTAGATCACCGGACTTGTTGTAGAACTGCCAATCGCTGCGGAATTTATTTTGGCAAGGAAAACACTAAAGCCCTTTGTCGGTGGCTGCGCTTGGTAAACACCGGCCGTCGTGGGAAAATTGGACGAGTTCGTCACGCCGGTTAAATACAGGGCCCCATCAGCGCCCAATGCAAGACAGTTGCCGAGATCGTCCCCCTGGCCGCCAAGCAGCATTGACCCGGCCAATTGTCCGGCCGGATTCAGTTTCAGTACAAAAGCATCATGGCCCCCAGCCGTGACCGTAGGCTTACCGTTCAGTGAAGGAAACTTTGAACCCGTAGTGGAACCTGTCACGTAGACATTGCCATTGGAATCGATCGCCAAGCTACGCCCGGTCGGAAGATCGTAAGCATTGAATGCGGGGCCAAGGAACGTCGAACCATCGGTCAACGGCTCGGCGTGGGCGACAAACGTACAGTAAATCAAACTTCTACCATCAGGACTAACTTTGGCCACGAACTGCCAGGATGGCGCGCAATCACTGCAACTGGGTGGCATTGGCCCAAGTGCGTTGACGAGAGGGAAACTAGAGCCGTCGGAATACCCGGTCACATAAATATTTCCCGTGCCATCAACCACAACTCCCGTGCCGCCATCAGGCGTGGAAGGGTACGGTGGTTGGCGTGATGAATGGGGATTTCCACCAAAACCGGTCGCAAAAATCAAGGTAGGATCGATGATGAGCGGCCTGCTCCGGTCGAATTCCTCGATTCTAAATCCAAATTCCTTGTCCCTCCGTTGAACGAACCCTCCGGTAATCACCCGCCTGGTTCCATTAACGATCTGATAAATGGCTGGGCTGTGGTGTCGCACTTCCCCACCTCCCGGGAGTCTCAGTACCAGATCACCGTCTGGTTCGATGCTCGCTCCCGAACAACCCTGAAAGCCAAAATTAATGCGTGAGGGGTCTACACCCGGGCTGACAATCCAGTCATATTCCACGAAGGCGCCATTACCGTACACAAGGAGATCCACACCAGGGATCGCCGACCGATAGCGCGCATGCCCAAAGTGTGGTACTCCCGTGCGCCAAAAAGCCGGGGTTGGGCCGGCATAATAGTTTGAGACCCCAACCTGCCGGTCTTCGACTTCCACAGGCCTCGCTCGCGGGAGCACCATTTTCAATCGTCCCCCTGATGAGGGCAAGAGCGTCACCCCTGTGTCGGAAAGCACCACAGAATACGCCGCAGAAACAGCCACGTATTTGGCTTCGATTCCGAACGAACCAGGGGCTGGCTCAAAATAGAGCGCAAGGGAAAGAGCGATTGGGCCTAGGGGTACCATGGTGTTCACTCAGGACAGGCAATCCTGGTGCCATCCCAGAACTGCCACGCCTTACAGACAAATCATGGCAGATTGAATGCGACTGTCGTGGGGCCGGATAGCGGCGCTCCTTTTTGCCCCGTGTGCGGCCTCGGCGAAAGTGACGGGGACGAAGCGCTGCCGGAGGACTATTTCCAGTTGCCGACCGACTGGTCCCACGACGGCCGATTCATCGCATACACCAATACCAGCTTTGCCGTGAATGTCGAATTAAAGGGCGACGTGTGGTTGATCGACATCGCCCGGGGGCGAAGGGTCGTTCATCTGATCCGCACACCGTTTCACGAAGCTAACCCGGCGTTCTCTCCGGACGGCCGGTGGCTCGCGTTCACCTCCAACGAGTCGGGTCGGACGGAAGTTTATCTGCAGGCGTTCGAGGCGGGCGAATCGCCACGCCTGGTGGGAGAACGCCATCTCGTCTCCAAGCGCGGAGCCGTCTCTATTCGGTGGGCCCGCGATGGCAAGGAGCTATTCTACCTGGCTTGGGACGGCCGGTTGTATGTGGTCCCGATCATGCTGTCTCTGAAGCCGAAGATCGGCGAGCCCGCTCCCCTGTTCAGCATCAGCCTGGAGGCGAGAGCGGCAATCCACGGTGTGCTCGGGTTTGACGTATCCGCCGATGGGCAACGCCTCCTCGTCCCCGTCGTCACTTCGTCCGAGAAGTCCGAGATCGTGGTGATGCAAAACTGGGAAGCCGCCTTGCAGCGGAATCGGGGCAAGATCAATTGACGGTTGCTGGGAGACACCCGGTAGGCTGTATGCAGCATTAAGCCTCGGCGATGCGGATCTCGCGGAAGCGCACACGGCCGCCGGCATGGCGAATTTCTTCATGGGTTGGGACTGGGCGGCCGGCGGTTTGCTGGGTCTGGCGCTGGCGTCGTGGGGAAAGAGCCTGCTGGTGGCGTTCCTCGCCCAGAGTCTGTCCACCGTGCCGCTCATCCGCTGGATCTTCGCGTTCTGGGGTTCAACCTGGGGCTGGCGGTGCTCTGCGGCATCGCGTTCGGAATGGCTCCGGCCGTGCTCACTGGGGAAGCTCCGATTCGTCGGTTGCCCGAAGTTGGGCGTATCCTGAAGAGGTATCCGAAGACGACCTCCTGCGACAGTTCGAAGCACAGCAGGGAAAGTGCTTCTACTGTCACGACGATTTGGACCGGCCGGGGCACCATCGATCATTACATCCCGCTCTCAAAGGGCGGCACGAACTTCCCGGATAACATCGTGCTTGCGTGCTGGCCCTGCAACAACCGGAAGCGCGCGAAGCTCCCCTCCGAGTTCCGCTCCAAATCGGCAAAGTAGTCCTAACTGGCGCTGCTGATAACCTTTGATTATCGAGAGCTACAAAAACAGCCAGGCCGAGCGCTCCGTTTCGAAGTTAACGGCCTGGCCCCCCCACTTGGGCAAGCTTTTACGGAATGGATCAGGTATTTTGCCAGATTTTGGCAATTTGCCAGATTCTGGCAATTTACCGGCTTCAGAAGGTGAGTAACAGGCGATGATGGAGCCGATGGAGCCATTGTGTTTATGTTTGTAGTTCATCTTCGGTTTTTTGGAGACTTGCCGTTACCAGAAATTGCACGCAGGATTCACATTTCCCGCACACGGGCTGTGGAGATAGAAGTTAAAACTTTGCGGAAACTGCGCTGCAGGCATGGTGAGTCGTTGCGCGCATGGCTGACGCAAATTCGCAGTCATAGGCCCAGATCACACCGCAGTCGAGGTAGCGCACATGCGGAATGAGTACCGGGGAGCTATCAAATCACTAAGGCGAGCAACGGTTATGAAAACCGGCAGTAAGGTAAAAAGGACTGCAAAGCGTAAACAGGCGGCACCGGCAAAGGGGCATCCGGCCGGCGAACAGTTGATGTCCACGCTCAGGAGCCCTCGAATGATCCCGATTGCCTACCGTCGGCTCGATATTAAGGCGAACGGAGAAGCACACCTCAAAGAATATGGCGTTGCTCCTATGCGGTGGGTCGTCATCCTCGTCATTTTCTGCATCGTGATTCTCCGGCTCAAGGATCCCACGGTGATCCTTGGAGCACTGGCTAAGCTTGCGCATATTCCATGAGTGTGGCCGACTGGATCAGCCGTTGAAAGAGAGCAAGATCTTCCACGCCGTGCGGAAATTTACTCTAGCGTATTGTACGCAAGGGTAGCCCCGGTCTTCCGCTACCCTGTCGAACAGGGTGTAGGTGCTCGACTCTGCCGCTTCGACGCAAGGTCAACCCCCGCGATAGAGGGGGCCGGACCCGGTATCCGCAGAAACGGCGGCAAGCTGGAAGTGGCCCAAGCCGCGGTGACTTATCAATCTCCTCCTCTTCTTCAAGGAAGCTCGCGAGCATGTAGGGATTTTACTCAAACCGAACCGCTCACCGAGCGGGCTGCATGGAATTTCGCGGCACCAAAGGGAACAACCCAGGCCCGCACCGGCCTCTCCCTTGGTAGGAAAACAAAACCATCCAATCGTAGGCCCTGCGGTCGTCAAAGTTGAACCATTTGCTGGTCGTCCAGCCTTGACTCTCACTCCGAGTTTTGACACTCACGCGAACCAAGCCGGTGCCGGTCTCCACCGCGAGATCGTAAGACTCCCATCCGTCTGGCATTTTCGTGGCCGGCCTGCCACAGAACGTGAATTGGCTCACCGCGTAGTGCTCTCCGGCATCATCCAACATCTTTGCCGTCCGCTTAAGAGGGATCGCTTCCATGGTTGCGAACTACTATACTATGCTGCAAAAAGCCCTTCGGTTTTAGGCGCCCCGAAGCGAGAGCAGTCCTTTCAGGGCCGCCAACGCTGGTGGGATCCCACACGCCAAACTGACGGCCACGGCGCCACACACGCGCCGGCTGGCGTGGTGCTACCACTTCGTTGCGGCGTCGCGCCGGTGGCGCCCATGTGTAGGAACGCGGGCCAATTCTGGCCAGCCAACTGCCTGTTGACATTTTATCAGAAGCAAGCCGCAGGGACCTAGGGAGGTCCAAGAATTCTGACGCGGCTGCTTCAATCCCCGATATCGCGGAACCGCCCAGCGCGGATCTGCTGGCGGTCGCGCTCACGTTCGAGGCCAAAAAGTCGGTGGAGTTTTCTTTTGGCGTGCGCCTGGCTAACGGCAGCATTCAATTCCAATACGACGAGATCGTGCGCGGCACGGCGCAGAAGGGGCCGATGGAGGTGCCCGAGGAATTCGTGTTGGGCATCCCCATCCACGTGAACGGTCCGGCGTACCGAATCCCGGTGCGGCTGCGGCGGCTTCAGGACGGCAAGGTCCAGTTCTGGTATGAGATCGTCCAGCCGCATAAGTTCATCGAGGATGCGCTGCGGGAGATCCGACAGAAGATCGCCACCGAGACCGGGCTCGCAATCCTGGCCGGAAGAGCGGGCGAGTAGAACGGCGATGACGCTTCTGTAATCGAGCGACAACTCGCCCAACAGATGCTAGTTGGCATCTCGCCTCCGATTCGAGTGGAGTTTATCAGATACCCTCGCTCGCAGCGGATGATATAGAATTGCGCCATGGCCACCCCACTGACCGGTCTTGCCAACGAATGGTTGAAGTACGCTCCCAAGCGCCGGCCCCTCGGACCCGGCGACAAGTGGCACGTGTTCCTCTCTTACCGCTCGGTGAATCGTCCGTGGGTGCTGAATCTCTATGACGTTCTTTGCCAGCAAGGTTACAAGGTTTTCATCGATCAATGCGTGCTCATAGCCGGCGATCCGTTGCTGGTGAGGCTCCAGGAAGCGCTGGGCGCAAGCCAGGCCGGAATCCTGATCTGGTCGAAAGCCACGGCGGATTCCAAGTGGGTTGCCCGGGAATACTCGACACTCGAGAACCAGGTCGACTCGAAGCCCGGTTTTTGTTTTGTCCCCATCGTTTTGGACAGCTCGGGTTTGCCGCCGATTCTAGCCACCAGGCTTTACCTGGATTTCAGCTCGTATCCCGACGGTCCCAACGGCGGCGAACTCTTGCGCCTTCTGCATGCGATTGTCGAAAAGCCCTTGAGCGAAGAGGCCGCGCAGTTCGCGATGGAGCAGGACGAGGCCGCGCAGACCGCGGCCGTGCAAATCAACGCCGCCATTCGCAATGGACGGCCCGACCGGCTGGTCCAACTCGCGAAGGAAGGCGGTCTGCCTTGGGACACCACGCCCGCGCTCGCCTGCAAAGCCGCGGAAGGGCTCACCAAGCTCAAGAAGAACGACGAAGCGATTGCCCTGCTCGATTCGGTCCGCAAGCGTTTTCCGCGCGCCACCCGGCCCAAGCAGCTTTATGCACTTGCCCTCGCGCGGAGGGGCAGCGGCGCCGATTTGGATGACGCCCAGGACATTCTCGGCGAACTATACGCCCAGGACCAGCGCGACCCCGAGACGCTCGGCATCTACGGCCGCACCTGGATGGACCGCTACGCCAAATCCGAAGACATCGCCGACCTGCGTCAATCTCGCAATCTCTACGCCGAAGCCTTCGAGCGCGCTCCCGACGACTATTACACCGGCATCAACGCCGCCGCCAAAAGCGTCCTCCTCGGCTCGCCCGAGGATATCGCGAAGGCCGACGCGTACGCCGCCAAAGTTCAGGGCATCGTGGGCACCGAACCCAAGCAGGACGACTATTGGCACTCGGTAACCGTAGCCGAGGTATTCCTGATTCGCAAGGATTATGTGAATGCCGCCAGAGTCTACCAGGCCGCCGTTGACATGGCCCCCAAGGAGACCGGTTCGCACGAATCCACCTGGAAGCAGGCCTGCCGGCTGATGCAGAAACTCAATCCGTCCGCGGCCGACCGCGACGCGGTGAGGAAGCCGTTCCAGCATCTCCCCGATTGCGATCAGCTCGCGCTCTACTAGGTGAGTGAGGTCTGCGCGCCCGAACTTGGCCGGTTCTCTTTGATCGCAGCGCCCCGGTGCGGCGGAGGCTCAGTTAGCTGATTCAACATCCTTGGGCCGCCTGTCATTGGCTCCCACGGTCCGCCCGGCACTCGGGCGTCATACTCGGTGCAGTTCATATCTGCACGGGTGCCCTTGCAGACATTAACCGAACATGGGTTGAACCATGAGTGCCGGTGGTTAACCAGCGGAAAACAAATGACTTCCAGACCCAGCCGCTGGCCGTGGGGCGGATCCTCAGCGAGGCCCCTCTCTCCGAGTAACGCGATCCGACCGGAGCAGCGCCGCCATGCGAATCGCCCATCCGCCGCGACCGCCCCCCGTGCCAGTTCAGGCCTCATACACCGCCCGTTTGCCGTCGGGGCTGAAGCCTTGCACGGGCGTTGGTTCCGCCTCATGCTGCTACAGTAAGATTGCCGGTGGCGGTATTTGTTCACCCATTTCGGAGAAACCTTGGATGGAAGATCTCAGCGAGAGCATTATGCGACTGATTCGTTATCGCCGTGCACCTCCAGAAGCAACCACCATATTTAGAGCGTGGAAGCATGACAAAGATATCCTTCCAAAGCTCCAATTTCAACTCGAAATGGTCGTCGAGTCCTACGGGAAGTTTGAGCCCATAGTTCACAACACCCAATGTATTCGCGATGATGGCACTGACGTTGTCCTTCGATATCGACCGGAAAACGACGCTACAGCTTCAGACGCCCTCATTGGTTTCCAGGTAAAGTCGTTTGGGGATTTGACGAATAGGAAATACATCCAGGAATTGAAGGCACAGCACTATGACTCTTTCCAAAAAGTGATCGGCTTGCGGCAGTACTACATCCTGCTATGCACTTCAATGGAAGACCACAGAAGGAAGGTTCAAAGCATCGCCGCCGAGTTCAGAAGCACCCCACACACCCAGATAATTGAGCCAGCCTTTGCATACACCTTCTTGCACCACCCGAGAACGCGCGTTGAGGCCATTGTAAAGCGCTCATTAGAGGATAAGGACATTGTTCTGAAGCTTGCCATGGAAATTGTGGAACTGGCAAGCCCATCGGCTCGTGCATTGGTGATATTTCTTGTGATTCAGTTCGTCCTTGCCGGCACAACACATTTTGCTATTCACCAACTCCTCGAAGCGGCAGCGCTCCAAGAGATCTTCCGGAACTTGGGCGAACAACAGAACATATCTGAACGCCGCGAGTTCGAGGTTCAAGTCGCCGAAGACCTTGACATGCTCGATGCGGGTCTCATTGAAATTGAGCCGGACTCTGAGCATGTGACCCTCCGTGCTGAACAGGTACGAGCCGTGACAGCTATTGTCGCCGATGCGTTAGCACGCTATGAACATGACGAGCAGCACTTAATGGCATACATGTTCAGCCTGCTGGGAGTTTGGGATTGAAAGTTCAACTAGCTGTCGTTAGCCGAACGGGCCACGAAGTGAACTGGCCGGCGCGACGAGAGGATTCGGGGAACTCGTCGGTTCTGAAGAAGATGTAACATGCACCAAAGCGGCTCCGGCCAGTGTACTTTTCACCTGCCCCCAGTTCGCCAAGGTACTCGGGTCAACGCCGGGACGGACACGCCGACGTCTTGGAAGACGCGTGGCGATCTTCCGGCCGAATCGTCGCCTACTCGGAAAGAGGTCGACTGGACGTCCTCCTTGCAGGAACGAGCCCGAACTCGCCACCACGCTTCTCCTTCCGGAAGTCCGCTTATGCGCAATGCGGTAGCTGCCGATCATGTGCACGTGGGCACCATGGCTCTTCGCTTCGTCTTCTCGACGGCTGGCATCCAACTGGCGTGCTGGATCGCCGCGCTGGCAATGGTTCTTCGCCGCGGAAGACCGACGTTTCGAGGGCGAGAGGCTCGTCTACAGGTCGTAACGTGACTGATCTGGAACGTTCCCCCGCCGCGTTGCGGGCCGCCCTGCGCGTCGCTGCCAAGCGGATTCACAAGCTCAATTTCGGCCGCCGGGATGATCCGATGCTCTCGCTTCTCCGTCGTGTATGGCGCGCGAGACGAAGGCGCCCGTTCCAAGCGACGCGCCGAGAAACTAGCCGAAATGGGACACGTCGTCGCCAAGCCCGCTTGGCGAGGTTATCCTGAAAGCTGCTGAAGAATGCGGCGATCATCACGGGAGACAGTGCAGTGCGCGAGTTGTGGCGCGAAGATTTATTGGCTGCCCAACACGCCCTCCACATACGACGAGCATCTGATCACAGGCGAGTGCTTTGAACCGCCACCTGCCGCGACACCGTGCCCGGAGTGTGGTTGCACGGTGGACACCACGACGGTCTACCCGAGCATTGACAGATTTCCGATGTCCTTCGATGTGCTGCGCCGCTCTTATGAAGGATTTGCGCCTCGTTTTGAAGGACATCGTGGAACGATTGAAGACCACCTGCGGGAGATCATGGAGCAGGCCAGAACACCCGAACAGGTCGAAGACGCGCTCAACACTCCCGATGCCCGAGGATGGTTTCGGCAACGCGTCTTCTACCGTAGCTGCACCGCCTTCTATCGCTCCTTTGCACTCATGGGTGCCTTCCTTACGCTGGAACGCGACGCGTTTAAGACATGGGCACAGGTCACCGCGTATTATTCTCGCTTTTTCTTCTTGCAGGCATTTCTCAATCTCTTGCAGGCCACGTACGTCTACCCCGGACGAGGCTATGCCTTGCTCTACTATGACGGCACCCGACTCAGGTACAAAGAGTCCCGCACCCTGCCGCCGATGATGCGCAACGCTGGGTCTCACGAACAGTGGTGGTACCTCATGGAAGCAGTCAAACACCCAGTAGACTATCCCATTGAACACATGGAGATGATCATCAGTCGCTTGGTGTTCAACCCAAACAAACGTAACACCGAGAACTACAGCTTCGAATACCTTGAAGGCTTCCCCGAACTCGACTGGTTCGACAAAGGCGCCCAGCAACTCCTCAGTCATTTCCACCCTTACGCCCGCACCGACCGGGACATCACCAATCTGGACCGCTACTTTGAGGGATCCAATCCCGAAGACTGCGATCCCGGGGACTTCTACACGGACGACGGCGCAGTCCTCTGGACCTACCTCGCAGCATACCTACAACTCGTCAAACACCTCGGATTCACTCAAGAATTCCTCGCCACGCCGACCATCGCGGCGTTGGGAGAACTCCACCTAGGCACACGGATGCCAACAGTACTCGAAGGGATCGTGCGCGCCACGGCGGATATCCTCGCCGACAACTTTGACCTCGACAACTTTCTCGACGGACGCGCCCAACACCCCGAGCGGCCGTCATCCTTCTGGCCACCAACCTAAGCAACGAGCTCCCATGCACGACACCAACATCAGGAGGCTGTCATTGACATCGGACGCCGCATCCTTCTGCGGAAACCCAGGCTCGTGCGCTGCCGGACCAACTGCTCGCCCCAGCCGTTCGCCGCTCGCAAAGGATTTTAACCCAGGAACCGGATGATCGCGGGCATATAGCGGGTCTCCGGGGCGGAGGTGTTCGCCTCCCAGTTGAAGACGCTTGTCTTGTCGACACCGAGCTGTCCGAGAGGATCGACTTCGTCGCAGGCTCCCGACTCAGCGAGCTCCCTGACCAGCGTGTGGCGGTTATCCTTTCACCGCCTGACAGCTTTCGCTTTCTCTCGCACCTTTGTCCGCGCCGTCCTTACGTCGTTACGGGGCGACTTTCACTTCCCTGACCGGCCGGAACATATATTCTCCTGCATGTGGCGCTCTACGGTTTCAGGGTTGATCCCGTTTGCCCGACGATCCAGCATCGCGCGCAAGGCGTCAACGGTTTACTCGACGCCCGGCCCGATTGATCGCAACCGGAGCACTGCGCCCATTCTCGAATGCCGTCCCCAAGCCGGTGGATCCTTCAAGCCAAACTGACTGCCACGGCCCCACACGCACGCCGCGGACGGCAACCTAGCGCCGTTCTATTACTTGGCGCAGCCGTCGCGCCGGTGGCCCTATGTGCGCGAACGCGGGCCAATTCTGGGCGAAATTGCCGACGGCCAAGTTGGGTTTCTATTGGGGAATTTCCGCTGGCGAGGTGCGCGTCGTCACTTGTTGTCACTCGGCGCCCGTAAGTCTATGAAAACATGGTAGCGCTAACGGGAATCGAACCCGTATTTAAGCCTGAGAGGCCTCGCCCAAGTCCCGTTGGAAGTGTCCATCAGGGGCAAGAACCGCCAGCCGGCGGGAGCGTGACACTGCCGGCGAGCGCGTCGAACTCAGCCCGCAGTGCTCAGAAGATTCCCCCTGGGGGGCACTAGCAGGCGCGAAGCGAACCCCAAGATCGCCCAAACAGATCGGTGCAGAATTGTTGTTTGGCCCCCTAGCCGGGCCTCATGAACCCGGCGAAAGGTTCCCGCCCCCGGCGGCCAGTCCTTCCAGCCCGGCGGGGGAGAGAGCGTCGGCTTTCGCGCGCAAGCGTCGAATCCAGCACTGGCCGAGATGGTAGGGCATCGAGGGCGGCGCGGTTTGGGCGGCGCTGTTCGGCCCGGAAGGATTCCTTGATGGTCTACAGTGGATCATAAGGAGGCCGAACTCGGTGGACGTACAAAGACTCAGACTCGATCCGCGACCACGCCGTCATCATCCCGAACGGCCAACTCCGGCGGAGGATTGGCGGAAGAGATGACGTATCCCAGCGAATTTCCACAGAACTCACGGGCTGAAGTCGAGGCCGAAGCAATCCGAGCTTATACTGCGTTGGAGCAGAACGTACGAGGCACAGAGAGTTGGCAAAGAGATGTTCTGTTCATTCGCTGCGTAATGCGAGTGTTTCTCGCCTTCGTCCGCAAAGCCTGCGAATTTGCCAAGAAGAATAATGATCCGGCATGGTCTGATCGCGAACTTGACCAGAGGTGCCGCGACTTCTTGCTTTCGGTTGTTATCGATGCCTGGCAAGATACGGGACAGGGGCTGGGCATTAGCAGGATGTTCTCCTACCGCGGTTGTGGATATTCACTCTATGACGACGCTAGACGAAAAGTCGAAGACTCGCCCGAATGGAAGCAGTACCGGGACTTGCTGCTAGACGCGCTTGACGTTCAGGCCGCTCGTACTGCCGATGAGATCGGCGAGGAATCAGCGCTACGGGGCGGGGATGGTCCAGAAGGGCGTTCCGTCGATGACGGGACCGAAAGCGGTTTAACTGCGCCTCTGGCTGGTGTCGAGAAACTTGCCTGGGAAGACATCGAAATCCGGTTCACTAGTGAGCATCACGTTCAGATCTTCGTCCGCGACAGACCTGGTGATTCGGTGAATTTCGCTGACATGGGGTTCGAGGATCGCCGCGGAGTTGGCGGCAAGCCGAATCGAGCGTGGGCCCTTCTGGTGGCTCTTTCGCAGAATGACGGCATCCACCCGGCTGCGAAAGTCTCGGGGGACCAGTCAACCCAGAAACGCGCCCAAGAACTCCGCGATCGTCTTGGGGGTTACTTCCGTATAGCCGGAGATCCGCTTCCTTTCCTGGAAGGAACTGGCTATAACTCATCTTCTACACCATGTCCGCGGAAGTTACGCATTTCCAAGGGTTTGCAACTTTGAAAACGGCCTAGTGACACGCTTTCTCTCCGCCTGCGCCCATCTGGAGATAAGTTCAGCATGGGCGTAGCGCGGGTGGCATGGCGACGCCGCAGGCTTGAAAAACCTTGCCCACCACTCCGGAAGTCTGGCCGCGAAAA
>JAIQFL010000192.1 GCA_020073365.1 Terriglobia bacterium | reverse complement strand
TACAGATACAGACCTACAGGTGAGGATCGAGGAGACGTTCGGAGCGCTCGTATATTGGGATGGACTCCGCAATCAGGAGTTCCTGCTGACGTCCTTTGAGCAGTTCGAAGGCGGGCATTGGTTGGCGCCCTTCCGGCCATGCCCGTTGCAGGATGGGCAGGGGCAACTGAAACTGGGCAATCACGACGGTCCGGCCGGCCCGATCGTCGGCGTTCTGGAGATCCAATACCGCGCCATTGGATGCGCGGATGTCGGGCCGCTGCAGGAGCAGTACGCGGACCACCTGGGAATGTTGCGCCGGGTTGTGTCTACGATCGCCGGCCCGCGCACCTTCGATTTGATCGCGGCGCGCGTCGGCAATATCACGATTGATGCAGCCCCAAGCGCAAGCTTCAGTGTGTCGCTCGGACCGACGACCGGCGCGGGCCCTGTTCTGGCAACGTTTCGCCTTCACGTCAATTCGAAATTGCCGCTTACGCTCTCGTTTTCTTCAGGGCAGGAATACGATTTTGCCCTGAAGGACAGCGCCGGCACGACGCTCTGGAGGTTGTCCCCCAGCCAAACGTTTTTGCAGGCACCGCACCAACGGATTGTGGCTGACGAATGGAGCGCGACCGTCGAGATCCCGTGGCCCACAACCTCGGCGGGAGTTCTCCAGCCCGGCGACTACACGGTGGAGGCGGTGGTCACGAACGCCAACCCCGTGCCATTCGCCGCGACGGTTTCGGTGACGATCGCTACGCCGTCGACTTCGGCCGGCATCGTCCTCCCGTAAGGCAAGGCAAATGCCGTTTTCGACAACTACCGTTATGTCCGTGCCGGTCGACGCGTCGGCCGGCAGCGTGACATTGATTTAAAGGAAACGCGGATTTCGGGCGTATTGTCGGCATCCGGGATCCACATAAGCGATAAGTCGCCGTCTCGGACAGTCGCGCGGCCGGGTACCGACCCCCCGACGTCCTGAGCCAGATCCTGCCTGGTCGCGCAGCGTTTACCGATCTTTCGCAGCCGGACAGATGACGATGCAAGCTTCTACGGACTGGGGGCAGGGCGGTGTTTTCATTCCCCGCCGCACGCACTGCCTAAGCCAAACGTGCATACTCTTGTACACTGCAGTTGTGGCGGTCGTCTGGGATCCAGAAAGCGGCGAGCAACATCGAGAAGCACGGCGTTCGATTTTCCGATGCGGCCACTGTGCTTGAAGATGGGATGGCCATGACTGTCCTTGATGACGAATCGGACCCCTCGGAACAGCGCCTCGTGCTCCTGGAAGCGGACGCATCGGGAAGCATACTGGTCGTCGTCTATACATGGCGCGGAAACGACATTCGGCTCATCTCCGCCCGTCGTGCCGAACCGCGCGAGCGGGAGGAGTACGAAAAACAATGAAACCCTATTACGATTTCAGCAAAGGGAAGCGGACGCGGTGATTCCACTGCCCCCGGGCAAGGAGCGCATCACTATCCGGCCGGATTCCGACATCCTCGATTACTTCCGCGATCAAGTGGAGCGCGCGGGCGGAGGTAACTACCAGACCGTCATCAACAACGTATTGCGCGACTACATAGAGGGGAAACGGGCCGCTCCCGAATTGGAGGAGACCCTGCGGCGCGTCATCCGCCAAGAGTTGCACCCCGAAGCGGGTCCCAGCACTTGAAAGGTACCGAGGCCGCTTCTCTCACGAGCGTGCCTTCCAAGAGCACGGCACCGGGACTAACGAGGCGCCGTTCCACGTTCTGCGGCGCGGCGGGCGCGGCGTAAGACGTCGCGGAGCATTTTTTCCGTCAGTTTCCCGGTGGACGTGTTCTGCTGGCTGGGGTGGTAGGAACTGATCAGAACCGGAAGGCCCGGCCCGGTGACGAACTCGCGGTCATGGCCGAATACAAACGGCGCGCGGCTGCGGATGACGCCACGCGACTTCAGCAGATCCAGATACGTATCGAAGGCGATCTTTCCCAATGCGACCACTACCTTAACTTGGGTTAGCAGGGCCAGTTCCCGCTCCAGGAACGGGCGGCAATTGCGAATCTCCTCGGGGGTCGGCTTGTTGCCGGGAGGGGCACAGCGCGCCGCGGCCGTGATGAAGACGTCATGGAGCGTCAGGCCGTCGTCGCGGGAGTGGCTCGCCGGCTGCGAAGCAAAACCCGTTTTATGCAGCGCACTGAACAGGACTTCGCCCGAGCGATCGCCCGTAAACATACGCCCGGTCCGGTTGGAGCCGTGGGCGCCAGGCGCCAGTCCCAGAATCAGGATGCGCGCCTGGGGATCGCCGAAGGCGGGTACCGGTTTGCCCCAGTATTCCCAATCCCGAAAGGCGCGCCGCTTCACGATCGCGATGCTGGCGCAGTGCTCCCGCAGTCTCGGACAGAGCCGGCAATTCACAATTTCGTCTTGCAGAATTTCGAGCAAGCCACCTCCCACTTTCCATCTTACTGGTCAGCGAGAATCGGATTCCACGGCACTTTTTGTAGAAATTTCGGGGAAAACATGTGGTATTTCGCACTGCCGTGGTAGAATAGTACTCGGTTAGCTTGACGAACCACAGGCGGGACGTGGAAAATGTTGGATAGTCTGGTTGCTCCGACTGGACCGTTTGACCGTTGCTCTCTGGCGAAACTCCCCCGCTGCCACCACTATGGTGTGCCGCATTTCACATATGACCAGGTTACCAACACCCTCAGTTTGTCTACTCTTGCGTTGCGCGTTATTGCTTCCTCTCGTCGCCACTCTTTCGTTTGGCGTCACCAGCTCAAAGAATAAACGCAGACATCATCCACCGGTCGTGTACAAGGCTGTCGCGACCACTACGCCGTCGGCTCGCCGCTCGATGGTCCACAGGGCGATAGTGCAGACGCCGAGGGCTGGTTCGCCGTCGGCTATCATCGCGGGCGGCCCCTGGACGGAGCCGACATATGCCGATTCTACCCTCGGCGACAACGTGGACGGCGAGGATCTGGCCGTTCGCCGCGCCGCCGTGGAAGCGCTCGGATCGTACAACGGCTCTGTGGTGGTGGCCGATCCGGCCACTGGCCGAATACTCACCATGGTGAACCAGAGAGTTGCGCTGGGCACGGGTTTCCAGCCATGCTCCACCGTCAAGGTCTCGGTGGCGTTGGCCGGACTGAGCGAAAAGGCGATACAGCCGGCCACCAAGCTGCGGTTGGGTGGAATGCGCATGGATCTGACCTACGCCCTGGCACACTCCAACAATTATTACTTCGCCACGCTGGGCGAGAAACTGGGCTTCGAGAAGGTCAGCTACTATGCGCACCTGTTCGGATACGGGGAAAAGGCCGGGTTGAACATTCCGGGCGAACAGCCGGGGCGCTATCCTTCCGCGCCTCCCAAGAACGGTGGCGTCGGGATGCTGACCAGTTTCGGCGAAGAGATCTCGCAGACGCCGCTCCAACTGACGGCCCTGATGAGCGCCATCGCCAATGGCGGCACGCTCTACTACCTGCAATATCCGCGCAACCAGGCGGAGGTCCAGGCATTCGTGCCGCAGGTGAAGCGCCGCCTGGACATCGACGACCTGATTCCCGCGATCAAGCCGGGGATGCGGGGCGCCGTGGAGTTCGGCACCGCGCACCGGGCGCGCGAGGATGGACCCATCGCAGGCAAGACCGGCACTTGCAGCGAAAACCATACGCACCTGGGATGGTTTGGATCGTTCAACGACGTGGGAGATCACAAGCTGGTCGTAGTCGTCCTGCTGACCGGCGGGCGGCCGGCGATTGGCCCGCTGGCCGCCGGTATTGCGGGCGATGTATACCGCAGGCTGGGCGAGAAGAACTACTTCGCTGCGGCACGTCCGATGACCCCCGCCACGCTGATATCCAGCCGGATCTGCTGCCGGTAGTTGTGGGGTTGCCGGCCTGCCTCGTAGCCTGTGAGCGCCCGGGCGACAATTGGGACGGCTACCGCGCCATAATCTATATATGCCCCAAGTGACCCTGGATTTACCAGACGAGCTTTCCACCTTCCTAGCTGCTTCCGGCCACAACGTCGGCCGTGCCGCTATTGAAGCGATCGCTCTCGAAGCGTACCGCCAAAACAAGCTCTCCACCGCCCAACTGCGGCGCTTGCTCGGCTATCGCACCAGCATTCAGGTTCACGCCTTCCTGAAGGAGCATGGCGTTTACCTGCACTACACTCTTGCGGATCTGGAGCACGATCGGCAAGCCGGTGATGCCCTTGAGGCGCCGCCAGGTTCATGATCGTCATTGCCGATACGGGTCCGGTGAACTATCTTGTGCTCATCCAAATGGCTGATCTGCTCCCGAGGTTTTTCGGTCAGGTACTAATCCCGCCGGCTGTTGTTGCGGAACTGAGAGATCCGGCAACGCCAGACCCAGTCCGAGCGTGGATCGCCAATGCTCCCGCGTGGCTTCAGGTGCGGGCGCTCCGCTCACAACCAGACCCGAGGCTGTATTATCTGGATGAGGGCGAGCGCGAAGCCATTGCTCTGGCAGAGGAGTTGAACGCAGATCAGCTTCTTCTAGATGAGATGGCTGCGCGAAAGGAAGCGGCGCGCCGCAAGCTGCCCTTCATTGGCACACTTGGCATTTTGCGTAGAGCCGGCAGGCTCGACCTGATCGATCTCCCTTCCGCACTTGCCCAACTCCAGCGGACGACGTTCTATATTGATCCGGATTTGATTCGTTCTCTGTTGGATGAAGACGCTCATAGGAGGAATCCACGGGTTTGACTCCGACGGTGCTCGTCAGCGATTTCAACTTGTGCGCATCACAAGGAAAACCGTCGGACTCTGACCACTTTCCGCTTGTTACATGTGGTACAGCATCAGGTAGACCACTACCCCAGTGACGCTGACGTAGAGCCAGATGGGTAGCGTCCATCGGGCGATCCGGCGGTGCTTGTCGTAGCGGGCAGCCAAGCCGCGGCGGAGAGTAATAATCGCCAGGACCGGCACGATGGCGGCCAGCACGGTGTGCGTTCCCAGGATGCTCAGATAGACGGTGCGAATCGCGCCCGTTTTCTGGAATCGGACGCTGCCCACCTGTGCGTGGTAGACGATATAACACACCAGGAAGAGGCAGGAGGTCACGAACGCGGCGGTCATCACTTTGCGATGCGCCTGAATTTGCTTGCGGCGGATCAGCGTGTAGCCCCACACCAGCAACACCGCGGCGGTGGCATTCAGCGCGGCATTGACCGACGGCAGAATTGGGGTCATGAGGGGTAACGCTCCAACTGGCGGATGTCATGGAGCAGCCGCTGCAGGAAGCCGTCTTCCGAGGTGATGTAGTAACCGCGAATGCGACGCTTTTGATCCACCAGCGCGAAACGAGTGCTGTGGGTCATGCTGCCATCCACGCCGTTCAGCTTGAAACCGTGGAGGGCCAGGTCGTTCAGGCGGGCCTGCTCACCCGTCAGGAAAGACCATCGGTCGGGGTTGGGCTTGAAATGCTTGGCGTACTCGGCCATGACCGGCGGGGTGTCGTGCGCGGGGTCCACGGTGAACGAGACCAGCTTGACGTCGGACATCTCCGCGGTCAAGGTCTGCAACTGGTGCATCTGGGAGCTCATCATGGGGCACGGGCCATCGCAGGTGGTATAGATGAAATCGGCTACCCAGATGTGGCCGGTCAGAGACTGGCTGTCGAAGGGCTGGCCGGTTTGGGCGGTGAGCTGGAATTCGGGGATCTGGCCCATGACTGCGAGCGGCTTCGGCTGGATGCAGGCGGAGAGGACTGCAAAGAGGAAGAAGACAGACCACAAAAAGCGATGGTCTGTCCCACTGGTGGTTTTCATGCGGCGCTTTTTGTGGCCTTCTGAGCGGCCAGTATGCCGGAGGCCAGTAGCAACACCAGTCCGAAGGCGGCGGTGACCGTCACGCTCTCGACGGGGCCGGGAACGGCGTTCGGCAGGTTCAGGGTGTAGTTTAGCAGCGATATCGAGTAGGTCAGCGGGTTCACCCGCATGATCGCTTTGACCACTCCGTGTGCGGTGGCCATCGTGAAGAGCGATCCCGACACCATCCACATGGGCACCAGCAGCAGGTTCATGATGGCGTGAAAGCCGGAAGTGGAATCCATCTTCCAGGCGATGACGAAACCCAGTCCGGTGAGCGTGAAGGAAATCAGAAAAATGGCGGCGGCTACGGGTATGAGCTCCAGCGGGTGGACGCTCACGCCGGCCAGCGGGGCGAACGCCAGAAAGATCAATCCTTGAATCCAGGCTAACGTTGCCGAGCCCATGATTTTGCCCAGTACCAGGCTCGTCCGGGGCGCCGGCGAGACCAGCATGGATAGCAGAAAACCCTCGCGGCGGTCCTCGATGATCGAAATGGTGGAGAAGATCGCCGAGAACATCACGGTCAAGACCAGCGCCCCGGAGTAAAAGCGCCCCAGGTCGCCCGACCCGTAGCCGATCAACAGCCAAAAGACCAGCGGAGAAGCCACCACACCCATCACGCGGCTCTTCTGGCGCCAGAAGCGCACCAGTTCGCGCTGCCAAAGGGTGGCGGCCGGCAAGAAGAAACTACTCAATGGATGCTCCCGTTTCGCGTACGAATACGTCCTCCAGTGTCGGCTTGTGCAGGCTGACAGATTCGATGGTTCCCGGAAAGGCTTCCATCACCTCGGCGATGAAGCGATGGCCGTTGGGGATCTCCACGCGCACCTGGCCATCCATCACGGTGGGCTCGACGCTGAAGCGCTCCTCGATCCGCTGGGCCAGGGACTTGGTGTCGCCGGTTTCCAGCACCACCACGTCGCCACCGATGCTTCGCCGCAATTCGCCGGGGCTGCCCTGTGCCACGATCTTGCCCTGGTGCAGGAGGACGAGGCGGTCGCACTTGTCCGCTTCCTCCAGGATATGAGTGGTCAGCAGGATGGTGACGCCTTCGCCTTCGCGCAGGCTCTCCACGTGGCGCGCAAGGTCGCGGCGGGCGGCGGGATCGAGGCCCGTGGAGGCTTCGTCCATCAGCAACACTTGCGGCCGGTGCAGCAGGGCCTTGGCGATTTCCACGCGCCGGCGCAGGCCGCCGGACAAGGTCTCCACCAGATCCTTGCGGCGGTCGGAGAGGCCCAGCCGCTCCATGGCGCGATCCATGCGGTCGCGCAGGATAGCGCCGCTGAGGCCGTGCAGATGGCCCTGCGCGCGGAGGTTCTCCTCCACGGTGAGGGCCTTATCCAGGCTCTGGGATTGAAAGACAACTCCCACATGCCGCCGGACTTCGGCGGGCTTGCGTTCCACGTCGAAGCCGGCAATCAGCGCCTGCCCTTCGGTCGGGACCATCATGGTCGAGAGGATGCGGAAGAGGGTGGACTTGCCGCCGCCGTTGGGTCCTAACAGTCCGAAGATTTCACCCTTCTTCACGCCGAAGCTGACGTTCGAAAGCGCGACGCGGTCACCATAGCGATGGGTGAGGTTTTGAACTTGGATCACAGACCAGGCCTATCTATGAGCATAAGCCCGTAGATCAGCGGCAGGTACAACACGGATGTGATGAGAACGGCCCGCGCGCGGATCATGGTGCGCTCCACCGCCACCCGAACGCCCGAATATAAGAACCACAGGCCGAGCAACAATGCGCCGATCAAATAGATGCGCCCGGACATCCCCAGCAGGGACGGCACCAGACTCACCGGAATGAGAGCCGTGCCGTAGAGGACGATCTGGCGTGCCGTGGAGCGGCAGTCCGGTTCCACCACGGGCAGCATGCGGATGCCGGCGCGCGCGTAGTCCTCTCTGTACATCCAGGCGATGGAATAAAAATGCGGGAATTGCCACAGAAAGAGGATGGCGAACAGCACCCACGATTCGCGCGTGAGGGCTCCTGCCGCCGCGGCATAACCGATCATGGGCGGCATGGCTCCGGGAATCGCACCGACGGTAGTGGACCACCAAGTCCGCTGCTTCATGGGGGTGTACAGGAACAGATAGCTCGCCAGCGTGAATGCGCCGATGAGTCCCGACAGCAGATTCACGCCCAGCCACAACTCCACAAAACCGGCCACGGAAAGCGCCGCTCCGAAAGCCAGGGCGCGCGGGGCCGACATCTTGCCGGAGGGCAGTGGACGCTGCGCCGTGCGGCGCATTTTGCAATCGGCCTCGCGCTCGTACCACTGGTTCAGCGCGGCTGTGCCGGAGGCGATCAGGCCCGTCCCCACGATGGTGTGGAGCAGCGAAACCAGGTTCATGGCCTTGAGGAATTCCCACCAGTTCGCGGCGCCGCGCAGGCCGAAGAAGTACCCGATCCCGGTGGACATGAGGATCAGCCAGGTGATTCGCGGCTTGGTCAATTCGATGTAATCGCGCATCAGGCCACCGCCATGCCTCCGTGCTCCAGCGCCGCCGGTGCGGGTCGAGCGTCTCTATAGACTATCAGAGCCAGAGCCACCGCGGCTCCGAACGCCAATGAACCGGCGGCGACATGCGCCACCGTGAACCATATCATCACCGGCATTGGCTGCGGAGCATCGGCCGTGAGGATGCGGCTCATATAGGCGCCCATGCCCAGGAAGACCTGTGAGAAGGTGAGCGAGAGCAGCAGCGTGGCAGAACGGCGGAACAGCGTGTTTTCCATATGGCGTGTGAGAACCTGGAGACCTGCCCACATGACCAGCAGGGTGGATACGGCTGCGCCGGCGATGTGGGGAATGACGGATGCGACGCTGTGTCGGACGGCGGCGCCCAGGGCCGTTTGGACCAGGAGCGCCGCCGCCGCGATCAGTGGCTTCAGTGGGACAGACGATCGGTTTTTGTGGTCTGTCAGCTTGCTATCAGCCGGCTCTCCGCAGGTGGGCGTAGTCTGCCGCGCGACAGACGACGAAAAACGATCGTCTGTCCTACTGGCTACGGCAACCGCCACAATAATCCCGAAGCATAACTGCGCCAGGCAGGCGTGGGCGATACTGACTGGCTTGGGGTCAACGAACTTCACCGCTGCGCCGCCCAGGAGGGCTTGCGCCAGGACCGTCCCAACCGCCACCCAACCCAAACGCCGCAGCCACAGCCGCGGCTCGGCGGTCTGCAGCCAGAATGCAAGGATGAAGGTCAGCACGGCAACCGCGGCGGCCAGCAGGCGGTGCGCGAATTCAAAACGAATGCCGCCCTCTAGAGGCGGCACCAACCTGCCAAGGGACAGCGGCCAATCGGGTATCGACAGCGCGGCATCGTTGCTGGTGACCAGGCCGCCCGCGATCACCAGCAGCAGGGTGCACACAGCCACTAACACCGAATACCGGCGCAGCCAGACATTCCCCATGGTGACAGATCACTATCCCTTGATCGTGAAATCCTGAGTCTTGCTTTCCTTCGCTCCTACAGTGACGGTCTGGTCCTGGGTGCCGTACTTCTCATGCCAGACTTCGACGGTGTAGGTTCCCGGAGGCAGCCCCTTAAGCGTAAACGTTCCGTCGTCGCCCGTTACCGCGAAGAAGGGATGCGAGACCACGCCGATATAAGCCCGCATCCAGGGATGGATATTGCACTTCACCGGAATCATGACTTCCTGCCGGGGAAAGGTCTTCATCTTGTCCTCGCTGCCGGGGGCTTGCGACTCATTCCAGTCCTGGTTGACGGTGGGCTGCGGGTGGATGTTGTGATTGGTCGCGTCGCTGGTTTTGATGTCGATATTCTGTCCGGCCCTGACCCCGATCATGTGGGGCCTGTACATGCAGCCATTCTGATCGAGCATGACTGGCGTGGCGGGCAGTTGCCAGTTCGTGTCCGGCAGACCCGACTTGATCCATACGAACGCGTACTTCAGGGTGCCATTGTCGTTCACGATCACGTCTTCGGTCTTCTGCGGCCCCGACGCATGCGCCCGCATACAAAATGGGACGGCAGACATATCGATGGTCTTTGCCGTCGGCTTGGTTCCCTCGAAAACCACCTTTCCAGTGATGGTGCCGCCGTTGGCCTCGTCTGGTGTGGCAGCAGCGCCGCCGGCCGCGGGAGCACCCGCGTCCGCCACCTTGCGCTCCTCGGTCTTATCCGCTCCGCCTCCGCAACTGACGAGGGTCATTGCGCAGACTACCCCTACTCCTATCCAAATCTTCTTCATGCTCTGAGAGCCTCCTTAAATGAACTTGTGGCCTGTGGGGGCAGGTCACCGACCTGCCCAGCTTGGTTCTTGACAGGGCAGGACGGTGACCTGCCCCACAAAAGAAACTAATTCCCCCCGCCGGCGGAACGTAACCGGCCTAACTCTTCCGGTGTGAACTGGAACATGTACCGCACCAGCAGGTCCGCATGGTCCTTGGGATACCCGTTGAAACTGGGGGGCGTGGGACCGGCGAAGACCCACCGGTTGTCTTCGTGCCGGAACAAGCCCGACGGCATGGCGGTCCCCGGACTCATCATGGCCGGATCCAGCATCCAGCGCTTGGTCCAGCCGGGCTTCAGCCTTTCTTTGGCGACTGTGAAATTAGGCGCCGTCGCGCGAACGTCGTGCTTCGGATCGCCCGTCATGTGGCACTTCAGGCAGGGCGCGCCTTCGCTGCTGAAGAGGCTTCGCGCCATGTTACGCTCCGCGTCGCTGAGCGGATCCACTTGCTCGGCGATGAACGGCTGCGCCTGTGACGACAGGGCCTCGAAGAATCGCACCAGTTTGCGAATCTCGCCGTCCGAGAAACTGAACGTGGGCATCCGCACCTTTAGATACTGGCGGACTCCGTCGCGATTCGTGTCATTTTCCGACAGTGCGGGATTGTTGAGGAACCGCATCAGCCAATCCGGCCTCACGCGCGCGCCCTCGCCGATCAGCGTGGGCGGCTTCTGGTCCTTCCAGTCGGGATCCTGGTAGCGGGGAATTGTTTCGAACACGGTGGTCTGCGCCACGTGCACGCGATGGCATCCCATGCAATTGTACTTGCGCACCACCCACCATCCCTCGACGATGTCCTGACGCTGGTCGGTTGGATTGTAGAAGTAGCGAGGCGGCACGCTGGCATCCACGGACCCTTCCAGGAACGTGGTGACGGCGTCGATTTCGGGTTTGGAGAAGTTGAAGTTCGGCATCTTGAGCCGGTCCTGCTTGGCCTTCTCCTTGCCCTGGTCGTAAATGGCGGGGTTTTCCAGCTTGTGCTCGAAGAAGCCCTTGTGGGTTTCCCAGCCTTCCGCTGCGGCCTCATGTCCGAGCAGCGCGAAATCCAGGCGCTCGATGGGTTTCGAGCCTTCTTTCGTCAGCTCGGTGCCGATGCGCTGCTCCTCTTCCAGACCGGAGATCTCATGGCAGCCCGCGCAGCCGTAGTTGCGGACGAGGGCCAGCCCCTTGTTCTTCAGATTGGGATCGTCCAGGTAATCGGCGTTGGCGTAGGTGGCGTCGGAGTGCTTGCGGGTCATCAGGTAGCTGGCGATATCGCGCGCCTCATCCTCCGTCAGCCGCAGGCTGGGCATGGGGGTCATCTGCTGGACTTGCAGCTCGTGCCCGTCGTTGGGGCACTTGGTGTGTTCCAGGTCGAAGACGTATGGCAAGTTGTGCTTGGCGTAATCGGCCTTGGTCAGGTCGCGCTTCTCGAAGGTGCAGTACGGCGCGGTCCGCTGGCGCGGGTTATGCACCCAGCGCACGATGTAATCGTAGTTGGCCTTCTCGCCTTCGCGGCTCAGGTTGGCGGCGAAGGTGCCGCCTTGCTTCTGGCCGCCCTCGCCCATGGAGTGGCACGCCATGCAGCCGCGGGTTTCGAATGCCTCCTTGCCCTTTTCGGGATCTCCCGGCTTCTGTTGGGGGAGGTCGCCGGTCAGCCCGGATTGCCAAATGAAGGCTCCGATGGCCTGGATCTCATCCGGATCGAGGCGGAAGGTGGGCATCTTGGTGCCTTCGCGCCACTGGTGCGGGTCCTTCAGCCAGACGGGAATCCACTCCTTGTGGAGCTTCATCCGCACTTCCTTGAGGCTCGGTCCCACCTTCTTCACTTCGCGCACCAGGCTCCGCGAGCGCATGTCGAGCTGCTCGACTTTGGCATCCAGCCCGCTCGACCGAACCTTCAAGTCATTGGCCTGCTGGTAGAGTTTCTGGGCCTCGGCGTTATCCTTGGCCTTGTCGCCTTTCTCGCTGGCAAACCCGGCTTCGCGCAACCATTCGGCCTTCTGCTGCTCGAGTTGCCGGATCTGCTGGTTCACCGAAGTAATCTCGTCGGCGTCTCGGTCGAATCCCTCGTAGCGGTGACAAGCCATGCAGCCGCGCAGGCGGAAGATTTCGCGGCCCGCATTCAAGGTATTGGCGTCTTCGGTGACGATCTCTTTCACGTGGCACTGCTGGCATCCCGCCTCGATGTTTTCCTTATGGTGCAGGGGCCAGAGCCAGTACCTGTTGTACCCGTGGGCCTTCTCCACACTGGAAAGCGCCACGCCGTTGCCGCCGTGGCAGGGCGTGCATCCGAAGGTCTCCGGATCGTGGATCTTCAGCAGTTCCTTGTCGGGGTGGCTGGTGAACACTCGCTCGCCGCCCATATGCGCCGCGGTCAGCGTAACCGGCTCGCGCGTCCCGAGGTGGCACGATTCGCAGCGATCCACCAGGTCCACGTCTTTCACGTGGATCTGGCGGATTTTGATGTCGAAGTTGGAGAGCGAATTTTGCACCGCCGCGATGGTGTCGGCGCTGGCCTCGGGGAGCCGGTCGGACAGGTACTGATCGCGCTTGGCCCGCAGGTCGGTGGCCTGCTTCATCACCTCGACGCGCTTCTGCAGGAGTTGGGCTTTTTGGGCTTTCATGGCCTGCAGGCGCTGGTCCATGTCGGCGAATTTCAAGGGCTTTTCGTCTTCGCCTGGCAATTTGATCTTCTGTACTTCGTTCTTCAGTTCCTCGATCTGTTTCCGCAGCGAGTCTTTGTGGCTCTCGCTCTTGGAGACTTCGATTTCGTATGTGAGAGAGCCGATGTGCGCTCGAGTGATCTGGAACGGGTCGTTGAGCGCCAGAATCTTGGGGACCAGATCTTCATTGACCTGCTTGTCGATCGCCGCAGCCTCGGGCATGGCGGCCTTCTCCGCGGCTTGCATCTCGCGGTCCAACTGCTGGTATTCCGGCGAGGAACGGATCTGCTTCTCGAACGCCGCTTCTCCCAGCCTGGCGTTCGCCAGATACTTACCGTAGAGCTTCTCGAACCGCGCCTCGTAGCCTTTCCACGGGCGGATTCCGTACATTTCGTCGTACAGCCCCCAGGCCATGGAAAGCACCAGGAGCGCCGACCAGATGAAGAGCTGTGTACTCAGCGATGAATGGACTACCGGATCTCTGTCTTGATCGCTCATACGTTCGGCTCAGATATTAAACCAGGGAGTGATCCAAATGTACTTGATGCGGAGCATCAGCCGGACCAGAATCTTCACCGGCAGGGCAAGCATGATGATTAGAAACGTCTGCATGACGATGTACTGCAGAACGCTCATGCGCGCATAGATCTTGCGATTGAAAGGCGTCTTGGTAATCAGCTTATGGATGCCAAATCCCGCCGCTACAAAGTACGCGCCCACCACGATCGCGCCGAAAATGAACTTGCCGGCGCGGCCCGAGATTCCGAAAATATCCGGCAGGTCGCGATTCACTTCGAAGATCAGCCGGTTGTGGTCCCACGTGGTGCCCGGCCAGAACCACATCCATCCAGGCCCTCGGATCAGGGTGCCGATGACAATCATGGAGACCCACAACACGATGAACCCGAAGATGAACGTGAGGATCGAGAATCTGCGCTGCTTAAAGGTGTAGTAGCCGTTGCCCAGCGGGTTGGTATCGATGTAAGGAATCACCATCAGCCCGATGATGATGAGCGACGGCATCACCACGCCGGCGATCCATGGGTCGAAGTACACCAGCATCTCCTGCAACCCCAGGAAGTACCAGGGCGCCTTGGACGGATTCATGGTGAGGGTGGGATTGGACGGCTCTTCGAGCGGGGCATTCAGCGTGATGGACCAGACCATCAGGATCACGGTGACGATGATGGCCGCCAGAAACTCGATGCGCAGCAGGTAGGGCCAGACGTGCACTTCCCTGGCCCAGCCGGGTTTGAACGGCTGGACCTTGCGGTGATGGGTCTTGGCCATGGCGGGATCGGCCTCGAGTTGCGCGATCAACCGGTCATTGGCGAAGGCCTGCCGCAGGCCATACCAGGAGTAGAACGGAACCACGAAAAGCAGCAGTACGATCGGAACGTTGTCCGGCGTGCTGAGGATTGTCCAGAGTTGATGAAGATCCATAGGTACCTAAAAATCGAATTCACCGCCGAGGCGCAGAGGCGCCGAGAAAAAACAAGAACTAAGAACGAATGAGTACATCCTTCAATCCCACAGCCTGCCTCGGCTTTGAGCGCCGAGGGGGCAGAGAGCGCAGAGGAAAGCATCCCGGTTGGCGGAAATTCCCTCTGCTCCCTCGGCGCGCCAACCCCTGGAAGGTGCTAGCCCTGCCCTTGCACCAAAGTCTTTCTTGTTTTTCTCTCTGCGTCTCTGCGTCTCGGCGGTGAAAATCATATCTTTTTCACGTCCTTGATTTCGCTTTCCAGCATCACGGGCGCGGGGCCCGAGATGCCGCCGTCTTTCCGGACGCGCCAGAAATGCACCACCATGAAAGCCGAAGCGATGATCGGAATCGCCACGCAGTGCCAGATGTACGCCCGCAGCAGCGCGTTGGCATCCACGATCGATCCGCCCAGCAGGCCGAATCGCACGTCGTTGAATGGCGTCATCCCCAACATCGCGCCGAAAGGCCCCTGATTTCCCAGGAGCGGCGTCGCGCGGGCCATGTTGGTGCCGACCGTGACGGCCCAGAAACCGAGTTGATCGTCCGGCAGCAGGTAGCCCGTGAAACTGAGCAGCAGAGTGAGCACCAGCAGGAGCACACCCACCACCCAGTTGAATTCGCGCGGCTTCTTGTAGGAGCCCGTCAGGTAGACGCGGAACATATGCAGTTCCACCATGATCACCATCAGGTGCGCGCCCCAACGGTGCATGTTGCGCAGCAGTTTGCCGAACGGTACGTCGCTTTCCAGGTACAGAATGTCCCGGAACGCCACGATCTTTGACGGGTGATAGTAGAACATCAGCAGCGTCCCCGTGAACACCAGCGTGATGTACACGTAGAACGTCATTCCGCCCATGCCCCAGGTGTAGTTGTAAGCCACCGCGTCGCGGTTGATCTTGGCCGGATGCAGGTGCAGGAAGACGTTGCTGAGTACGCCCAGGGCCCGGCTGCGCGGGGTTTCGTCGTGCTTGACGCGCAGTACGGATTTCCAGACGTCGGTCTTCTCGGGAGCCTTGATGGTCTCCTTCAATTCCTCCGCGGCGCGGGCTTGTACGGCTTTGGCGCCGGCAACTACCGCCGCCAGTTTGCCGCCGCCGTTCCCACCCGCGGCCCCGTTGCCGTTTCCGGCGCCGCCCGCGGGCGCACCGGCGGAAGCCGGTTTTCCGTCGTTTCCGTTCGTTTCAGGCATGGTCAGACCTCACACGTTGCGCAGGATCGCGCCATCGTCGCCGAATTGAGAACGCTCACCCTTGGGCCAGGAATACAGGTGGCTCAGGTCCACCACGATCTGGCCTTCGGGATCCAGTTCGACGTGCGCGCGATCCATCGGCCGGGGCGCCGGGCCCTCGAAGTTGATCCCTTCGGGGTCGTAGCCGCTGCCGTGGCATGGGCACTTGAACTTGTTTTCACTGGGCTTCCAATCGGGCGTGCAGCCCAAATGGGTGCAGATGGCCGAGATCACGAAGATACCCTCGGTGTTGCGCACTACCCAGATGCGGTGATCTTTCTGGAACTTGGTATCCACGCCGAATCCGAAGTCCGACGGGTATCCGATTTTGAACTGGCTCTTCGGTTCGTATAGGGCGCGTGGAAAGAAGAAGCGCAGAAACATCAGCAGGTTTACGGTTAACGTTCCCAATACCGCCGCCATTACGAACTTGCGGCGGCGCGCAATGGCCTTACCTTCGTCAGTCTCTTCGCTCTTGGAAAAAATGACTTTGAATGCTCGTGCGACGGACGGCTTAGACTTCGGCTTCGGCGCCGCCGTCCCGGCGGGCTCTACTGTTGGATTCGCCATCTATTCCCAGCGGCCGGAATTTCCGGCCATACCCCCTCTGAGTTCATCAATCAGCACCGCAGAGAAGCTAGCCGAAAAACGGGCCGGGGCGGGGTTGCAGGCTCAATTCTAGACGACCAAAGGCCAAAAACTTAAGAATGAGTGGCCGGTTGAAAACCTGTAGCTGTAGCCAAAACCCACACCTCGTGCACGATCAGCAGCCGCATCTCTGGGTTAACTTTATCCAGAGGATATCTTACACCCGAATGGGGGGCGTTGCAAAAGGACCCCAAAAAGGGGGGCTGCGGCAGGAGAATTGACTATGCTTGAAAGGAATGAGCCCATGCCCATGAAGAATCCACCGCATCCGGGCCGCTCTATTGAGGATGCCTGCCTGGATCCCTTGGGCCTGAGCGTGACGGAGGGCGCCAAGGCGTTGGGCGTGGCACGCCATACCCTCTCCCGTGTCCTGAACGGCCAAGCCGGAATATCGGCCGAGATGGCCATCCGGTTGGAAAAAGCCGGTTGGTCGAACGCCGACCACTGGCTGCGTTTGCAAACGGCGACGATGTGGCCCAGGCCCGCCAGCATCAAGACACCAGATCAAAGTGAAACGCTACGAACACCATCCGGCCTCTAGGCGCGGCGCTATTACTACGGCCTTGCGGCGCCACACGGAACCACGCGCGGCGACCAAGTAGAATGGGCTTCGCGTGAACTTATGCTGCGCGGCGTGGTTTGGTTTGCCCGACCGCTCGAGCGCTATCCGAACGTGCGTTTGTACACGTGGGCGTCGAGAATGCGTCGGCACGCTATTCCCCGCCCCCGCCACCGCACCCTGTGCGGTTTTGTGCCCGGACTGCGCCGACATCAGAAGAAGATCGCCATGTACAACTCCGTTGGCCCGCCCATCACCATCGGCCGCTTCCTGCTGTTTCTGGGGCGGTGACTGAAAAAGACCAAACGCACGCGGACCAGTCCGGAACGGAGCCCGGCTCCAACACAGTTACGCTGGCGGTTCCGGGATAGCCCTGGCGCGAATCCATTGGCGGACAGCGCGCAGCCAGTCGGTCGCCTTCTCATGGCGGTCCCGTTCGACGAAGATGGTCGCTTGGGCGGCGGTCATGGGCGGGAGAACGATGCTCTCGTCGATCGGGGAATAGCTGCTTCCTTCGAGCCTGTGGAAGCGGACCCGCTGCCCGTCATAGCGCCAGATTTCCGAGATACCGACGGCGGCGTAGAGCGGGAAGTGGTTGAGCGAGGAACTGGTGATGTCCACCTCGATAATCAGCTCGGGTGGAGGATCGACGGCGAGATCGATCAGGTCTTTGTCGCGGACCTCAGCAGCGTGGCCGAAGTAAAAGCTGGAGTCGGGCTCGAAGCCCTTTTCCAGGTCTTCACGCTTACAGGTAGTGGACCCCGTGCGGCAGAAATCGCGCCCGGTCTCTTCGGCCGTGATCTCGGCGATGGCTGCGAGGGTGCGGTTTGGCCTTTCGTGGCCAACATAGACCACCATGATTTCCAGGTTCCCTTCGTTGTAGAAGAAGCGTGTGCCGGCAACGTTGACGATTTCCGCGAGCAGACGCTCGTAGGTCCCCCAACTGATGTTGCGCAGCAGCACTCGGTCTTCGGCGGGAGCAGCGGTGGCGAGCATTGCGTTCATCCCATTTTTGCATAAAGCGGACCCAGATCAAGAATGCCCGTGTTACAATCCCCGATGACCTCCATCGTCCGCATCTCCTTCCTCGCCGCGTTCGCGGCAGCTCTCTTCGCGCAGGCCCCCGGCCGCCACAAGCGCACGGTCACCGACGCGGAAGTGATGCGCGTGCACCAATCCGCCATCCTGATCGATACCCACAACGACGTCACCAGCGCCACAGTGGCGGGGCTGGACATCGGCAATCCGAATACCGACCACATGACCGACATCCCCCGTATGAAGAAGGGCGGCATGGGCGCGCAGTTCTTCGCCGTGTACGTCTCGGCGACCTATGTGGAGGGCAATCACTCGGCGAACCGGACTCTCCAGATGATCGACACGGTGCGGCACGACATCATCGAAAAGCACCCCGGTGATTTCCTGTTCGCGACCACCGCCGCCGACATCCGCCGCGCGCGCCGGCAGCACAAGATGGCCGCACTGCTGGGGATCGAGGGCGGCCACGCCATCGAGGACAGCCTGCGGCTGCTGCGCCGCTACTACGACGAGGGCGTCCGTTACATGACCCTCACCCACGGCAACAGCAACCACTGGGCGGATTCCTCGGGCGATGCCAACAAACCCAATAACGGACTCTCGCCCTTCGGCAAGGAAGTGGTCCTGGAAATGAACCGCCTGGGCATGATCGTGGACATCTCGCACGTTGCCGACAAGACCTTTTGGGACGCGCTCGAAACCAGCAAAGCGCCGATCTTCGCCTCGCATTCGTCGTGCCGCGCCATCTCGCCGGTGCCGCGCAACATGACCGACGACATGATCAAGGCCCTGGCCAGGAAGGGCGGCGTGGTCCAGATCAACTTCTCCTGCGACTTCCTGAACCCGGAGGTGGCCAAGGCCAACGAGGCTACTGCCGAGAAGCGGCGGGCCCTCCGCGATCAGCTCGCGCAGAAGTACGTCAACGATCCCGATGGCTTGCGCCGCGCTATCGAAGAGGCGCGGACCGCGGTGGGCGGCAGCGAGGGGCGCGCCACGCTCGCTGACGTGGTGAAGCATATCGATCACGTGGTGGAGATCGCGGGTGTGGACGCGGTGGGTTTGGGCAGCGATTTCGACGGCATCGGATGCGCTCCCGAGGGACTCGACAGCGTCGACAAGTGGCCCAACCTGACGCGCGCGTTGTTGGAGGAAGGCTACACCGCCGCGGAGATTCGCAAGATCTACGGCAAGAATACCTTGAGGCTGATGTCGGAAGTGGAACGCGTTTCCAGATCCATGCACTGAGCCGCCGTAACACGGACATCCTTGTCTTTGTTGCCTTTCTCTTGGTCCTTCTGGTCCCTGAGCTCATCCCTGGGCGGCTCACGGCACAGCACGGCTTCCAGCAGCGGGCGCATCTGCGCTACGCGTTTCGCGCGGATCACGAAGTCCCACAACGGTTCGAACTTCTTCCATCCGGCGGCATACGCGAAGTGGCGCAGGCGGCCGGCCCAGGACGCTTTGGTCATGGCGCCTTTCAGGATCGAGGGCCAACGGTAGAAGTCGTGGTAGGCGCGCCAATATCCCTCCTCCAGTTGCTGGGGCGTCATCTTGGCCGGGCGGAATACGGTGTGGCGTGTGTCGTACAGGTCCCAGTCGCGATGGATCAGGCGGTCCTGCGCCTCCATGCGGGCGTATAGTGCGGTGCCCGGATACGGCGTCAGAATATGGAACGTCGCGGTCTCGATGCCTTGTCGAACGGCCCATTCCACGGTCTGCTCAAAAACGCCGGGGCCGTCCTCATCCATGCCGAACACAAAACTGCCGTTCACCATGATGCCCAGGCCGTGCAGGCGCGCGATGGCCTGTCTGTAGTCGCGGTTCAGGTTTTGGTGCTTGTGCTGTTCTTTCAGGCTGGCGGTGTTGATGCTCTCGAATCCCACGAACAGGCTTCGCAGACCACACGCCGCAGCCTTCTCCAACAGGTGCGGTTCGATGCGGTTTTCCAGGATCGAATTCAGCGTGCCGGCCGCCTGCCATACGCGCCCCATGCCTTTCATCCCCTCGAAGAGCGCGGCGGCGAAGCGGCGGTTGCCGAACAGGTGGTCGTCCAGAAAGTAGAGATGCCGGCCCGGCAGGCGCTCGATTTCGGCCAGGGCGTCGTCCACCGTCTGCGTGTAAAACGATCGGCCGCCTTGGAAAAACGCCTCCTTGTAGCAGAAATCGCAGGCGTGCGGGCACCCGCGCGAAACTACGATCGAGTTGGGCACCAGGTAGAGATGCCGTTTGATGAGGTCGCGGCGGATGGGCGGCACGCCTTTGAGCGTCCGCTCCCGCGATTCGTAACGGCGCGACGCGCGGCCCGCCCGGTAGTCGTTCAGGAAGCGCGGCCAGATGTCCTCTCCCGGTCCAATAAAGACGGCGTCAGCGTGTTCCGCGGCCTCCTCGGGCAGCGACGTTACGTGCAACCCGCCCAGGGCGACGAACACCCCGCGGCGCCGGTAGCTATCGGCAATTTCGTAGGAGCGGCGGGCGCTGGTGATGTAGACCTGGATGACCACCAGGTCGGGCGCATCGTCCAGGCGCAGGCGCTCCACGTGTTCGTCAATGATGAGGGCGCGATCCTGCGGGCCAAGATAGGCCGCCAGGGTGGCGAGGCCCAGCGGTGGGAAGAGGGAGTACTTGATGGGACGGAACAGCGGGCTGGTGGCCTCGGTAAGGGCGGGAAGAATGAGTTTGACGAGCATGCTCGTTTTCAATAGTAGAGTACTTTGTATAATAAAGTCAACTCCGTGGCGCAAGCACTCTTGCTTGCTTGGCGCCCGGTACCAACCGGCGTGAGTGGTAACAGATGGGCCGATGAGATGGGTAACACAATAATCGCCATACAGGGTTAACGATTTTTCGCCGATCTCCGAAGAGTGAAGTGTGAGTTGGATGGAGACGTCGGTGGTAGATGAGCGCTTGCAGTTCATCGAGGAATGCAAGAGCCAGGAATGGAGCATGGCCGAGGTCTGTCGGCGCTTCGAGATCAGTCGGAAAACGGGGTACAA
>JAIQFL010000639.1 GCA_020073365.1 Terriglobia bacterium | reverse complement strand
ATAAACAGTGCCCTCCTTGAGGCGAGTGTTGGAACCGTGATGAGCGTCTGGTTCACCCACTACGTTGACAGGAGGGCCACGCCACCGCAAGGCAGCGGAGAAGTTGGTCACGGCGTCGTGAATGACCCTCAACTAATTGGCGCAGTCACTCGCAGTAAATGTTGTGTTGGACAAGAGTGATTCCGTGGAGCCGGCCTCCGGCCTGCCATGCCCGCATTCGTGCGGGTATGTCTTGGGCGCGGCGCACTCTGCGCACTTGAACCAGCGCGAACACCTCGCCTCTTGCCATATACTGTTGGGCGTGCGACTCGGCTGGCTTACCGACATACACCTGAACTTCCTGCGCCCCGGACAGCGTCCGGAATTCTACTCCAAGCTCGGCGAGGAGAAACTCGACGCGATCATGCTCGGCGGTGACATCGGCCACGCTAACTCCGTGACCAGGTTCCTGACCGAGATGGCCAACGAGCTGCGTATCCCGATCTACTTCGTCCTCGGCAATCACGACTTTTACGACGGCTCGATTGCCGCCGGCCGCGAGAATGTGGCGCGTGAGGCTGCCGCTTCTCCCTGGCTCCATTGGCTGCCGGCAAGCGGAGTGATCCCACTGACCGCGGACATCGCTTTGGTCGGTCACGATTCCTGGGCCGACGGACGCCTGGGCGACTTCTTCCGTTCCGAAGTGATGTTGAACGATTACGTCAAAATCGCGGAACTGGTCAGCCCGCGGAAGACGCAGCGCTACGCCAAACTGAATGCCCTTGGCGATGAAGCGGCCGAGTTTCTGGAGAACCGTGTACTCGAAGCCCTGGCCCAGTTCCGGAATCTCATCGTGCTCACGCACGTGCCGCCTTTCCGCGAAGCATGCTGGCACGAAGGGAAGATCTCGGATGACGATCATCTGCCGCACTTTGCCTGTCGCGTCGTGGGGGAGCGCCTCGCCGAAATCATGCGCCGCCACCTGGACTGCACCATGACCGTATTCTGCGGACATACGCACAGTCCCGGCTTTGCCCGCATCCTCGACAACCTGGCGGTGCACACCGGCGGTGCGGAATACGGAGCCCCCGCGCTCCAGCGGGTGTTGGACCTGGACTATTGAGAAGTAGTACGGACATGGAAGACACACAGACAGGAATGCGGAACGCACGTACCGTGTCCGTGTTACAGCAGAACGATCAGCTTGCCGCCAGCCGGCACGATTACGTCTTCCGCCAACGTCAGGAGCACGCCATCGTCGTGCCGATCCACCTGGTGCGCCTGCGGGCGGCCGTCTAACGCGATCGACGTCGAGCCAGGGGCTGCCTGGCCCAGGCGAATCGAGCGGAGCGGCAAGCGGCCCTCCGTCACGCCAATTTCGATGCGGCCCGGTCCGGCATTTCGCTGGATCGAGAACAATCCCCAGCCCAGGCCGGTCGAGAAGAACGACGCAAACACGGGCACCCTGGTTTTCGGCATCAGGCGGATGGCCTTCCCGGATGCATGATACTCAAAGCCACTGAAGGCCACTACGGTGGACCACGCCGACATGGCGCGCGCGTAGTGATGGCCGCATTCCGGTTCGTCCCAAGGATTGCGGCGCTCTCCGTCGAAACGCCGCCGCACGTTTTCGATGGTCACCATCCCCTCGCGCAGCATGCCCGCGTGAAGGAATTGGGCCGCCACCAAGTATTCGATTCCGGTCCACGCCTCCGCATAGTAGGGGAATGGGATCTTCGGCCGGCCGGCCTTGGTGTAGTCGCAAACCAACAACGCCGGCTCATCGTTCAAAGCGTAGACGCGCTGCACCGAATCGTGATCGAACAGTTCCTTGCGGTGATTGTATTTATAAATGGACTCTAGAGTCTTGCGGATGTTGGCCGGTTCCACGAGCGGCCCCAGGCCGGCCAGGTCCGCCAGGTATTGTCCGATCAACTGGTCGGCCAGGCATCCGTTGGCCAACTGGAATTCCGGGTGCTCGGGGTCGGCGGCGCCCATGTCGCCGATGGTCGAAGGCGCGATCTGGCTCTTGGCGATGCCCCGCACCTGCTGAGTGTAGTATTCGCCGTTGAACAGGTTCTGGTCGATCCAGGCGCTGCCCTTGCGGAAGAGCGCGCGGTACTCTTCGGCCGCGGCGGCATCGCCCAGCGCGCGCGCCATCTCTTCGGCGGCCCGCAAGCCGCCCAGGTAGTAGATGCCGCCGAGCGGGTTCGGACCATAGAATTCCACATCGTACGTATTGTGCTGGACGCCTTCCATCACGCCGTCGCGATTCGCGTCCCAGCCGCCGGGAATCCATGCGAACGAGATGCCGCGCTGGATCTTCGGCCAATGTCCCCTGAGCCATTCGGTGTCGCCCGACAGCTTCCAATCCAGGTAAGCCTTGATGATCTGGCCCATCTGTCCATCGGCGGCGGCATAGCCGAACCGGTCGATGCCATCCGGCAGCATTTGGCGGAATCGCATGCCACCCTGGTCGTCCTCGGAGAATCCGAACGCCGCGTTGCGCAGCGAGCGGGCCAGGCTGGGGAAGAGGAACTGCGTCGCGGTCTCGTAGTTCCAGACGTGGGTGCAGTTGCCGAAGCAGCAGCCGCGCTGGTCGTTGCACCCTTCGAAACCGTGGAACTCACCATCCGCCGTGCGGAACGCTGTCTGCGTCACCAGCGTAGAGAGATTGGACATGGCGGCGTCGCGCAAAGCGCCGGGCAGCGTGCTCCGGCGCATGGCATCGAGAAAGACGCGCATGCGCTTCTCGATCTCAGGCAGCCCCTCTACGGTGTGCCTGGCCCCGGCCCAAGCATCGGCGAAGCGCGTGCAGTAGTAGTTCCCGAGGTTGTCGTTCTCGTGACCCTTGGGCGCGGTCCAACCGGACCACGCCGCCGTCCGGTTCGGGAAGTGCCAGCTCAGCAGGAAGGTGTAGGCGGCTTCTCCACCCGCCGGAATCTCGCGCTGCAAACACAGCGAGCCGGTGCTGGTCCGCTCGCTGGCTTCGGGGCCGAGTTGCCCATCCTCGGTGAAGTCGTCCCAGAAGAGCATGGGGCTGGCCCACCATTTTGCGGAGGGCCAGCCACGCAAATAACTCACGCGCCCGTCGCCCGGTTCGAGCAGGCACAGGGCGAACGATCCCCGCAGCGGATCGGTCTCGGGCAGTTGCGGATTGGTCATGTACAACCCCTGGAGCGCTGCGCCGTCCGCGTCCGGAGTGCGGCGGAACTCGGTGATCCTGCCATCGCCAGTGGGCCGCACCAGTCCCAGAGGATTGTCCAGCGAGAATGCGATGGAAACCGTGGCCGCCACGGAGCCGGGGTTGCGGGCGCGATAACGCAGCACTGCCGCCGGAATACCGGACGCGTCGGGGTCGAGCGGGATGAACGGGCTGAACGCTTCCAGGCTCACGCGCACGGGAAGGCGGGAATCCTGGAAAGCGATCCGCGCCATGGGAAACTCGCCCGTGAAGGTGGCGCCTTCCAGGCGGCTCAATCCTGGCGCATTGTTCGGGCCGAGCCCCGACGCGCTGGCATAAGGCGGCATCAGGCGCGCTTCCAGCACTCGCGCCACGGGCTTGCCGTTGGCGCGCCGGGCCCAAATTGAGGCGAATGCGTACCGCGGGGAGCGGCCCTTGTCGGGGCGGTTGTAGATCTCCCAATCGCGAAGCTGGCCGCGTCCGCCGAGGCTGATGCTGCCGGTTCCGATGCCCCCCAGGGGAAACGCCAGCATGGCAAGTTGGTTGCCGGAATAAGTGCGCGGGTAGCGGATGCGCTCGCTGGCCTCGGTCGCGCCCCCGGCGCTGGTGCGAGTGCCCGGAGTGGTCTGCTGCGCCTGGGCGGCGAGTGCGGGGACGACCGGCAGGCCCACGCCTGCGGCCACGCTCTTCATGAAAGTCCGGCGGCCGGGGCCGGTTGGCTCACTCATAGATCCCTCCTTGACAGGCGGAAGCGCCTGTCCCACCAGCGCCTGGCCCGCCAGACAGTTGGGGCGGCGCC
>JAIQFL010000191.1 GCA_020073365.1 Terriglobia bacterium | reverse complement strand
GATGGCCCGCCTGGAAACGCCACTGGCGCGCGCCACCAGCGATATGCCTCCCCGCCCGTGGGCCACGCTTTCCGCAGCCGCCCACAACCGTCGCGTACGCTCATCCAGCCAAGCCTCCAACTGAGAGAAGCGCTGCTTGATCTCACCTTCGTCGGCCACAAGAACATTCTAGGCCGGAAATGGTTTAATTGCTACACTTATTTTCTTACAGATGCTTAGCCTTGCGACCGGGTCACCGACGGATGACGGGGGTGGGGGCTCGGGATGTGAGGGGGGAATGTCCTCAGGCCCGGAGAGATTGGTGGCGGGAGGGGAGTTTTCGGGCTGGTTCGGTCCGGCGGCTTTGCGGGTGAGGAGCAGGGTGCGGAGGCTGCGCTGGTAGATGTGGTGGAGGCGCGTTTCGTAGCGGTACAGCAGGGCGAGCCGTTGGGAATCGGCCAATTCGCCGAATGCTCGCGACATACGAGCAAGTTCGTCGTCTCCTTTCGGCTGACGCTCGATGGCGCCAGACATCATGCACTGTTCGATGGTCCACGCGCGGCGCATGCGCCAGGACGCGGCGGCCATCTCCTCGAGCATGCCGACTTCGATCTCATCGACGGGACTGAAGCGGGTAAAGTGAGCGTCCACCAGTTCCTCAAAGCCTTCAGGGGATTCACTGGGAAGGACCACAATATTGGATAGCAGGCCATGGCGGGTTGCATTCCGGGAGGAACGGCTTTTGCCCTCAGAGGTCTTTGGACCGCGGGACTGGGAGCCGTTGGCGCGGGCGGCTAGGAGTTGTTTTTCGGTAATCATATCATCCGACGAACAGGGTAACTGGGCGGTGACTGGGGAGGATTTTGGATCTGGGTGTAAGGGCTTTGGTTTCAGTGCGAATAGGGTAGCCTGGGGGTTATGACCGGTTTTTGGGGAGGGGACGGAGGGCGGAGGGGCGAAGGGTGGTCTACGGTGTAAACTACTGGGGTGACAGGGGAAAGGCGCGGGGTTTGGGCTTATGGTATTATTCCGGCACCTGATTCCAGCCTCGCGTGCGAACTCATCGCGCTAAACTAACCTCATCACCGCGCCCCATGGCCCACTTACAAGACATCGAGAAGCTGGAAGCAGACCTTTGGAAGACTGCCGACGATCTTCGCGCCAACTCGCACAAGTCCTCCTCCGAATACTGCATGCCCGTGCTCGCGTCATCTTCCTGCGCCACGCCACCAACCGCTACGACGCCGCGTGCCAGGAGATCGCCCAGGACCAGGCCGCCGGCAAAATGCCCAAGCGCCCGCTCAATAAAGCTGACTTCCTGAAGCGCCGAGCCCTGATGCTCCCCAAGGAGGCCCGCTACGACGAGCTCATGCGCCTCCCCAAGAACGAGGATTTCGGCGCCGCCCTGGTGGCCGCCATGAACGCTATCGAGCGCGAGTTCGAACCCCTGCTCAACCAACTCCCCAAGGACTACGGCGAGTTCGAACCCTCCGTGCTCGAAAGACTGCTGCGCATCTTCGACAGCGAAACTTTGCGCACCGCCGGAGGAGATGTCTTCGGCCGCATCTACGAATACTTCCTCATGAAGTTCGCCATGCAGGGCGCGCAGGATAACGGCGAGTTCTTCACACCACCCTCCCTCGTCCAGACCATCGTCAACGTGATCGAGCCGGACCACGGCATCGTCTTTGACCCGGCCTGCGGCTCCGGCGGCATGTTCGTCCAGTCCAGCCACTTCATCGAGCGCCAGAAGCAGGATACCGCGCACCGCGTCACCTTCTTCGGCCACGAAAAGACCGTCACCACCATCCGCCTCGCCCGCATGAATCTCGCGGTCCACGGTCTCCAGGGCGATATCCGCGATGCCAACACCTACTACGAGGACCCGCATCGCTTACAGGATGGCAAACCGCTCTGGGGCCACTGCGATTTCGTGATGGCCAATCCCCCGTTCAACGTGGACGAAGTGGACGCGGGCAAAGCCGGCAAGGACCACCGTCTCCCGTTCGGGCTCCCCGGCGTCAATAAGAACAAGAAGGTCTCCAACGGCAACTACCTCTGGATTTCCTACTTCCACAGCTACCTGGGACCCAAAGGCCGCGCCGGTTTCGTGATGTCGTCGCAGGCAAGCAGTGCCGGCCACGGAGAGGCCGAAGTCCGCCGCAAGCTGGTTCAGACCCGAGATGTGGACGTGATGATTTCCATCCGCTCCAACTTCTTCTACACCCGCACAGTGCCTTGCGAACTCTGGCACCTCGACCGAGGCAAGCCCGAAGAACGTCGCGACAGGGTGCTCATGATCGATGCGCGCAACGTCTTCCGTAAGGTCACCCGCAAGATCTACGATTTCTCGCCCGAGCAGCTTCAAAACCTGACCTCCATCGTGTGGCTCTACCGGGGCCAGCAGGAACGGTTCCTCGACCTGGTGCAGAGTTACTTGGATCGCACTCTGGAGGAGGCTGCAGCCATCGGTCCGCAACTGGATGCATTCCGCAAGGCCTGCGGCGCGCTCGCGGACGCCACCGCGCCATTCCTCAAATCGCTGCCCAAAGAATCGCCTCTCTGCGTCTTGGCAACGGAGCGTGACGAGGCTGTGAGGCAGGCCACCGGGCCTGCCCCGTGGGACAGGCTTCAGCCTGTCAAGGCGAGCAACGCTCGCCCGTCGTTGCCCGCACAGAAGAAACTCCTCTCCAAGCTCTCCACCCTCGCCACCGCCTGCCGCGCCCGCATCAAAGAGATCGATCTCGCTTCCAAGCTCGCGACTCGCCTTGTCGACACCGCCGAAAAGTACGCCGCCGCCCGCGATCACGACGAGTGGGACAGCCGCGCCATCGGGCGACTTGCCAAAGAGCTCGACGCGCGGCGCAGGGATGGCGTCGATCAGCTCAAGCTCACCGCCTACTTCGAGCAGCAGGCCGATTGGCTCCTCTCCCGGTTCCCGGACGCCGAGTTCACGGCGGTGCTCGGATTATGCCGCGCCGTGACCCTCGCCGAGATCGAAGCGGCCGATTGGAGTCTGACACCGGGCCGCTACGTCGGAGTCGCACCAGCAGTGGTGGATGAGGACTTCGATTTTGAGCAGACTATGCACGATATTCACGCCGAGTTGGCGGAGTTAAACCGGGAGGCGTGTGCGCTGGCCGCTAAGATTCAAGCGAATTTCGAGGCGGTGGGCATATGAGGAGCGGCTGGCCATTGCGACCGCTGTGTCGCTGCGCGAGATTCGTTTCAGGCGGAACCCCGAGTAAAGCGGTGTCAGAGTTTTGGGAGGGGGATATTCCATGGGTGAGTTCCGGGGAGATGACTCAGACCAGGATTCACGACACACCTTTACGCATTACTGCTGAAGCCGCACAAGCTGGCAGTCGGCTCGTTCCGACCAACACCGTACTCGCAGTCGTTCGTGGGATGTCACTTGCGAACGAGTTCCGCATCGCGATCACAAAGAGAGAAGTTGCCTTTAATCAAGACCTCAAGGCGTTCGCCTGTGAACCCGATGTCGAACCCGAATTCTTGTTTTATGCGCTATTTGCGCGGCGGGAGAATATCCGCGAGCTTTCGACCGAAGCGTCCCACGGAACGAAGAAGCTGGAAACCCAAATTCTCGCCGACTTCCAGATTCCGGTTCCGCCCATCGATATTCAGCGCCGTGCAGTGAATCTTATATCCACCTATGACGACCTGATTGAAAACAACCGGCGGCGGGTGGTGCTGCTGGAAGACGCTGCACGGCTGCTCTATGAAGAGTGGTTCGTCCGCCTCCGCTTCCCCGGCCACGAACACACGCGAATCATCGGGGGCGTTCCGGCGGGCTGGCAGCAAGTGCCTTTTTCCGCGCTAGCTGATTTCGTCAACGGTTACCCCTTTGCGCCGGACGAGCTGGGTGGCAACGGGCTCCCGATCGTAAAAATTCCCGAACTCCGAGCCGGACTCTCCCCGACAACACCGCGTAACACGGGCGAGAACATTCCAGAGAGGTATTTTTTACAGGACGGTGACCTGCTCTTCTCGTGGTCTGGCACGCTTCTGGTGGAGTTTTGGTACGACGGACCAGCCTTATTGAATCAGCATCTGTTCCGAGTGGAGACTAACGACTCATGTGCTCCGGCTTTTATGCTTCAAGCGCTGCGGCAGGCGCTCCCTAACTTCACCAATCAAACCACGGGAGCAACACTGAGGCATATAAGGAAATCGGCCTTGACCACAGTTAAGACCATGCTCCCGCCGCGCGCACTACTGACGCAATTTGACAAGTTGGCTTCGGTGATCTACCTGCAGATTCTCAGCCTTCGTCGCCAGAACTCGAGTATGGCAAAAGCCCGCGACCTTCTACTCCCCCGCCTCATGAGCGGCGAGATCGCCGTATGAGTCGTGTTGCGAGCCGGTGGAATCGCAGTCACATTGTGGAGTCAGCGGGCATCGAAACTGGCGCATGTGCGGTACGCTAGAACATAGGGCATCATGGCAACCCAGAACAACCTGCACATCCCGGACGATCTGCTGAGCGCGGTGAATGAAGCGGCGAGTGCGGACGGGAAAACCACGGATGAACTCGCCGCGGATGCCCTGTGGCGATACCTCGCACATCGGAAGCTGGAAGAACTCGGCAAGTATGGGCGTGAGCAGTCGCGCCGGCTTGGCTACACAGAGGCCGATGTCTCCCGCTTGATCGCTGAATCCCGGCGTGAGAACAGGGCGCCTGACTCTCGCCGTCTCGCTTCCCTGACTTGTGAGCGTGAGGTCCCGGCCTGGCTGGCGCCCACGGTCCAGTCGCTCCTCGATTTGCTCCGATTGCCTCAGAATTGGGATGGCTACGGGGCTGTTGAGATTCAGGAACAGATCGCGCAGAAAGCGCTGACGGTGTTGGTCGAGGTCATGGAGAACGACGCGCCGGCGCCGAGCGTCGTTCCCCTGAGCGACGGCGGTATTCAGGTCGAGTGGCACCGGCGGGGCCGGAACCTCGAGATCGAATTCCCCGCCGGCGAGGCGCCGGGCTTCTGGTATTACGAGGACGGCAGCGAATTGGAAAGCGAAGGACAGGTCTCCAGAAACTACGATCGGATCCAGGCATATATCGCAAACTTGAAGTGAGACCTGCCCGATCATGGCTACAAACCATTTCGACGATCCCAATATCCCCGATGAGGAACGCCTCTTCCGCCGCATACACCTGACCCACATCGTGGAGGGTGACGGCGGAAAGAGCGAGGTGTCGTCGGCCGCGTTTCGCGACACCGAACTCTCCGTAAATCTGGATGCGGTGATGCAGGCCGCGGGACGAAAGCCTTGGGATTCGCTGAAGGACCATCCAAACGACCTGCTGATGAGCCTCGACGCCGGCGTGTGCCGCCGAAAAGGGCAGATTGTCGGCCCGGACCCAAAACCCGAGGAACCGGCGCACGGCTACGTATTCGGCAAGAAGAGCAAGAGCATCCAGAGGGCGCTTCGCGACGCCGCGGGATGGATCGTGCCGGACTCGGCGCCATCCTGGGCGGAGATCCGCTTGCGGAGGGAACAGCTTGGGATCGGCAAAGATCCGGGAGCGGCGTAGACATTTCATAGAATCGTTCATAGAGCATGATTACCGGCATCAACAGCGAAGACACTCTGGTACAGGCCACCTTCTCACGGCACCTGGAAGAGAAGCTCGGCTGGGACGGTATCTACGCCTGGAACCAGGAGACCTTCGGCCTCGCCGGGACCCTGGGCCGCACCGACACCCGGGAAGTCGTGCTCACCCGCGACCTGCGCAACGCGCTCTTCCGCCTCAACCGGCATTTGCCGCCGGAGGCCATCAAAGACGCGGTCGCCCAGCTTACGCAGCACGATTTCTCGCGATCCCTGCTCCAACACAACCGCGACTTCTATCGCCTGATCCGCGACGGCGTGCCCGTCAGCTTTCGCGACCCGCGGGGGCAGCTTCACACCGAACGCGCCCGCGTCATCGATTTTCAGAACGGCGCCGTCAACGGCGTCCCCCACAACCGCTTTCTCGCGGTCCGCGAATTGAAGATCACCGGCCTGCGCTCACCCGCCTACAACCGGCGCGCGGACCTGGTCTGCTTCGTCAACGGCCTCCCCCTCGTCTTCATCGAGCTGAAAGCCGTCTACAAGAACATCCGCGCCGGTTTCGATGGCAACCTGCGCGACTATCTCGATGAGCACGTCATCGCCCACGCCTTCCACCACAATGCGTTCCTGATCGTGAGCAACGGGCACCATGCGCGCTACGGCTCGATCACCAGCCAATGGGAGCACTTCGCCGAGTGGAAGCGTCTCGACGAGCGCGATAAGGGCAGCCTGGAGGCGGAGGTGCTATTGAATGGCATGCTGGAGCACCGGCGTCTGCTCTACCTGGTGGAGAACTTCATCCTCTTCGACGAGAGCAAGCCGGGCGGAACCCGCAAAATCGTGGCGCGCAATCATCAGGTGTTGGGCGTCAATAACGCGGTCGCGTCCGTCCTGCGGCAGGAGGAACTGAAGAGCGAGTTCCCGCCGGAAAAGCGATTGACCTGGCGCGTGGTCGAACTCGAAATCGAGGAATTCACGGACACGGAACAAGGCGGCGCTCAGGTGCTGAAGCTGGTGGAATCGGCCCATCCCGACCTCGGCAGGCTCGGCGTTTTCTGGCATACCCAGGGCAGCGGGAAGTCCTATTCCATGGCCTTCTTCGCCGAGAAAGTGCGTCGCACGATCTCGGGCAAGTTCACATTTCTGCTCATGACGGACCGCAACGATCTGGACAGCCAGATCTACGCTACGTTCGTGGGTTGCGGCATTGCCGATAAGCAGACTCCGCGGGCGAGCTCAGGCGAGGATCTTCGAGAGCGCCTGCGCGAAAACCACCGTTTTATTTTCAGCCTGATCCATAAGTTCAACCAGGACGTGAACCCGGACCAGCCCTACAGCACGCGCGACGATATCATCGTGATCTCCGACGAGGCGCACCGCACCCAGGCGGGAAAGCTCGCGCGCAACATGCGCCTGGCCGTGCCGAATGCGGCCTTCATCGGCTTCACCGGTACTCCGCTGTTTAAGAACGACCACCTGACGCGGCGCATCTTCGGCGGCTACGTCTCGCGCTACGATTTCAAGCGCTCCGAGCAAGACGGCGCCACTGTAAAGCTGGTCTACGAGAATCGCGGCGAGAAGCTCAGGGTCGCGCGGCTCGATCTCAACGACCGCATCGCCGACGCCATTGCCCAAGCCGATCTCGACCCCGATAAAGAGGCGCTGCTCGAAAAGCTGCTCGGAAAAGACTACGAAGTGATCACCGCCGGCGACCGGCTGGACAAGATCGGCGGCGATTTCGTGGAACATTGCGCGACGCGCTGGGAGTCGGGCAAATGCATGCTGGTCTGCATCGACAAGATCGCCTGCGGCCGCATGTGGCAGAAGATCGTGCCGCGCTGGCAGGCGAAGATTGCCGCAGTAAGGGCGGCCATCGCGGCGAAAGATGCCGAACTGGCAACTTGGACGGACGCGGACGAACGGGAAGCCGTCGCCAAAGAGGTGGCCTGGCTGCGCGGCCAGGCCACCTGGATGGAAGAGACCATCATCGAGATCATCGTTAGCGAGGGGCAGAATGAAGTTGCCGATTTCCAGAAATGGGGAATCGATATCATTCCCCACCGTGCCCGCATGAAGCAGGGCTTCGAAGTCGAGGACACCCGCGTGAAGGTGGAGGATGCGTTCAAGGACCCGCATCATCCGTTCCGGGTGGCTGTCGTGTGCGCCATGTGGCTCACGGGGTTCGACGTCGAATGCCTGTCTACCCTCTACATCGACAAGCCGATGAAGGCCCACACCCTGATGCAGGCCATCGCCCGGGCCAACCGCGTCTATCCGGGTAAAGACTTCGGCCTGATTGTGGACTACAACGGCATGTTGGCGAGCCTGCGCGCGGCGTTGGCGCAATATGCCCTGGGTGACGATGGCGCCGGGGACACCGAGATTGTGGCGCCGGTCGAAGAGCGCGTGCAGGCGCTGGCGCAAGCCGTCGGCGAAACCGAAAGGCACCTTAGGGGGCTGGGCTTCGACCCCAGCGTCCTGCGCGGCGCGAAGGGCTTCACCCGGATTCAGGCGCTGGCGGACGCGGTGGAAGCGGTCTACACGTCGGATGAATCCAAACGGCGCTTCGAGATTCTCGCCCGCCAGGTTTTCCTCCGTTTCAAAGCGCTCCTGATGGAGCCGTCGGTATTTACCTACGCCGAGCGCCACGACAACATCGAGGCCATCTACAAGAAGATCGAGGAGCGGCGTGATCTTTCCGACGTCACCGACCTGATGAAGGAGCTGCACCGCATCGTCAATGAAGCCATCCGCGCCGCCGCGCCCGGTGATGATCAGACCGAGTCGAAATTCTACGACTTGAGCCATATCGATCTCGAAAGGCTTCGCGACGAGTTCGCCAAGAAGGTCAAGCGGAAGGCTTCCGCGCTGCAAGATGTCCGCCAGATCGTGGAAGACCAGCTCGCCCGAATGCTGGCTCAGAATCCGCTACGCATGGACTACTACCGCAAGTACTCCGAAATCGTTGCGGATTACAACCGCGAGAAGGACCGCGTGACCATAGAGGAAACCTTCGCCAGACTGGTGGACCTTGCCAACAGCCTGAGCGCTGAGCAGCGCCGCGCCGCCGAGGAAGGCTTGAGCGAAGAGGAACTGGCGCTCTTCGATCTGGTTACGCGTCCCGACCTGAGTAAGGCCGATCGCGAGCGGGTCAAGCGTGAGAGCCGCAATCTGCTGATCAGGCTTCACGAGGTGATCGAAAGGGTGGACCGCTGGACCGAAAAGGAACAAACGCAGGCCGAAGTGAAGAGCCTGATCCTCGATCACGTTTTCGCGACGCTTCCAGATCCGCCGTTTACGGATCTTGACAAGCAGGCTACCGCGGACCGGCTGTTCCAGCACGTCTGGCACCTGAGTGCGAGCGGGGGATTCGGAGTAGCTTCGGCCGTCTAGACCTGCCGCTGGCGCGAGATTCGCTTTTGGCGAAGTGGCCTCGGAGCTTGCCCGGATTCTCGGGGAGGAGTCCGTGGGCGTGTACGCAGGCGCTGGCAAGAGCGGGATCTTCAAGGGGGATGCGTTCGCGTCGGTAGATCGGGAGAACATCAAGAAGGCCCTGAAGAAGCGCGACATCCGGCTGGTGGTCGCTACGGACGCGGCTTGCGAGGGGCTGAATCTTCAAACCCTCGGCACGCTCATCAATGTAGATTTGCTGTGGAACCCATCAAGGCTGGAAGGTTCTCCGGTACCACCCGCATAATCGATGGCGAGTCTATGGCTGTGATAGATCATGAAGGAATGTCTGGTTCCGGCCAGAGGACCGTCGAAACCGAGAGCCCGCCGCCGGCGAATGAAGTCGCGGCGCTTACAGGGTGTCCACCGGCTCATGCACCGGCTCCCGGTTGAGATCGATGCCGGCGATCACGGGCAGCGCTTGGGCCAGTTTCATTCCTAGAAGCACCCAATCTTCCAAGGTGGAGCGTAGTTCCTCGGAACACTCAGCCAGGGATGCGGCGAATGCGACCACACCGCGACAAGCTGGAATCCGTCCGCCGTACGTGCCGTCATCGAGCTTGTCATATACCGCCTGGGCCATCGCCCGGTCAAGGTATTCGGTCAGAATGTACATCGCGAGGCCGCTTCCAAATTGAGTATATCCCAGCCGGCAGACCCAGGGCGTTTATTGAGACCAGCCTCAGGGCCTGATCCAAATCGGCGAGGCAGACTGCAGGGCCGCGGGCCGGATCGGAGGGCGGTATCCATGCCCAGGGGGCTCCCTCTGGGATAGCAGGTCCTGGAGCTTGTAGTTGATGCTCTCCACCGCAAACCAATCTGTTATCATCCCGTCTAAACCTCTTCACCCTCAAGGAGGTCCCATGGGAGCACTCACCCAAAACGTCCGCTACGGCCTGCGCATGCTGGCCAAGAATCCCGGATTTACGGCGGCGGCGGTGGCCTGCCTGGCGCTCGGGATTGGCGCGACCACCGCGGTCTTCAGCGTAGTCAACGGCGTGCTTCTGCGCGCCCTCCCCTACGCCAACGCGCCCCGCCTGGTGCGCGTCTTCACCGAGTTCCCCAACTTTCCCAACGGCGGCCTCCGTCATTTCTGGGTCTCCCCACCGGAATTCCTGGACCTCAAGCGCGATACCACTTCCTGGGACGCCCTGGAAGCCTGGACTAACGGGGGCGTGAATCTGGCCGGCACCAGCGAACCGATACGCGCGCAAGCCTCCTACGTGACCGGCGGAATGCTGCCCCTGCTCGGCGTCACGCCCATCCAGGGACGGCTCCTGACTCCGGAAGACGACCGGCCCAATCAACCCCTGACGGCGGTGATCTCCTACGGTCTCTGGCAACACGGCTATGGCGGCGACCCCGGCATCCTCGGCCGCGATATCGGGCTCAACGGCAACCCTTGCACCGTGATCGGGGTCATGCCGCGTTCCTTCGCCTTCCCTCCCGGCGAGCTCGATCCTCCCGAACTGTGGCTCCCGTTGCAGATCGACCCCGCCAATCCCGGCAGTCGCGGAAGCCACTTCCTGAACCTGCTGGCGCGTTTCCGTCCCGGCGTCTCCATGGCCCAGGCGGCGGGTGAAATGCAACGCTACGTCCAGCAGGCAAGCGCCCTCGGTGGGCAGCATCCCTTCGATCCCAAGAACCACCCCATCGTTCTCGCGGGATTCCAGGACGAAGTAGTGCGCTCGGTGCGCAAGGCCATGCTGGTCCTGCTGGGCGCAGTGGTGTTCGTGCTGCTGATCGCCTGCGTCAACGTGGCCAACCTGCTGCTGGCCCGCTCGGAAGTCCGCCGCCGCGAGATCGCCGTGCGCGCCGCGATCGGGGCCGGCTTGGGCCGCCTGTTGCAACAGTTTGTCATCGAGGGCATCTTGCTTTCGCTGGCGGGCGCCGCGTTCGGTATGCTGTTCGCGTTCGGCGGCCTGCGGCTGCTGGTGGCTACCAACGCGGGCAGCATTCCGCGGGCCGCCGAGATCGATATCGATTGGCAGGTGCTCCTGTTCACCCTGGGCGTCTCGGTGGCTACCGGTATCGCCTTCGGCCTCGCCCCCATCCTGCATATGAAGCCGTCGGGCCTGTATGAGACGCTGAAGGCCGCGGCCGGCCGCAATAGCAGCGCGGTGGCGGCCAATCTATTCCGCGCGGTGCTGGCGATCTTGGAACTGGCGCTCGCGCTGATCCTGTTGATCGGCTCCGGCCTGATGGTCAAGGCATTTTGGAAATTGCAGGAGGTGAATGCGGGCTTCGATCCCAGCCACATCCTAACGATGCGGCTCTCCCTGCCGACTACCGCCTATCGCGATGCGGCAGCCTTCGGAGGCTTTTACCAGTCGCTCCAGGACCGAGTCAATGCGCTGCCCGGGGTGATCTCCGCTTCACTTGGCAACGGCCTGCCGCCGGATCGTCCCATCAATGCCAACGACACCGAAATCGAAAACTTCGTCCCCGTACCGGGTGGGCCCATCCAGAACATCGATTATTGGAATTTCGTCGGCGGCCGATACTTCGAAACCATGGGGGCGCACCTGCTGGAAGGCCGCTTTCTGAACCAGGGGGATGGCGCCGCCTCCACACCGGCGGTGGTGATCAACCAGACTATGGCCAAGACGTACTGGCCGCAGGAGAGCGCCCTGGGACATCGTGTGCGTACGGGCGGGCCCAACAGCCCCTGGCGCACCATCGTGGGGGTGGTCGCCGACATGAAGAACGCCGGGCTCGACGGGCCCGCCGGCACCGAACTCTTCATCTCGTTTCCGCAGTCGCCTGTCCGGACGGCATACCTGGTGGTTCGCACCAAGGGCGACCCCATGTCTATGGTGAGCGCCATCCGCAATGAAATCCGCGGGCTGGACCGCGCCTTGCCCATCTCCCAACTGCGTGCCATGGACGACGTGATGTCTTTGGCGCGCTCGCGTCCGCGGTTCCTCACCCTTCTGTTGACTCTGTTCTCCTCGGTATCCCTGCTGCTGGCCGCGCTCGGGATTTACGGCGTGATCTCCTACTCGGTGGCGCAGCGCACCAGTGAGATCGGCATCCGCATGGCCCTTGGCGCGCAATCCGGAGACGTGGTGCGCCTGGTGGGCGTCGCGGGCATCCGGCTGGCGGCGGCCGGGACCTTGATCGGAGCGCTGGGCGCGTTCGCCTTGACGCGAATCTTGAACGGGCTGCTCTTCGGTGTCAGTTCGGTGGACGTCGCCACCTTTGCCGCGATGGCCGCGGTTTTGTTCGCGGTGACGCTGTTGGCCTGTTATATCCCCGCGCGGCGCGCCAGCAAAGTGGACCCGCTGATCGCTTTGCGATATGAGTAGGGGAGCGGGCATGCCCGGAACGCGCCCATGCTAACTAACCATCGGCCACTCCGACCGTCCCTTGGCGGAGTTCTTGCGATAGAACGACTCAGAAGGGATTTGATGGTCGGGCCGCCGAGATTTGAACTCGGGACCTCTTGCACCCCAAGCAAGCGCGCTAGCCAGGCTGCGCCACGGCCCGATCGAAAATCATTGTAGCACACGGGGGTTCGGCGGCGGCTTGCGATTCGGTAGTTGCGATTCGGCAGTATCGGAGGCTCTGACGGCTCGATGTTACCAAGGCGCTACAAGCCTCCATAGACCTGTTGAGAACACTCGATAAACTTGCTCGGAGTCTACCAGATCAAGAAGTAGAGATTCCTGATCGAGATCCGGATTAGGCCGCTTACCCGAGCGGGCGTCGGCGACCGTCCTAAAACGGGAGAGCCGGGGAGAGATTTGCACTGCCAGCCTGGCGGTAGCTCGGGTTCTTGATCTTCACCCAACTCGTCGATTCGGGCGCGTTACCGTTTGCACCAGCGCATCCGCGTGAGTTAAGCTCACCCCATGCGATCTGCCGACTGCATCTCCGGCCTCTCCTGGTTACTGTTAGCGGCGGCGTACCCGGTACCGGCCACCGCACAGGGTGGGCTTCAACTCTCCTATCTTGGCACGGCGGGCTGGGAAATTACGGACGGCAAAATCGCGATCCTTGTGGACCCGTATCTGACGCGCGCCAAACTCAGGACGCCCAATGATGATGTAGCACCCCATGACCCACGCCCAACGGTGACCGCAAACGACGTCGTCGAGCCAGACGTGACAGCAATCGATGCCCACATCAAACGTGCCGACTTCATCTTGATCACTCATACCCATCCCGACCACGCTCTGGATATGCCGTACATCGCACGGAAAACTGGAGCAATCGTGATCGGGACGGAAAGTACCGCAAATCTGGCACGGGCCAGCGGGGTGCCGGATCGCCAACTGAGGTCCTCCAGGGCCGCGAGGACTTGCAGTTTGACGGGTTTTCGGTACGCGTGATCCCCAGCCTCCACGGCATCTTCCGACGGCCCAAGGGTGCAGTGACCACACCTGCTCGACCGCCACTGTTCCCGGCAGACGCCAAACCGCCCTTCCGATTGGGACAGCATGTCGAGGGCGGAACCCTGGCTTACCTTTTGCGGATTGCCGGACATCAGGTGATCGTGTTCGGGTCCATGAACTATATCGAGCGAGAGGTGAACGGACTCCAGCCGGATGTGGCACTGATCGGTGCGATGCCGGAGCGGCAAAACATCGATGATTACACACCGCGACTGATGCGGGCACTCGGCAATCCCCCTCTCGTACTGCCCACGCACTGGGATCGTTTCAATGTGCCGTACAGCGTGTCGCAGCAGCCGGCAGTCGAACGCCTGCAGTCTTTCATCGCTGAAGTGAAGGCGGCTTCGCCTGGAACGCGGGTCATCGTGCCGGAATACTTCAAGCCGATTCAGATTGACTCCAGCCGGCAGCCTGCGAAACCGTGATGTTCTTGGACAGCGCCGGAAGATGGGTTGCCGGGCGCCGGAACCTGGTCACGCTAATCCAGCCCGAACACCAGCAGGGCGTGCCCGGCCGGGATCACGATGTACTGCTTGCCCTCGCTCATGTAGCTGATCGGATTGGCGTCAATCCCGCTGCCTGTCTCGAAGCGCCACAGCAGCCTCCCATTTTGCGCGTCCAGCGCGAAGAACGAGCTGAGATTCGACCCGAACACCAGACCTCCCGCGGTTGTCATCAGGCCCGAGTGCGAAGGCCTGTGCAGCTTGTACTCCCAACGCAACTGGCCCGTCGCCACTTCCAGCGCGCGCACCGCGCCGTACGGGTCCTCGTCCTTGTAATCGCGCTGGCCCCCGCCGTTGAAGAGCGCTCCGGCCCGGTACTCGGCCTCGCCCTTATGATAGATACCGGCCTCTTCCTTCACGTTCACATAATACAGATCGGTCTTAGGGTTGTAAGTCGAGCTGTACCAATTTGACCCACCTCCCAGGCTCGGCCAGATCAACTTACCTTCCACGGTAGGCTCCGCGTCCGGGACACGCATGGGCCGGCCGGCTTCGTCCAGACCGGTCGCCCACGTCTGCTTCACGTAGGGCCGGCCAGCTATAAACTTGCCGGTAACCCGGTCGAGCGCGTAGTAAAAGCCGTTGCGGTTGGCCAGCACCACCATCTTTCGAACCTGTCCCGCAACCGTCCCGTCGGCCAGAATGGGCGTCTGGGTGGAGTCCCAATCGTTCACGTCGTGGGGTGTGTATTGGAAATGCCACTTCTTCGCGCCCGTATCGGGGTCCAGAGCGATGAGGCAGTCCGAGTACAGGTTGTCGCCCTTGCGCACGTCGCCGTTCCAGTCCGGCCCAGGATTCCCAGTGCCCCAGTAGACCGTATTGGTCTCCGGATCGTACACGCCGGTCACCCACGTGGTGGCCGATCCCGTCTTCCAGCTCTCGCCGGCCCACGTGTCGTTCCCAGGTTCACCTTTGGCCGGGATGGTGTAGAAGCGCCACAGACGCTTTCCGGTCCTGGCGTCATAGCCGTCGATGAACCCGCGCACGCCGTATTCGCCCCCCGCCATCCCTGTGATGATTTTGTCCTTCACCGCGAGCGGCGCTCCCGTGCTCGAATACCCATTCTTGTAATCGGCCATGGTCACGTCCCACCGCAGGTTGCCGGTGCGCGCATCCAGCGCGATCAGGTGCGCGTCGAGGCTGGCGTAATACAACGTATTCCCGAGGATGGCCAAGCCGCGATTCACCTTGCCGCAACACAACCGGAGATCCTTCGGCAGTTCCTTCCGGTAACTCCACAAGGAGCGGCCGGTAACGGCATCGAGTGCCTCGACAATATTCGGCGGCTCCGTCTCAAATAAGGTGCCATCCACCACGATCGGCGAGGTCTCGAACGTGTCTGTCTCGTCTACCTGGCGCATCCAGGCGATGTGCAGCTTACTCACGTTACTGGTGTTCACCTGGTCGAGCGGGGAGTAACGCCGTCCGTAGTAATCCCGCGAGTAAGTCAGCCAGTTGCCCGGCTCTTTGTTGGCATCGCGGATGCGGTCGAACGGAACGTTCACCTGCGCCAGCAGCGCGGCGGGCAGGAGCAGACAGACCAGGGTCTTCATTTCGCCTCCTTCAACGACGCCAGGTACGCCACCAGGTCCGTCAACTCCGCATCTGACAGTTGCCCCTGGTACGACGGCATGGGCGACTTGCCCCGCTGCTTATCCACCTGTGCCAGATCCTTTTTCCAGAACGAATACGAGCGCCCGGTGCTGTCGCGGATCTGAATGGAGAACGAGTCCTCATTCACACGCACTCCGGTGACGCGCGGTCCGGTGTGGGGAACCACTGTCACCAGCAGGTAACCCTCGGGGACGGCGGCGCCCGGATTGACGATCGATTCGCGAAGATATGCCGCGCTGCGCGACTCGCCGATCCCCGACAGGTCCGGCCCCGCAACGCCACCTTCGCCGTGGATCGAGTGGCAGCCCGCGCAGTTGCCCTTGCCACGGAAAATCTCCGCGCCGTGTGCGGCGTCCCCCGGCACCGGTTTCATGGCGACCTTACCGAGCGACCGGACGTACGCCGCGGTCTGCCGCATCTCGCGGTCGGACATGGCCCCTGCCCCAGGCATTTCCGTGCCGCGAATGCCATCTTCCAGGATCTTGAGCAGAGCGGCGTCGTCGGGAGCCCGCGACAGCTTCGCCCGTGTCAACATCGGCCCGCGCTGGCCTTCGCCTTTCGGCCCGTGGCATAGCGCGCAATGAACCTGAAAAAGTTTCTGCCCGCGAAGAAGGTCGGCGCTGCTGTTGGGAAGCTTGACCTTCGCCTCCGTCCCCGCCGCAAGGGCCGCCACGCCCGACACCAGCAATGACAACACCAGTTTCATGCAGGGTCTATCTTATCGTAAACAGGGAGAACGCAAAGATGAGGAAGATGTGAACGTGGCGGGTGCGGTGCCGTCGGGCTGATTGGGGGCGGACGGCCGTTGGAGAGGCAGAAAGGGGTGCCGGAAAGATGACAGAACGAACTGTTCTAATGGATAACACAATGAAAACAATATAGTTAGCTATGGCGGAGGGCGCGTAAGGGATCCACGCGGGAGGCCCACCGGGCGGGAACGTAGCAAGCCGCGGCGGCTGCCACAAGCAGCACACAGGCGACACCCCCGAGGGCTGCCGGATCCAGCGGGCCGACGCCAAACAGCAGGCTGCGCAATGCGCTCGCACCCGCGGATGCGCCAATCATTCCGAGCGCCACACCGGCCGCGACCGGCCGCAAGCCCTCGGCCATCACCTACCGCATGACATCCTCCGGCCTGGCCCCCAGGGCCATGCGCAACCCCACTTCGCGGGTGCGCCGCCGCACGGAATAGCTGACCACCCCGTAGGTCCCCACCACCGCCAGCCCCAGCGCCACCAGCGCAAATACAGCGATCAGCACCGTCTGAAAGCGGCGTTGCGCGACGGCAGCCGACACCATCTGGTACATGGTCCTCAACGCGGGCACCGGCAGGTTTGGGTCGATCCCCCGAATCTCGGCCGTGGCCGCGCGCGCCAGGTCCCCGGGCTCGCGCGCCGACCGGATCACCAGGCTCATTTCCGCCGGTGTCACCTGATCGTATGGACGGTACACCTGCGGCATCGGCTGGGCGTCCAGCGCCGCCGTCCGCACATCCGCCACCACCCCGATGATGCTGACGATGCCCATAGAGCTGTGCCGGAAGCGGCGGCCAATCATTCCGGGCAACGGTTCATTGGGCCACAGCGCCTTCGCCAGCGCCTGGCTGATGACGGCCACGGGCGCCGGCTCCTGGTCGCGGAAGTCGCGGCCCGACAGCAGCCGGATCTGCATCGACTCGAAATAGCCCGGCGTCGCACTGCGCGATGCGGCCACGGGCCGGTCGAGCCTCAAACGGGTGTCGCTCTCCAGTTGGATGAGGCTTGTGTTGGCCTCGTTGGTCAACGGCAGATCCGTCACGGCGCCCGCCGCCGTCACCCCGGGTAGCGCCGAAAGACGCCGCACGGCTTCGCGAAAGAATGCGGCCCGCTGCCGGGCGCCGACGTACTGGTTGGCCGGAAGCGCCAGGTCCACCGCCACGATGCGTTCCACAGCGAAGCCGCAATCCACGTTCATCACCTTTACAAAGCTATGGAGCAGCAGGCCGGCCGCGGCGAGCAACGCGGTGCTCAAGGCCACTTCTACGGTCACCAAAACGCGGTGCAGCCGACCGGCGCGAACGCAACCGGAGAAATCGCGACCGCCCTCCTTCAACTCTGCGTGCAGGTCCCGGCGGAAAATGCCCATTGCCGGAAGGAGTCCGAACACGAAGCCCGTCAGCAAGGCGATCGCAAACGTGAAGCCCAGCACAGGGCCGTTGATCGCGGCCCGTTGCAACTCCGGCAAGTCGCGCGGCGCCAGCGCGGTGGCGGCACGAATCCCCCACATTCCCAGCGCCGCACCCGCGACCGCGCCGAGCGACGCCAGCAGCAAGCTCTCCGTCAGAAGCTGTCGCATCAGGCGCCCGCGGCGCGCACCCAGCGCCGCGCGCGTGGCAAACTCCCGGCTCCGGCCGGTCATCCTCGCCATCAGCAGATTGGCCAGGTTCACGCATGCAATGGCCAGCAAGAGACCCACGGCCCCCAACAGCAGCAACAGGCCTTGCCGCACCCTGCCCGTGAAGATTTCACGTATGGGCGTCAAGCGGGTATGAAGGTCCAGATGGAAGGTTCGGAACTCCTGCTGCCCGAACCGCACCGAAACCGCATCCAGTTGTTGCTCCGCCCGCTCGGGCGAGATGCCTGGACGAAGGCGGCCGATGACGCCGAAATTGAAGGTTCCCGTCTGCATGATCTCGGGGGCCGAGAGCTCCAGCGGCACCCATACATCGATGCGCGGCGGCAGAGGCAGGAGCGGATGAAACTGTTTGCCGGTTGGAAAGAGGAAGCCCGCCGGCAGAATGCCCGCCACCACGTACGGCCGCCCGTCGAGCGCGATCGCGCGATTCAGTATCGATGGCTCACCGCCGAAACGCCGCACCCAGAAATCGTGGCTCAGCAAGACCACCCCGCCGCGCCCCGGCACGTCTTCCCCGGGCAGAAAGGCGCGTCCGCGCTCCGGTTGGACGTCCAGCAAGGAAAACAGGTTCGCGGAGACACGTAGTGCGTCCAGGCGCTCCGGTTCGCCCTGGCCCGTGAGGTTCATGGCGGCCGCGCCGAATAGCGACAGCGCCGAGAAGCCCGTGTCGTAGCGCAGCCATTCGAGGTAATCGCGCGGCCGCACGGCCATGCTGGGAGAGGTGTCGCGGAATTGCGGCACCTCGATGTGTATGGCCTCCAGGCGGTCGGGATCGGCGTAGGGCAGAGGCCTCAGCAACGCTGCATCCACTACGCTGAAGATCGCGGTGTTGGCTCCAATTCCCAGTGCCAGCGTGAGGACCGCGGCCGCCGCAAAGCCCGGGTTGCGGCCCAGGATGCGCACGGCATAGCGCAGGTCCTGTAGGAGTGTCCCGGCTGCGGTACGCGCCGACATTTCGTAACACACTTCGCGGATTGCCGTAGCGTTGCCGAACACCCGCATTGCCGCGCGCCGGGCCTCATCCGGCGGCACGCCGGCATCGGCCAGGTCTTCGGCCTCCCATTCCATGTGAGCGCGGATCTCGCGCTCGAGGTCCCGGTCTTTGCGAATCCAGTTCCACATGTCAATCCTCCAGAGGGCGCAGCACCTGAGCGATGGCCCGCGCCAGTTGTTTCCACTCGGACTCCTCGGCCAGCAACTGCTTCCTGCCCGCGGGCGTCAGCCGGTAGAACTTCATCTGCCGTCCGCGCTCGGTGTCTTCCCAATTCGATCGGATCCAGCCTTTCCGCTCCAGCCGGTTAAGCGCCGGATAGAGAGAGCCGTGATCCACCTGCAAGACATCCTCGGTGGTGCGCTGGATGTGCCTGGCAATGCCGTGGCCATGGACCGGCCCTCGGAGCAGCGTGCCGAGGATGAGCATGTCGAGCGTGCCATGGAGCACTTCCACGCGTTTGTGAAGCATAGTAGATAGCCTACCATAGTAGAGGCTCTACTATCAAGCCCCGAATGGAGATTTAACGAGATGAAGGCTGCCAACCCAATGCCGTTTACTTTGGCCGTGGGGCACCCCCGGTCGAGGCGTAAAAATAAAGCCTCCGAGTCAATCCGCCGCCCTGCGAAGGTTGGACCATGCCTCAACAAGGGACTCAGGTTGACACCATGCCACAACTGTTTCCACTCTTCTCCAGATCCTCCCTGGTCGCGCAGCTTAGAGCTATCGGCGTCACAGGCCGTGAGTGAGTATCAACTGCGACGGGGACGGATCTCAAAGTTCACGCCTTCCTGCGCCTGAAGATGAGCGAGGACGCCAAACAAGTTTTTGGCCGAAGGGTTTCCATTCGGCCCAAACATCCGCATGAGGCTGTTGGCCGGAATGGATGTCGCCTCTTCCAACTGCCGAAATCCGACTGTGGCATTGATATAGTTGCGCAGGATCGCGCGACCCGTCTTCTCGTCGCCGGAGAGCATGAGTTCGATTGCTTCACGAAGCAACGCCTTGCGGAATCGTGGTTCCCGTTGGGCGCGTTCGCGGATCGTTTCGCGAAAATCCTTGGTCAGTGGCATCGTGTTTTTTCCTGAGTCTTCCTGTTCCGGTAGTTTTCCCAATTCGCCTTTGCTTGACGGATGTCTTCCTGCTGGCGCTTCTTCATCCCACCGGCCAGCAGAATAACAAGCCGGTCGCCGTCCCGCCCGAAGTAAATGCGGTAGCCGGGGCCAAAATCAACCTTGTATTCGAGAACGCCGTTCCCGACCGTCTTGACGTTGGACAGATTGCCCTCCGCAATGCGTTCAAGCGCCGTTGCAACTTTCGCCGCGGCTTGAACGTTGAGTGCACGCAGCCATTTCGTAAAGGGGCTGCTTCCGGCCGTGTCGATGTATTCCCGAACGTGGAGCACGATTCGATAATAACATATACGTTAGCATTTACCGTCGATTCGGGTATAGGTCGCGAACCGGCGCGCAGCGTTTGCCGATCCGGCGCGGGACGGGTGACGTGATCGACAACTGACCGATCTTCGACGAGGCGACCCGGAACTCCGCATCGAGGTTTCTCCGTTCGGAAACCGCATCTGTCATCCCCGAAAAACGGGGCTTGTTTTGACGCCTATGCTGGTCCGGGGCGGGGAGGGCACCCCGACGCCCGCGTCGGCCTTCCCTATGTTCGGCCGGATGTTGATGCTGTTGCCGAAGGCGGGTCCGGGGGGACACGCGCGGACCACAGCATTTTCCAATCCAAGGATGATCCTGAAATTAGGAATCGTTTCCAATGCAAGATGATCCTGAAATTGGGTACACCAAGACCAGGTGGATGACACTCCTTTCTTCCGGCTCGTGAGGCTCTGCAGGACGCCGTTCA
>JAIQFL010000190.1 GCA_020073365.1 Terriglobia bacterium | reverse complement strand
TCTCCAACTCGGGGCCTCCTGGGAGCCCTCATGATCGCCCCGTAATATTGAGAAGATACGGTATGCCCGGCCTCTCGCGCGCCCGGCGCAGCTTGCTCGCGGAGTTCCGATTCCAGCCGGATGATATACTGGCGTTGTTGCGGGGCTGTAGCTCAGTCGGTCAGAGCGTCTGGTTTACACCCAGAAGGTCCACAGTTCGAGCCTGTGCAGCCCCACCACTTATCCTATTTACTTTCAATTGATTACAGCTTGCCGACTCGGATGCTTTGATGGTGGCATTTTCTGGTCGTGCCCAGGATTGTGCCGACCCGTTACCTCTCGGGCGCGGTCCATTGCATCCAGGATCGTTCGCTCTGGTGGGTGAACGTAGCACTTCGTGGCGTTCGTGTTGCGTGCCCCGCGAAGTATGCCGATGTACAGGGGTCCATGTCCGGCGACCAGCGTGCTAAGGCTAGGGAACGCCCAAGGCTCGGGTCCGACTTTCGCCTTGCCCGGTCTGTCACCGGTTTCCGTCTCCGTGGTTTCGATCTCCCATCGCGCGCCGCCGCTCCACCGGCGGATGGCGACTTCAGCAACTTCAAGCCTGATTTCAAGAAGTACGCGACCATCGTCTTCAATTACGACGCGCCGGACAACCGCTGGCCGCAAGATCTGAAAACCTCCTTCGAGCAATACATGAAGGAGGGCGGCGGCCTGGTCATCGTGCACGCCGCCGACAACGCCTTCCCCGGCTGGGAGGCTTTCAACGAGATGATCGGCATCGGCGGCTGGCGGGGACGCAACGAAAAAGCCGGCCCGTTCTGGTATTACAAGGATGGAAAGCTGATCTCCGACACTTCCCCCGGAAACGCCGGCGCTCACGGCAACCGGGTGCCCTTCCAGATGACCGTCCGTGACGCCAATCACCCCATCGTGAAAGGCCTGCCGCAGGTCTGGATGCACCAGGGAGACGAGTTGTACGGCAGAATGCGCGGGCCGGGAAAGAACATGACGGTCCTGGCCACCGGCTATTCCGACCCGGAGAACCGCGGCAGCGGGCGCGACGAGCCGATGCTGATGGTTCTTTCCTACGGAAAGGGCCGCATCTTCCACACCGCGCTGGGGCACGACATCAACGGAATGAGCTCCGTGGATTTCGTGGTCACGCTCGAGCGAGGAACGGAATGGGCCGCCACCGGGAAGGTGACGCAGAAAGTGCCGCCCGTGTACCCCACTGCCAACACGGTTGCGTATCGCGCTGACCTCGCCGCCATGGACCCAGGCTACAAGAACGGGTTGAATCCGCTGGACAACGCGGGCGCGGCGGGAGGAAGGGGAGGCCGCGGCACTGGCAGGTGAGCCAGGTGGGGCAGGCGCTTCCGCCTGCCAAGCCCGCTTGCGGGCAATTCTTCCACCGCCCCCTCGTGCCCGCAGCTTCGATACGCGAGCCAATCCGCGATTTACGAAGCCTGGCGCATCTCCAGCGCATTGCGTCTTCGTAGCCGCAAACGACGTGATAGACGCAAGCGTCGAAAAACCTGCCGATCCGTTGTTCCAATTCCTGTTCGGCATAGAGTTGCATCGCGTTCATCTGGAAGCCCTGCTCATGTACGAAACCGTAGATCTTTTCTTTTAGGATCTGCAACCGGAGCACAGCTTCGTGCAACGGAATGTTCTCTTCAAAACGCATTTTTCCCAGAATCTCGAAGTGCCGCCCGACCTCGTCGTCTTTTCCAGCCGAAAGCAGATCGCCCAGGTTCTTCAGGATATCCCGGCACCACTCCCGAATCTCCATGTCGGGACGCTTCGGCAGCGTTCGCATGTCCGGATGCGTCCTCACGGCGTTGATCAGCCGTACGCAAAGCTCCTCCCAATGAGATTCAATCAGTCGCACCAGTCTTGTGGAGAGCATACTCCCCCCTTTCGTCGCACCGGTGGGTCTTCCGCACCCAGCAGCGTGAAAAGCCCCGGTGCTTCTACTGCTATTGTCCCAAAAGACAGCCTTAATATCCACAAATTGTGGACATTTAAGACATTCAGGTGTGGAAATCATCGTGCAAGGACTCTGACGAGCAACCCGGTGCGATCCCAGGAGGATGCGCGTAATGGACAACGAAACCTTGACGATCACCGACAATCGGACAAACGAAACTTATACCATCCCGATTTACCGCGGCACGGTTCGAGCCATGGACCTGCGGCAGATCAAGGCCGGCCCCAATGACTTCGGCCTCATGACTTACGATCCGGCATTCATGAACACGGCTTCTTGCACGAGCGCCATTACCTATCTGGATGGCGAGAAGGGCATTCTGCGCTATCGCGGCTACCCCATCGAGCAACTGGCCGAGCACTGCACCTTCCTGGAAGTGGCCTACCTGCTGCTTCAGGGTGAATTGCCGGCTCCAGAGAAGCTGGAGTATTGGAACTGCGAGGTCATGCGCCACACCATGATCCATGAAAACGTCAAGAAGTTCATGGATGGCTTCCACCACGATGCGCATCCCATGGGCGTGTTGATCAGCACGGTGGCCGCTCTTTCTACGTTCTATCCCGACGCGCGCAACATCGGCGACCCCAAGTGCCGGCACAAGCAGATCGTCCGGTTGATCGGCAAGATGCCCACCCTGGCCGCGTACGCCTATCGGCATCGCCTGGGCCTGCCCTATATCTATCCCGACCCCGAGCTCGGCTACACCAAGAACTACATGAACATGCTCTGGAGGCGGACCGAGCCCAAGTACGCCGCCAACCCGGTGCTGGCGCGCGCTCTCGAAGTGCTGTTCATTCTCCACGCCGACCACGAACAGAACTGCAGCACCAGCGCCATGCGCGCCGTCGGCAGTTCCAACGCGGACCCCTTCGCGACCGCGGCTGCGGCCCTCGCCGCGCTCTCCGGCCCGCTGCACGGCGGAGCCAACGAAGAGGTTCTGCGCATGCTGGATGAGATCGGCTCCAAGGACCGCATCCCTGCTTTTATCGACCAGGTGAAGGAAGGCAAGCGCAAGCTGATGGGCTTCGGCCACCGTGTCTACAAGAACTACGATCCGCGCGCCCGCATCATCAAGCAGGTAGCCGAGGAGGTGTTCGAGATCACCGGCCGCAATCCCAAGATCGATATCGCCCTGGAACTGGAGCGGATCGCGCTCTCCGACGAATACTTCATCAAGCGCAAGCTCTATCCCAACGTGGATTTCTACTCCGGAATCATCTACCAGGCGATGGGCTTCAAGCCGGAGCAGTTCACCGTTTTGTTCGGCATTCCGCGCACCGTCGGCTGGCTTGCGCAATGGCAGGAAATGCTGCAGGATCCGGATAAGAAGATCGCCCGGCCGCGACAGATCTACACCGGCGAAGGCTGCCGCGACTTCGTGCCCCTGACACGGCGCGACCAGCACGATCGCGAACTGTCCCTTGCGTAGAGCGGACCTCTGCTCCGCTCCCTGAAGATTGACCGCTCTGCCAGCCCGGTGGGACAGACGGAGCGCCGGGATAACCGGCATGCAATAAGGAATGAAAGAGTCCAACAGGAAAGGAGCAGCGAATCCATCCTGACCCCGAGTCTTGCGGAGCGCATCGCGAGGTGCGGTCAGAAGCGTAGACAGGGGCAGCGACGGGCAGGGTATTGAGCTTCGAAAACCACAAACTGAGGTCGCCGACCCTGTCGTCTGAAGGGGAAGGCAACACGCTGTTTCGGCGCTAGATCGCGAGCCGGACGGCGGACCCACGTAGTCTGAGAGCCCTGGCACACCGCGAAATTGCATGCACGCGAACCGGGAGACCCCATTGCCGACTGTACGCGCAAGCGGCAGTCCGGCCGGAGAAGGCGAAAGCCGCACGTCCGGCATGCACGGTAGTGGCCACATAACTGAATCACTTATAGCGCACGCAAGAACGCGATCAGCGCCGGATCATCCCGCCAGTGCCGTTTGGTTTGGTTGGTGTCGGTGACCTCGCATTTGGCCAGAGCCTTGGCTTTCATTTCCAGATCGATTTCCGCATAAATATTGGTCGTGTCCAGAGAAACGTGGCCGAGCCAGCCACGAATCGTGTTGATGTCCACTCCGGCGCGGAGCCAGTGCGTGGCCGTGGTATGTCGAATGGTGTGGGGACTGACCCGTTTCTTCGCTAGGGACGGCATCTGGCCCTGGGCCTTGCGTACATGTCGCTCGGGCGTGTGGATGCCGAAACGTGTAATCGGGTGACCACACCGATTGAGAAAGACATGGGCCGTGGGAGAGCGGCCTACGATGAGAGGCGTGAGTTCCCCAACGGTGCTCGGCCACAAGGGACAATAACGCTCTTTGCCGCGGATCTTCACCGAACCACCCGCCACGTCGAGTTCGCTGATCAACACCTGCGCGGATTCCTCGGCGCGGGCTCCGGAATCATAGAGAAAGAGCAACCAGGCGTGGTCGCGTTGGCCCTGGACGGTTTGACGGTCGGGGGCATCCAGGAGCGCATCCATCTCCGGTTTGTCGAGATACGGAATGACGGTTTTGACTGCCTTTTTCAGCGGAATGGAACGGATCTGACCGCACCAGGCAATGTGCTCCGGACTGTGCTCACCCACGAAACGGGAGAGGGCGTGAATCGCTGCCAGTCGCTCTGCGGGTGGCGATGGTGCACTGGCGTGATTGTTCCAGGTCGTTGAGAAAGAGACGGAGCAGATCCGCCGATAAGTCGGTCACCGCCAGTCGATCGACGGGTTGGTGCAACTCACTAGTGTCCGGTAAAGTACTTTGCGAAAACCGCTAAGTACTTCTCATTCAAGTGCCTAGCGGAAATTTTGGCCGGGAACGATTTGAATTGCGAACAGCCGAATTCAAGGCTTTCTTCGCCCCTGCGCCGTTCGGCAACAATGGGGGATGCATAATGGCAGGTTTACTTCTCGGAACTAATCTCCCATCTCCCCCAGAAGGAGTTCCAGAAGTGTGTGGCGCGTTACGACGATGGTTCGCAGTCCAGGACTTTCTCTCATTGGGATCAGTACTTGACGATGGCTTTTGCTCAATTGACCTACCGAGAAAGCTTGCGAGACATCGAAGCATGCCTGCGTTCGGTCACTGGCAAACTCTATCATCTCGGAATACGCAGCAAGGTAGCGCGGACCACCCTGGCCGACGCCAACGAGTCTCGTGACTGGCGCATCTTTGCCGACTTCGCGCAAGTCTTGATCCGCATCGCTCGGCCCCTCTACGCTGCCGATCCCATCGGCGTGGATCTCGACCACAGCGTGTACGCACTGGACTCCACCACCATCGATCTCTGCCTGTCGCTGTTTTCGTGGGCCAAGTTTCGCCGCCACAAAGGCGCGGTGAAGATCCACACACTGCTCGACCTGCATGGCAATATCCCCACGTTTATCAGCATTACCAACGGCAAAGTGCATGACGTCAACATCCTCGATGAGATCGCGCCGGAGGCCGGAGCGTTCTACGTCATGGATCGCGGCTACGTGGATTTCGAGCGCCTTTACGTCTTCACGCTTAGCGCCGCCTTCTTCGTTGTGCGCACCAAATCCAATGTCTTGATCCAACGTCAATACTCGCATCCGGTCGACAAGACCACCGGTGTTCGATCCGATCACACTGTCATTCTGACCGCCATCAACTCCGTCAAAGCCTACCCAGAACAACTGCGACGAGTGAGCTATCTGGACGTGAAAACGCGGAAGCGATTCAAGTTTCTGACCAACAACTTCATGCTTCCAGCACTCACCATCGCTCAGATATACAAGTCCCGGTGGCAAGTCGAATTGTTCTTCAAATGGATCAAGCAGCACCTACGGATCAAGGCCTTTTACGGCACCAGCGAGAACGCAGTGAAGACGCAAATCTGGGTCGCGGTTTCGGTTTATGTGCTGGTGGCCATCGTCCGCAAGAGACTCGCCCTGGAGGCGAGCCTTTACCAAATTCTACAGATTTTGAGCGTGACACTTTTCGAGAAAAACGCCAATTTTACAGGCCATCCAAGCACTGGACTCCCAAGACAATTTAGCCGACCCCGGTAACCAACTGATTCTATTTGACTTCTAGCCGGACACTAGTGGGTGCAACTGGCCGGCAACGAAAGGAAACAGCAGAACCAACGCATCGCGGTAACTGCGTTGCGTGTTGCGCGCCAAGTTGCGTTCGGACACAAGGTGTTCGAGCAAAAAAACGCCGTACCCAGGGCCCCAGCAGCATCCGGTCATTCATGGCGTCCCTCCTGGGAATAGCGTTCAAAGCGCTGGCTGGCCTCCTGCAGCAGTTCCGGCGTCAAGGTGAGATACCGTTGCGTGGCGGCGATATGGATATGGCCGAGGTAAGTGGCCAGATGCGGCAACAGGCGTTGCACATCGGCCCCCTGGCGATACCAGGCGATCAGGCGGTGAACGGCGAAAACGTGCCTCAAGTCATGCAGTCGGGGTTGGAAGCGGCTTCCATCCTGGCGCATCACGCCTGCCCGGATCCGCAATCGGCTAAAGATGTTCTCCGCTGTGTTTCGTGCCACGGGAGTTCCTGTGCGCGTAACGAACAACCGCGCCTCCGGTTGAGTGGAGTGCTCCATCGCGCGCCGGCCCACATAAACACCCAGGGTGCCGGTGAGTGTGGGGCTCATGGGGACCAGCCGTGTTTTGTAGAATTTACTTTCGCGAATGGTGAGGATGCCGGCTGGCAGATCCACATCGTTCAGGGTGAGAGCCAGCGCCTCACTGATGCGCAGACCGACAGCGTACAACAGCAGAATGAGCATGCGGCAAACGTAGGACTGCAGTTTGCTGCGCGGGTTCTCACAACAGGCGGTAGTGGCGTCGAGTAAGCGCAGCACTTCCGCCTGCAAGTAGATGTAGGGAAGGAACTGCGGCGCTTGGGGAACGATGGTGGGAAACGGGGAACTGGAGGCATATCCCCGCGCCATCGCGAAACGATAGAAGCCGCGCGGCACTTCATGCTTGCGGTGCCAGAAGCGCGTGACGGGTCCGTCGCCGGCGATATAGGCACGTACACCGTCGGCCGTAATGTCTGCCACGGTAATGTCCCCCATGGCCCGACAAAACGATTGCAGGGTTCGGGCTTCCGTGCGGAAGCGCATCCCCATGGACTGCTTGTAAGTAACGTATCGGGCGACGGCCTCAGCCAGCCTCATAGCAGTTCCCCCAAGTCGAAGTTCGCCACCTCGCGTAGGCCCGATAAATCCACCTTGGCGTAGATCCGGGTGCGGAGGCACTGCGGTGACCGAGATGATCGCCGATCTCTTTCAGCGAAAACCCTCCGCCAGCAGACGGCCGGCACAGGCGTGTCTTAGCGAGTGCGGTCCGCGGCGAGGCACAGGGATTCCGAGTGCCCCCAGACGTCTGCTGACGAGATGGTATAAAGCTCCCTGCGAGAGTCGGCGAAAGGCGCTTTCAAAGTCAGGAAAATCTCCCGCCGCGTGGAGCGTGGCCGTACCTGCTGGAGATAACGCAGGATGGCTTCGCCGACCTCACTGACCAGTGGAAATTGCTGAACTCGCCGCGTTTTGAGACGCGCAATCGAGACGATCTCGCCATCCCAATTCAGATCCTCCAGAGATAAGTGGGCCACTTCCCCGCTGCGCAGGCCATAGGTCGCAAACAGCATGAGGATGGCGCGGTCGCGAATGTCTTGCGGCCGATCGCCGACGGTGCTGGCGATCAGTCGCTGTACTTCCGGCCAGGGTGGACCGGCGGGAAGACCTTCGTGCTGAAACATGCGGGGACTATCGATGCCGGCTGCGATGCTCTCCGCACACCACCCGCGCATCCCCGCATGTCGAAAGAAAGCCCGCAGGGCTTTGGCGCTGGTAGCTACCGATACACGCCCCCAGCCCTGCTCCCCAGTCCACTGCAAGAACCCGTCCACGTGCTCCAGGGAAACCTCGTCGAAAGTACAATTCTGCTTCTCCAGCCAAATCCAGAACTTCTCGATGTGCCAGGACTGACCACGGATGGTGACCGGAGACAAACCGCGCTCGTCCCGCCGATAAACAGCGAAGTCGGCAAGCCGGTCGGCGAGCGGGACAACCGGTGGTTTCGGTAGTTCCAAACGTCCCAAGAAGCGAAGCCAGTTGGTGGCCGTTTGGACGAAGAGTTTTCGCGACCACTGAACGTCCTCAATCCGCTGACGACGACGCTGCTCGCGAACCCAGACATCGGCGGCCGACTCGATGGCGGTCAGGCGAATGGGCTGGTCGCCGGCGATGTCGATCCGCTCGGCGATGACGAGAAGTTCCCGCGCATGACGCAGCAAGGTGGCGCGGGCAAGACCTTGGTTGGAACAAATGGTCCAAGAAGCGCTCTCGGTCCTCGATAGAAGGACCAGAGCGATGGCGAGCGAGGACAAGGGGATATTTGAATAAGGTTTCCAACACTGACCGGATCTCCTTTTGGAGGGGGAGGTCCGCCCAGTATCCGGGATTCAGTTATGTGGCGTCCAGATCCACGGCGTCATTGATTCCATGTGGTTTGCAGGCTGGGCACCACATAATTCTGGAGGTCACATAACGCATATGTGGCGCGCCACATAATATGCGTCAATCACGCCCGTACGGATCTGTGCGGGGGGTGCGAGGCAACTCGCATCCCTACCGCGACATCGTCTTTCGTCGTCAGTTGGGCGAGCGCAGCTCGCCCGCGCACGCTGGCGCGCCACAAAAGCTGACAGGCCACAAAAACCGATGGCCTGTCCCACTCATTCAAGCCCGCGCTTGCTAAACTGTAGATTCGCTATGGCTATCAGCAAAGAGCTGTTGGAGATCCTCGTGTGCCCCGTCTGCAAGGCTGTGGTAGAGCTCAAGCAAGACCAAAGTGGTTTGAAATGTGTACAGTGCCACCGAGTCTACCCCATCCGCGACGACATCCCCGTGATGCTGGTCGACGAGGCGAAAGTCGAAGAATAGGCGGCCGTGGGAAGCATTTTGGAATGTCTGCCGCAGGGCAGCCGGGTGGCCATCCTCCGGCTGCGGTCGCTTGGGGATTCGGTCCTCACGACGCCCGCCATCGACATCCTGAAGCGTTTCCGTCCGGATCTGCGCCTGGCTGTGATGGTGGAGGACCAGTTCCGGGCGATCTTCGAATCGAACCCCGATGTCGACCAGATTCTACCGCCGAAACTGGGTGCGGTTCGGTCGTGGCGGCCGCATCTTTGCGTGAACTTTCATGGCGGCAATCAAAGCGCGTGGATGACCGTCGATTCCGGGGCGAAACTCCGTGCCGGGTTCGGCCATTTCCGTCACCAGTTCATTTACAACGTGCGGATTCCGCGGGCGCAGGAGATTCTGCGCGTCGACCGAACGGTTCATACGGCCGAACATCTGGCAAGTGCAATGTTTCATCTGGGCGTACCGGCAATTGAGATTCCGCGCGCGAAGCTGGTGCCGCCCCGTGCGCCCGTCAATCAGGCAGGCCCGATGGCAGTGATCCACCCGGTAGCCGCCACGCCGAAAAAGACGTGGCGCCATGAGGGGTTCGTCGCCGTGGCCGAGCATCTCCGGAAATCGGGATTGGAGCCCGTCTTCATCGGTGGCTCCAGGGACGATCTGTCGGGCTACCGCGACTTCCGCACGATCCGGGACGCGCCGCTGTCCGAGATCAAGCAACTGCTCAGCACCGCTTCCCTGTTCGTTGGCAACGATTCGGGCCCGGCCCACATGGCGGCCGCTTTCGGCTTGCCCGTGGTAGTGATCTTCGGCGCCGCCGACCCGGCCATCTGGGGGCCATGGCGTACCGCGTCGGAAGTCCTGACCGCGCCGGGCGACATCGCCGATATCGAAGACGCGCAGGTGCTGGACGCGCTCACGCGGCTGCGGGTGCATGCATGAGAGGCGTGCCGCGCCTGCTCTCCTATGCCCGCCGGTACTGGGCGCATCTGTTGGGGTCGGTCGCCCTGATGGCTGCGGCGGGCAGCGCCCAGGGCATGATGGCATTGCTCATCAAGCCCATTTTCGATAAGGTTCTGGGACCCGATCCGCGCGGCGGCCCGACGCCCCTTTTCACGCACCCCATCCTCCATCATCAGATCTATCTCGAGCAGATCGTACCCCTCCACAACCGGACCCCGTGGACCCTGGTAGCGATCGCCATCGTGGCTGTTTTCCTGATCAAGGGCATCTGTGACTACTTGGGCAACTATCTGATCAGTTACGCGGGGTTCTCTTCGATCACGGATCTGCGCAACGCGGTGTTCGACAAGGTTCTGAAGCAGGGCGCGCAATTCTTTGAGGCGCACTCCACGGGCCAGCTCATGTCGTCGATCATGAACGACGTCGACAAGGTCCAGTTGGCCATGTCGCAGATGCTGGCGGACTTCCTCCGGCAGAGTTTCAGCGCCCTCGCTCTGGCCGTGGTAGTGATCGGCAACGACTGGAGACTGGCGCTGGTGAGCCTGACCGTGCTCCCCTTCGTCATGCTGCCGACGCGGTCCATCGGGCGGCGCATCCGCCGCACCAGCCGCCGCACCCAGGACCGTCAGGCCGAAATCAACCAGATCCTGCAGGAAACGCTGAGCGGCCACATGGTGGTGAAGGCGTTTGGCGCCGAGGCTTACGAATCCCGCCGGTTCCGCGATGCCGGGCGCAAACTCCTCAGGAGCAATGTCCGATACGTCCTGCAGCAGGCCATCGCCTCCCCCCTGATCGAGATTTTCGGCGCTATCACCATCATCGGACTGATGAGCTACGCTGTCACCCGCATCAAAACGGGCACGCTCACTCCTGGCGATTTTGTGAGCTTCGTCTTCGCCCTGCTGTTGCTCTACGAACCAGTCAAGCGCCTGGTGGGCATCCACAACATCTTCGAACAGGCGCTGGGCGCGTCGCAGAAGGTTTTCGAATACCTGGACCACCACGAGGAGATCGTCGAGAAGCCGAATGCGGCGAAACTCAACGCGTTCCAACAGGGGATTGTGTTCGACAACATCGGTTTCCGCTATCCCGGCGCACCCAACGGCTTCCAGATCCACGGACTCAGTCTCGAAGTGAAGGCCGGCGAGGTGGTGGCATTGGTAGGCCCCAGTGGCGGGGGCAAGACCACACTCGCCAACCTGGCGCCGCGCTTCTACGATGTCACGAGCGGAGCCGTAAGGGTGGACGGTTACGACGTGCGCGACCTCGACCTGGCCTCCCTGCGCGCTCAAATCGGCATCGTGGCGCAGGATACGTTCCTGTTCAACGACACGGTGGCGAACAATATCGCCTACGGGCGGCCGGGCATCCCTGCGGAAGATCTGCGCCGCGCCGCCGAAACGGCGCTGGCCCACGAGTTCATTCTGCGGCTGCCGGAAGGCTACGACACGATTATCGGGGACCGCGGGATACGGCTCAGCGGCGGCCAGCGCCAGCGGATCGCCATCGCCCGTGCGTTGTTGAAGAACGCCCCCATCCTCATCCTGGACGAGGCCACGTCGCATCTCGACACCGAATCCGAAATGCTGGTACAAAAGGCTCTGGCCAATCTGATGGAGCATCGTACCGTGATCGTCATCGCGCACCGGCTCTCCACCATTCGCAGGGCCGACAAGATCGTGGTCCTGGAGAAGGGCCGGATTCGCGAGACCGGGACGCACGAAGAACTGGTGAGCCATGGCGGGATCTATCAACGGCTCCACGAACTCCAATTCGAGGATGCTGGAACGGTGGTGGATTTGTGAGCGTGCGCAGTATGACCGGCTTTGCCCGGGTGAGAAGAACCATCAAGCAGGGCGAAATCATCATGAGCCTGAAGAGCGTGAACCATCGGGGGCTGGATCTGCATTTCCACATGCCGCCCGAGCTGGATGCGCTGGAGAACGACATCCGCGGAGCCGTGAAGAGCCGCGTGGCACGCGGCCACCTGCAGATTCATCTGTCGTTTAACCGGACCGTGGCCTCCGGCTCCGTGCCTTTGAACCGGCCGCTGCTGGATGCCTACATGCGCGCCTTCGCGGAGGCATCCGATCTTTACCGACTCGATTCGAAGCCGGACCTCAACGCCGCTCTGCGCATCCCCGGCATGCTCGGCATCGGCACGGATGAGGAGCTTGGCGAGGATATTGCGAAGGCGGTGCTGGAGGTTACCGCCGAGGCGGTGACGGTTCTGAACGTGTTCCGCGAGCGCGAAGGCGCCGCCATGGCCCAGGAGATGCGCGAACGCTCCCGGAGAGTATGCGATCTGGTGGCTCGCATGGAAGAGATCCGTGCCGGCGCCCTGCCGGCCTTCCACAAGCGCCTTCGCGACAAACTGGCCGATCTGTTACAGAGCGTCAACGTGGACCCCCAGCGGTTGGCACAGGAAGCCGCTTTATTGGCCGACCGGAGCGACATTGCCGAAGAACTGGTGCGGCTGCGCACGCACGCGGCGCACCTGGACGGAATGCTCGCGGGCGATGGCGAGATCGGTAAACGGCTGGACTTTCTGCTCCAGGAGATGAACCGCGAATCCAATACGGTGCTGTCGAAGACCGGGGGGTTGGGCGATTTGGGACTGACGATTACGGACCTGGCGCTGGCGGCGAAGTCGGAGATCGACAAGATTCGCGAGCAGGGGTTGAACCTGGAATAACATGAGGAATTCCTTAGGACGCGAAGCACCCATCACCTCCGTCATCATCATGTTACTAAACGGGACCCACCGCGGCATTCTCGAAACCGCCAGGGGAACGGGGCCGCCGACCTGGTACAGGGCTGAGCAGGCGACAGCCAGCCTGATACACTGACGGCAATGAGGACTTTCGTTCTCGCCGTAGCAGTGCTGTCCGTGAGCACCTTGGGAGCCAACCAGAAGCAGAAGAAGCCGCCGGACGTCACCATGCTCGAAGCCAAGGCGCGCCGCGGAGAGGGGAAAATCCTGGTCGACGGGCGCGTGCGCATCACGGCCCAAAAGCAGATTCACGGGTTGGTCATTGTCTTTGATTTGTTATCTCCAGAAAATGGCGTCATGGCGAGTGAAAAAGCCCTGGTGGATGAGGATTTTATCGAACCCGGCCAAGAGCGCTCCTATCACGCAGAAACCCCCGACCCCGTGCGCGCAGTACGCTACCGGATCCGGGCATTCGATAATGCCGAGCGGGAGTTGCGCGCGGAGAATACAGGCCCATTTCCTGTCGAATAGGCAAGCCCCGGCCGTCTGTTTTTACAAATTTTTTACAAGTCCACCATCACCTTACAGAGCGTCACCCGTAGGATTAGCTTAGACACGCACAAGGAGGTTAAGTGGGACCGGTCAGCATTCAAATATCGCCATATCGTGACGAACATCTTTCGATCGATTTCGATCAACAACTTGCCATGCTGGACTCCGAGCGCATTACCTTGACCCGGAAGGAGTACGATCTGCTGGCCCTGCTGGTGCAGCACGCCGGGGAAATCATTCCGCGTGAGGCGCTGCTCATGCGGGTATGGGGCTATGGATCCGAAATCCGGACCCGCACCTTGGACGTTCATGTCCGGCGCCTTCGCAAGAAACTGGGCGGCTACGCGGATCAATACATTGAAACCATCTTCGGCATCGGTTACCGATTCCAGCCCTTCCACGCGCCGCGGTTTTTTCAGTCCGCGCTAGGCAAGCCCGCGATGGCGCTCGGGGCCTAGCCGCGCCCGCTGCTGATAGTACTTCGAAATAACCGGACAGCCGAAACGGCCTGTCCCGCCCTGTGTTCGGTGGGAAGGCCGTTCGACTTGTCTGAAGCCGCCCCCCTGCGAGCCTCGATCCGGCATATACTATCTAGATCTTCGATCCAGACAGGGCATATGGCTTTCCCCGGTATCCGAACCATCCAGGTTGCAGGTCTCCTTTCTTGCATCGCGTCATTTGACGGCAGCCTCGCAAACGGCCAATCATCCGGCTCCGAGCCAAATCTCTCGGTGATCCCGCGCGCGCATTCCGTAGCGGAGGGACTTCCGCGCTCCACCTTCCGCCTCGACGTGAAACTGATCGAGGTGCCGGTCCAGGTCACGGACCTGCGGGACCGGCCGGTGATGGGCCTCCAAAAGAGCGATTTCCGCCTCTTCGAAGATGACGGGGAGCAGCAGATTGCGACCTTCTCCATGGCCGACGGTCCCGTCTCCACGGGCCTGGTTTTCGACGCCAGCGGCAGCATGCGGAACCGCATCGACGAATCCCGCGGGGCAGTCCAACAGTTCTGTATGACCTCGGTCCCGGGCGACGAGTTCTTTCTGGTCAAGTTCAGCGACAACGCCGAGCTGATCAGCCCCTTCACGGGGGACCCCAGCGAGATCCTGCGGCATTTGAGCTCCGTGCGTCCGCACGGCTGGACCGCCATGGTGGACGCCATCTGGCGCTCGCTCGAGGAAATGCGCCGGGCCAGCAACCCTCGCAAAGTCCTTCTGGTGCTCTCCGACGGCGGGGACAACAACAGCCGGTATTCGGAGGCTGAGTTACTTTCGGCTCTCCGGGAATCCGACGTGCGGATTTACGCCATCGGTATGTTCCAGCGCCAGCGCTACCTGGAGAAACTGGCGGAAGAAACCGGCGGCAAAGTGATCTGGGTCCACAGGCTCGGTGAATTGCCGGAGGCCATGGAAACGCTCAGTCTTCAGATCCGCAATGAATATGTGGTCGGCTATTTTTCGGACCACGCCAAGAGCGACGGGCGTTATCATAGGGTCAGGATTGAGGTGCAGCCGCCGGCGGGCCTGAAGCAGGTGCGCATTTCGTGGCGCCGCGGCTACGTTGCGCAATGAAATTCAAACGCCGGGGAAAGAGGCCGGCTCCTCCCGTCAACTCCAGAGACGATCGTTCGTCCGCCCGATATTGTTCCATTGCTCCGTCGGCTCGAACCATCCGGGCTCGGCCAGATGTTGTTTGCAGGCCTCTTCATTGAGGGTGATGCCCAGGCCGGGCTTGTCCGGAACGGTGATGTAGCCCTTATTGACAATCGGCTTGTCGATGCCATCCACCAGGTCGCTCCAGTAGGGAACATCCACGGCGTGATTCTCCATCACCAGGAAGTTCTCCGTGGCGGCTGCGACATGGGCGCTGGCGAGGGCACCGATGGGCGTGTGCGCGCAGTGCAACACCATGGGAACGCCGTATTCCTGCGCCATATCGCCAATCTTCTTGGTTTCGAGAATGCCGCCGGTGGTCAGCAGGTCAGGCTGAATGATATCCACGGAGTGGTTCCGGCAGAGCACCGCGAATGGCTCCTTCAGGAAAATGTCCTCACCGGTGAGGATGGGGATGTCCACGGCGTCGGCAATTTTCTTCAGAAGCTCGGTCTCCTGCCAGGGGATCATGTCCTCGAGCCATGAGAGGTTGTATTTGGTGAGCGCCTTGCCCAGCCGGATGCAACTGTTGACGCTGAGGGGACCGAAATGATCGGCGGAAAGCGGGATGTCCATACCGGCAACTTCGCGGACCGCTGCGACGTACTCCGCCATCATGGCCAAGCCCTTCTCTGTGATCTCGGTGGCCATGAACATGTGCTCCATGGGGAGGCCGCCGTATTGCCCCTGGATCCCCTCGGGCCGGGTGACCGTTCCAGGCGTCCCGGTCACCAGGTTGATCCCCAGGTCCATCTTCAGCCAGGTGAATCCCGCCTCCTTGCGCTGCTTGAGGCGTTGTCCGAATTCCTTGGGTTCGCGAGACTGGGTGGTATCGCAATAGATGCGGATCCGGTCACGGAACTTGCCGCCGAGCATCTGGTGGATGGGAACGTTGTAGGCCTTGCCGGCCAGATCCCAGAGTGCCACTTCCACCCCGCTCACGCCGCCGCCCTGCCGCGCGTGGCCGCCGAACTGCTTGATCTTGCGGAAGACCCGGTCGACATTGCAGGGATTCTCGTTGAGAATCCTGCTCTTTAACTCCAGCGCGTAGTTTTTGCTGGCGCCATCGCGCACTTCGCCCAGCCCATAGATGCCCTGGTTCGTGTCAATGCGGATGATGGGGGACGTCATGGGCACTCCCCGGAGCACGATCGTCCGCATGTCGGTGATCCGCAGATCGGACGGCTTGGAATTGGTGTTGGTGTTTTGTGGAAGGGCCTCCAGCGTTTCGTCAGCCAGGAAGCCGCCGGCCAGCGCCCCGGCGGCTTTCTTGAAGAAGGAACGCCGTCCGTGGGCGGCGTTGCCATCAGATACCGTTGCATTGACATTGTTCTTCACGATAGTCTCCTCGATCGTGTTTGCTTGGTACATGGTTTCATAAATACAGACTCGTATCTCCGGAAGACCACTCCCTAACGGTCGTGGCTCCGATCGAGCCGCGCGCATCAGCATTGGGCGGGGAGTTGGCCCGCCCAGGCGAAAGCCGGCCGTTGGCAGGCGGAAGCGCCTGCCCCACCATCACCATCACCAGTAGAGTTTCAGCGAGACCTGCATGCGTCGCCCGGAATTCGCTTGCGTGCGCCAGAGGCCGAAGTTGGCGTTCTGCAGCGTGCCGCCGCCGCTCAAGGCGCCAAACTGAGTCCGGTTCAGGAGGTTGAAAGCCTCCCATCGAAAGTCCAGGTGCTTTTGCTCCTTGAGCGTAATGCTTCTGGCCATCGAGACGCTTTCGCCGAAGCCCGGCCAGTTGCGCAGCTTCGGGTTGTACCTGGTCATGGTACCCAGCACGTCCGTAGGCTGCGTGCCGAAGAAGGAAGCCGGCTGGAGGAACTTGTCCACCGCCGGATCGAATTTGCCCCCGGCGATGGCCCCGCGCCAGCCATCGTAGGCTGCCACGGTGGGCCGGTTGCCGCCATTGAAGATGGGGAAACTGACGGTGGTTCCCAGGGCAAACGGTGTCCCGCTCGAGTAGTTCTGAATTCCCGAGAATCGCCAGCCTCCCAGGATAGCGGACCCCACGCTCTTGTTGCTCAGGAACTTCCTTCCCTTCCCGAAGGGCAGCTCATACACATAGTTCAGTTTCACCACGTGTGTCTGGTCGTAGGACGCAATCGACTTCTCCAGGCTGCGGTTGTAGTGGTTCTCCGGGGTGCCGCCGCCGCTGTCCGCGTCGGTGAGCAGCTTCGAGAGCACGTAGGACGCTTGCACGGTCAGGCCCGAAGAATACCGCTTGGAGAACTTCACCTGCATGGAGTGATAGGTGGAGTGGCCGATGCGGTCGCCTTGGCCGTTGATCGTATCCACCGCCGAATACTGCGGGAAAGGCCGCAGCGATTGGGCCACCGATGACCCGGTACCCCAGAGCTTGTTGAATCCCGACCACGGCGCCACAACTCCTGCTGCGTTGGCGACGGCCGAGCCGACCTGCGAGTTCAGCAAGGTGCGGCCCGACGCGGTGAACGGGCTCAGGTTGGCGGGCAGATTCGGATAGTAGATCTGGTTGTACGCCAGCAGTGCCGACTGAGTGCCGGCGGAGAGCATGCCCAGGTAGCCGACCTCCACCACCGTGTTGGCCGTCAACTGGCGTTCGATATTGAAGGCGTAAGTGAGATCGTCGGATGGCGTGCTGGCGGACTTCCCGTTGTAGTAGGGAACGTTAGAGCCGTTGCCCACCGAGGGATCGATGTTGGGCACCTGCGACCAGGCGGGCGCGCCGTCCTGCAACACCCAAAGCGGGCTCAACCCCTGGGTTTGGTCGCTGACGGTGATGCGCTGCACAATCCCGAGGTTATGCGATGAGTTACCCACGTAGGTGATGGGCCCGAAGCTGCGGGTGGCAGCGCCCCGTATGGCGGTCTTGCTGTTCAAGGCGTAAGCGAAGCCGAGCCGCGGCCCGAAGCCGTTCCACCCGTCCACCAGGGTGCGGGAACCTATCCTGCCCGGACCGGAACCCGCGAAAATCAGCGCCCCCGGAATTCCGCCCGCAGCGGGATTCGGCAGGGTCAGGCTCAGATCGCTCGCCTGGTCCTGGCCCACCATGGGCGGCTGGTTCAACTCAAAGCGCAGCCCGAGATTCAGGGTAAGGTGCTCGGAGACGCGCCAGTCGTCCTGAAAATACATCTGGTTGGTGCGGAACATGGTGGCGAGGTATCGCGGCGTGTCGAGAGAGTAGCCGGAGACCTGACCCAGCAGGAAGGAAGCAAACGCGCTACCCCCTCCGGTCGCCTGGCTGGTAACCAGCGGGACGGAGGTGTTCAGCGCCTGGAAGGTCACATTCCCCGCGATGTTCTGCAATCCGAACCCGTTATAGTGAGTGTTGTTGTAGTAATAGCCCCACTTGAAGGTGTGGCGGCCGGTTGTCTTGGTCATGTCGTCATGGAATTCCACGACGATATTGTCCGAACCGTTAGGCGCGGCCACGCCCCAATTGGTGAACTCGCTGTTCGAGAAATTGACTTGGGGAAAGTCGTCGTTGCAGTCGGGATAGTTCGGTATGCAGATCCCCTTCTCTTTCCACCCCGTCGTGGTGGTCGGAATTCCCTGGGACTGTGGCGCCCCGCTGAAGGTCGCGAACGACCCATGGTTCTGTTCCCAGTTGTTGCCGCCGGCATAGAAGCGGTTCAGGAAGGTGGGCGAGATGGTGAAGTCATGGCTGATGCGGTAAACGTCCGACCGGTTGTACCCTGGATTTCCCGCCAGGGGCGATGGCAGGCCTGGTGCTCCGGTGGGACCGTACAGGTCCTGCTGCCTGGTGCGCCCAAAGAAGAACGAGACCCTCTGCCTGGAGGTCAATACCTGATCGCCCTTGATACTGAACTTGTTGTTGGGCGCAATGGTGGTGCCGTTGGAAAGATAGTTGTTGCGAACGTAACCCGAAGTGCCGGGTACCAGTCCCGAGACATTGGATTTCAGCAGCGGCTGTACGAAGCCGATAATGGATTTCGAGATGGGGTCGATGCGCGATTGTGGAATCAGGTTGTTGGGGAACGGGGTCCTGGTGTAGGAGCCGTTGGCAAACGCCGTGGAGCCCGGATCGTAGATCTGGTACATCTTGCCGGTGGCGTCCACATAATTGTGCAGGTCGCCGGTGAAGAATTCCTGCGGCGGCACGCTATAAGGGGTCGGGGTCGCTCCCGCGCGGTTGCGGAAGCCCTCATAGGAGACGAAGAAGAACGTCTTGTCGCGGCCGTGGTACAGCTTGGGAATCCACACTGGCCCGCCCGCGGTGACTCCGAAATCGTTCTGCTTGTAAACCGGCTTGGTGGCTCCGAAGAAGCCCTTGGCATCCAGGACCTGGTTGCGCAGGAACTCGTATGCGTCCCCATGAAACGCGTTGGTGCCCGACTTGGAAACGAAACTCATGGTGCCGCCGGACGCGTGGCCCACATCGGCCTTGAAACCCGCGGCGGTCACGCTGAATTCCGTGAGTGCGTCAACCGAGGGGGTGTTGATCTGCGTCCAGGTAACCCCGTTGCTGTCCAGTTGGCCGGCGGTGGTAACCGAGGTTCCGTCGAGCGTCATGCCATAGGCGCCGCCGTGGCCGCCTCCGACCCGGTACTGGCCCGTGGAGTTGACTTCGGCCGTGCTGGCCGACAGATCGAAGGGGCTGCGCACCGCCCCGTTGACTACGACCGGCAGTTCGTCCACCAACCGGTTGGACACCTCCGTAGCCACCCTGCCAGCCTCAGTCTGCAAGAGCTGCGCGTTGGCCACCACCTCGACGGTCTGTTGCGTCGTACCCAATTCCAGGGTCACATCCAATGGCACGGTGGCTCCGGCGGCCACCACTATGTTGCTGGCGAGGTGCGTCTTGAAGCCTATGTTTTCGACCCGGACCAGGTAGTTTCCCACCGGCAGCGACGGCACGGTGAAATCTCCCGACGTGGTCGTCTTCGTCTTAAAGTTGGCGTTGGTGCTGGTTTGAATCGCCGTGACCTGGGCGCCGGGCACGACCGCCCCGCTCGCGTCCTTCACCGTGCCGGTGATGACACCACGATCGGTCTGCGCCAACAGGATTGCCATGGCGCAGACACCAAACAGCACACAGAATCGGATGTTTCGCATCAACTCCCCCAAATTCGAGATTGGAGCCTAGATATCCACAAATGTGCTCGCCCCCGAGCAGCTTGAAAAACCAACAGATTTGGGATTCTGATAGATGAATTATGCGCCCTCCGGGCCTCCCGAGGCAATGGAAATTTGCCTTTCAGGCCCGAATATGTAGAATTGTTCCACGATCCGCGGGTCAGAGCACACGCCTACCGGAACCCGGCCCGCCCGCAACCCCGCTTGCGGGCTACTCCGGTCGATGCCGCAGCCTGAGGCTGTCCCAACTGGCGTCCGAGAACCAGCCGCCATCCACGGAGAGCGCGTGGCCATTCACAAATCCACTCAGCTTGGGATCGGCCAGAAATGCGATGGCTTCGGCGACGTCGGTGGGGTTCGCGAATCGTGCCATCGGTACGCGCCGCTGGATGTCCTCGTCGGTGTAACTGCCTCCCGCCTGGTCGGCCACATCCATCCCGGTCTTCACCCAACCGGGGCAGACGGCGTTTGACCGCACGCCTCGTCCGCCCCACTCCGCCGCCAGTGTCCTGGTAAGCCCGATCAGGCCGTGCTTGCTGGCATTGTACGCCGCGCGGTCGGAAATCGCGGCCAAGCCGGCCACCGAGGCGACGTTGACGATAGCGCCCTCGCCCTGCCGCAACATCAGCCTGCCGAACGCGCGGCAGAGCAGGAACGGGCCCGTGAGATTGACCTCCAGAACCCGCCGCCACTCGCCGGCGCTGGTATCTTCCGCCGGCCGGATCAGGCTGATTCCCGCGTTGTTGACCAGCGCATCCACGCGTCCGTAGTGCGCGTCAACGGCCGCGGCGATGCGGTTCACCTGCTCCTCGTTCGAAACATCGCCCAGCAGTTCCAGCGCGTCTGCGCCCAGGCTTCGCACCGCGTCCCGGGTGTCCTGGGTGGACTGGATGTCGTTCAGCACCAGAGCGTATCCCCTGGCGGCCAGCACCTCCGCCGTGCGCCGGCCAATCCCCTGGGCCGCCCCCGTGATCACCGCTACACGCATGTCCGTCTCCCGCCAATGGCTCGACGACTCGCGGCGATCTCATTTACCCTGTGCGTTTCCTCGGCACCCTCGCTTTCGGGGCGCGCCACGGGGGCGTGTTCGGAAATGGGACTGGGTTCGTTTGGTATC
>JAIQFL010000189.1 GCA_020073365.1 Terriglobia bacterium | reverse complement strand
GGGCGCCGATCGCGCCCTTGGGTTCCATTTTCATTTGATTTCGGACGTCCTCCTTTCGTCGCGGAGGACAAAGACTGAACGGCGTCCTGCAGAGCCTCACGAGCCGGAAGAAAGGAGTGTCATCCACCTGGTCTTGGTGTACCCAATTTCAGGATCATCTTGCATTGGAAACGATTCCTAATTTCAGGATCATCCTTGGATTGGAAAATGCTGTTCTCGCAGGCGCCCCGTTGTCGAGCGTCCGGACACGCTCCTGGTGCTCAACCGCATGAGTCGGTGAGGCGGAAGCCGGAGCCGCCTCACCGTCGCCTCGATGCTTGCGGCTAGAACTCGAACCGCAGCGACAGCGACATTTGCCGCGGGTTCAAAGCCGAGGTATAACGCCCCAGGGTGGCGTTGGTCTGCTGGAGAATACCCTGCTGCCACAGGGGCCAGGAGTACGTGGGAGTGATGTTGGCCCCGTTGAACTGCGTGTGGTTGAAGACGTTGTATGTCTCCGCCAGGAACTTGATCTTCCGCTTCTCGTTCTTCAGCGGGAAGACCTTGGTTAAGGTGATGTCATTGTTGAACATCTGCGTACCGGGGAGGGCGATGATGCTGCCAGGTCCGGCGTTCCCGTAGCAGGACATGGATTGCCCGATGCCCTGTTGCGGAGTCGGCCCCGGCGTCCAACTGCACGGGAAGGGAATCGCGAATACGCTCTCATTGAGAAGTTGGTTGCCGGGCGTCCCGTTGGCGTTGGCCCCGGGTGCCTGTACCAGCGGAGTGCTGCCGGCAAACGACACCTGGCCCGACGGAAGTTGCGGGTTCCCGGTCACCACCATCCTGGCCCCTTCGTACCCACCCGTCCAATTCATGAGCGGGTTGGTGGCCGTGTTCCCAGAGAAGGACATGCCCGGCACGCCTACCCGGATATTGCTGTGCCACTGAGTAATGCCGGAGATAGCCCAATTGTCCGTAACCCACCCCACCGGTTTGAGATTCAATCTCTGCCCAAGGTTCGGCAGTTGGTAGATGTAGTTGACGGCTAAAACGTGCGGAGTGGGCTGATACGAAGGCCCGTAGTTGCGAAACTTGTCGGTGAAGTAGGGACTGGCAGTAGTCGGATACCCTCCGTATGCCGTCATGGTCTTGGACCAGGTGTAGGCCAACCCGTAAGACAGGTGCCTGGTCATGGCGCGCCGCACGGACACTTGCAGGGAGTTGTAACTGGAATTCCCGGACAAGTCGTTGTAGGTAAGTGCGCCCAAGCCGGCCATGGGCCTGAAGTAATTGTCGCTCAGGGCCTTGCCGCTGGTATTGGCAGGCAGGTAGTCGACCGTCGGGTTGTTGTTGGCAGGGTTGTATTCCGAATACGGGGCAACCGGGTTGAGCTGGTGGGTCACCCAGGTGTGCTTGCTCAGATTGAACACATACGAGGCTTCCACAACTGTTCCGAAGGGGACTTTCTGCTGGATCATGAAGGTGCCATTGTAGTTTTGTTCAACCGGCTGTTTGCCGATGGTGGCTTGGGGGGCGATCGGCGTAATGCCGGCGCTGGATGCCAGGCTCGGGATCTTGTCCACGCTGGAGTAGTAGACCGTGCGGTTGAGGGTCACCGGCGGGTTGCCGGAGGCCAGTTGGGCAAAGTGGCTATCGGTAAGGTTGGCAAACTGCCCGAAGCCCACACGGATGGCGGTCTTGCCGTCGCCGAACACATCCCAAGCTACGCCCAGGCGGACAGCGGGAATAATGGCATCGTGCGTATACATCTTCAGCGGAAGGTTGGGGTTTTTGCCGTCGGATATTTCCATGCCAGGGGTGGGGCTCGGCGTGGTGGTATAACCGCCCGCCGTAGCCGGTACCAGGGTGCCTTGGAGAGCGAAGAACGTGGTCTTTCCGGTCAACGGATCGACCGCCACCTGGTTGGCCGTGGGACAGGCCTTGGTAGCCGTAGAAACCGTGCATCCGGGTAAGTAGATCCGTTCCGCCAGCGACGGATTGTAGCTGCCTCTCAGCCAGGCCGCATTGTTACCATTCAGATTCTCCGTGGGTAGGACGTGGCTTAAACGGATACCGAAGTCGAGGGTCACCCGCCGGCTGACGCGCCAGTTATCCTGCACGAAGGCTTCCACTTCCGAGTACCAGAAGTCGCCTATTGACCGCCCGCCTTCGCTGTAAGTGTTGAAATTCCCCAGGTAGGCGTTAGCAAACCCGTCCTGAGTGTTGTTGGGCATCGCGGTGCTGCTGGCAAAGCTGTAGCTTCCCAGGTACGAACCCTGGCTGCCGGATCCCACTTCCACCTTGCCGGTCTTCTCGTAGTAGAAGCCAGCTTTGAGGTTGTGTTGGCCCTTCACCTTGCTGAGTGTGTCGTTGACACTGTAGATGTCGTTCCAGTTGGTATACGGACATTGTCCGCTGCAACTCGGGCTGAAGGAGACCTCATTGGGCTCCTGGCCGCCTCCAAAGCTGATATTGGGAACGGCGGTCTGATAAAAGATGGCACCGGTTCCGAGCCCCGCGGGCTTCTGCTTTTTGCCGTCGCTCGTGAACAGCGGATCGGTCGCGAAGTTGTTGAACGAGGGAGGATTGCCCATCGTCGAACGATCGGTTTGGGACTGGTCGTGAGCATAATAGTCCCAAGAGTTGTAGCTCTTGCCGAACGTGAATTCATTGACCATCGTGGGGCTGATCGTGTAGGTGATCCCGACGCCGTAACCATGCCCCGGGTTGGGATGTTCGTTGGACCAGGGCACAAAATTGCCCTGCGAGTTCTTCAAGGCGATGTTACCACCGGTGAAGTCCATGTCGTAGTCGTTGATATAACGCACCCAGGTATTCAGCTTCGAAGACACGTTGTAATCCAGCCGTAGCGTGTCGTTCCGGCGCGGATGCGATTCGTTGAACTGCCAGTAGTAGTTGCGCGCGTATTGCTGGGTCCCGTATTGGGCGTCTTGGATGCAGCCATTAGGGTCAACGCCGGAGTGGCCGCAGATGTTTGGCAAGGGCAGGAAGTTCAGGATTGCCTGGCCCGCCTTCGCCGCCGCTGGATTCAAAGCCGTCAAGCCCGAGAGGTTGTTGTTCGGGACTGGGTTGCCGGTGGTGGGGTCGTAGATCGGATACGCTACGCCGTTGGTGTCGGTGTAACCGGCGAAGTTGCCCGCCCGCTGCGCCAAAGTCGGCACGTTTGCATACCCCGATTGGGTGGCCGGCTTCTGCTTGGTGTACTCCTGGGAAAAGAAGAAAAACAGCTTCCTCTTGTCCGTGTTGAAGAGCTTTGGAATGTACACCGGTCCGCCTATACTGTAGCCCCAGACCAAAAACCGGTAGATGCTCTTCTGCTGGCCGTTGTAGTTCTGGAAGAAGCTCTTGGCATTGAACATCTCATGCCGCTTGTTGACCCAGCCGCTGCCATGGAACTCCTGGCTGCCGCTCTTGGTCACCACGCTGATGGTGCCGCTGGAGTTACGGCCGTATTCCGCCTGGTAGTTGGCGGTCAGCACACGCATTTCGGCGATCGAGTCCATGTTCGGCTCGAAGTGCAGGGTAGTATTGTTGGCAGTGTCCGTGTCCGAAATTCCGTCCACCGTGAAGTTCGCCAGACCGGCGATACCTCCATTGATCCGGACGGATCCGATGGAGTTCTCGCTGGTGGTATCCTGCTGCGCGGTGGCAATCCCCGGCATAATTACCAGCATGCCGAACAGGTCGCGGCCCTTCAAGGTGATGCCCTGCATTTGGGCGCTATCGACCAGCTTCGAGTTCTCGCCCGAGGCAGTCTGGATGGGCGTGGCCACCGCGGTGACCGACACCTGTTCGGTTAACTGACCGAGCGACAGGGGGATTCTCCCCAAATCGCGGACTTCGCTGGCGGTGACATCGATATCGGACTGCTGGTAGGTCTTGAAGCCCGCCGCGGGCTTGATGGTCAGGTTGTACCTGGCAGGAACCAGGCTGTTGAAGCGGAAGATCCCCTCAGCCCCGGTGCTCGTGCTGATGACGGCCCCCGTCGCGATGTTTTTCAGCTCGACCTGCGCGCCTGGCACGGCGGCGTCGTTCGGATCGGCAACGGTCCCAAGCAAGGTTCCGGTTGTTGTTTGGCTGAAAACGCAGCCGCATAGGACCACCAAAGCACAGAGCACCTGTGCCATTCGCTGAACTGCCATGACTAAACCTCTCATTCCCGGAATTCCCTTACCGGCCTGCCCAAACCCCATGCGGGCGCAGGGACTTCTTGGTGGCTGATTATAACCGGTAACACCATGGTTTGCAATGAGAAACATCCAACAAAATCGTAATGTCCGAAATTGGGCGAAATCGATATGCTTGGTGGAGATCAGTTGCCCCGGATCGGAAGGCGCTCGAAGAGAGCGCCTGACACCTGTCACGTACAATTAAACGATGATAACGAGCTTCCGCCACAAGGGACTCAGGCAGATGTTCGAAAAGGGCCAAGCTCGTCTCATTGATCCCTCCCTCCGAGTCCGCGTGGCCAACATCCTCGCGGTGCTCGATGCCGCATCCAGCGCGCTCGATCTTGCTGGCCCTGGAAATCGCCTACACCAATTACATGGCGACCAAGAGGGAGTCTGGTCTGTCACTGTGAGCGGGAATTGGCGAATCAACTTCCGGTTCACGGACGGAAACGCGCATGATGTCGATTTGATCGATTACCATTAAAAGGAAGCGAATATGCCCATGAAGAACCACCCGCATCCCGGCCGCATCGTCCGCCAGGATTTCCTGGAACCGCTTGGCTTAACCGTCACCGAGGCCAGTAGAGTGCTTGGCGTTGCGCGCCAGACCATACACAACCTCGTTAACGAAAAGGCCGGCATATCGGCCGAAATGGCCGTGCGCCTGTCGAAGGCGTTCGGACCCAGCCCCGAGATGTGGGTTCGCCTCCAGGCCAATTACGACCTGTCCCGAGTGCGGCAGGACCAGATCAACGTCGCGCGCTACAAACGGGCCTCATAGATTCCACTCCACGTGAGGATCGCGCCTACCCACAGCGTGGATACCCGAGATCAGTGGCCCCGGATCGGGCGGCGCTCGAAGAGAGCGCCACGCTTGCCTCGAACCCGTGCCTGGTATCCCCAACCTGCGATTGCGGAACCGTACCGGGATTCCCAACTGCCGGCCGCGTCCGATCCGGGTGATACCAACACCGCCAGGAAGCGCGGACGCGTTTCCGCGGGGAGGCCCTCGACTTCCTCCGGCAACAGCGAGCGTACCGATGTATCGAACGGGCTTCCCGCAGCCACCATGTGGCCCGCGAAGTAGCCGCCATCGGGAAGGGCCAGCTCAGCCAAGCCCTGGCCATGCACAGCGTGGATCGCGGGTTTCAGGTCGTTCCAATAGGTTGTCCAGTTCGCGCGGTTTCGTTCCACCACAAACGGTCCGAGCGTCAGAAGGGCGAGAACGGCGACGGGCATCGCGCGACGCCGCAGCGCCAGGAACACCAGAAACGCCAGCACCGCCACCGCACAGACGGTCAGCGGGCGGAAGAGCTCCAGCTTTCCGTACAGCATCGCCAGACGGCTCACCAGGTTGATGGCCACCAGCGGCGCGCCAATCCAGGTGAACCGCGCCAGCAGGGCTACCAGGAACACCTCGCTCGCCGCCAGCACGCCATCGACGTAGCGAATGCTGTTCAGGCCGTTCAGAATAAACGCGAGGTCCCCGGAGTAAGCGCTGGCGCTGAAAACGGAGCGGAAGTACAAGAGCCATCCGCAGAGAATGAAGAGCGCGGCCCAATCCAGGGGCGATGGCCTGGCGCCGCGGCTCAGCCAGAGGAAGGCGGCCCGCACACATCGCGCGGCGCCAACCAGCAGAGTGGCCGCCAGAATTACGGGAAACAGCAATCCCGCGGGAGAGAGTCCCCCAGCAGGGAGGAAGAAGGCGCGCCCCAGACGCGGATCGCCGAGACTATACAGAATCGAGGTATTGGAGAGGTCCGCAGTGCCCCGCAGATGCAGGAAGGCGATGTTGATCTGGAAGGGGTAGAAGGGGCTGCCGTAATCGAGCAGGTTGTGCAGGTAATAGTGGCCGCTGGTGAGCAGGAAGAACGTCGCTACGGCTGTTGCGGACAGCCAGTGGCGCAGGATTTCATCCAGCAGCCGGCTTCTAGCCGGCTTCCGTCCCGCGCGCAGCCTCCCTAGGTACGCCACCCCGCCAATAGCGATGAGCGCCACGAAGATCCCGGTGTATTTCACGGCGCCGAAGGCTACACCGAATGCCAGCAGAGCCATATCGCACGCCCCTAGCCGCTGCTTGGCGGCGCGCAGGATCACCAGCATCAACAGCACAAATCCCACGCCGTGCAGCGCGTCGTTCTTCAGCGTCGGGACCCCCGACGGTCCGTACCAGAAGTGCTGCATCGCGACGCATCCAAAGACGGTCCCGAGGAGCAGCCCGCGTGGCACGCCCAGTTCTCTCCCTACCAGCCACAGCCCGAGTACCATCAGCAGAACGGCCTTCAGTGCGAGGAGCGGAAAAAACAGGTCCACGCGGGTGACCATCCACGCCGGCGCGAACGAGAGCTCCCAGAACGCGACGTAATTGGTGGCGAACGTGTACGGGGTGGCGCGATTGGCCAGCCACTCGATCAGGTAGTGCAGGTAGTTGATGGAATCGATTTCTTCGACGGGTTTGAAGGAGACTAGGACCAGGGGCGCAACCAAGGCCGCGATGAGGGCGTAGAGCAGCTTGTGGGGCAGGTCACCGACCTGCCCTCCCGATGGCTGATCCGCCGTTGGCGGACCGCCAGAGCCAGAGCGCTTCACAAACCTGGGTAGGTCGTTGACCTGCCCCACAATCCCCACCAGCAGACAAACGCCCGCGGCGACCCAGTATGTCGGCTGGGAGTTCACGCCGGCGAAGGAGAAGATCGCGGCGAACGACGACTCCAGCGTCAACTGGATCGCCAGCACAGCTAACCACAGCTCGGCCGTCCGGCGATCGTCGCGCCAGCCGATCAGCCGCGCCAATCGGATGCTGGCGGCAAGCAGCGCTGCCTCCCAACACGCGAATCTCACAATGGCGAGAAGGATCGCGCCCGCGTTCATGGCTCAATACTTCGACATGAGAATTGCTACCACGGCAGCCAGGTATAGCGCCGCATCGATCTGGAGCGCCCGGTCCTTCAGAAAAATCTCCTCCGGGCTGGCGCCCGCCGCGCGCTCGTAGACCAGGTAAAGATAGCGGAACACGCCGTACAGGAACAGCGGGAGGGTCGCCACCAGCGCTTCACTGTGCTCCGACTGGAAGGTATAGAGGGCATAACTCATGATTCCCGCGCCGGTGACGATGGAAATGAGCTGATCGAGAAACCGCACGCTATAACCGCCGAGGGCCGGGCGGTGGCTGACCGCCTGGTCCTCCAGGCCCACCAGTTCCGCGCGCCGTTTGAGCAGCGCGAGCGAAAGCGAGAGCAGCAGCGAAACCACGAACAGCCAGGCGGACACGCGCACCGGAATCGCATAAGCGCCCGCCACCGGCCGCATCACGAACCCGGCGGAGACCAGGAGCACATCCAGCACCGGTTCCTTGCGCAGACCCAGCGAGTACCCGACGTTCGACAGCGCGTAGAGCCCCAGCACCAGCAAAACCTTGCCACCCAAAACCGCGGCGAGCCAGAAGGCCGCTCCGGCGAACCCCATGCTGGCGAAGGCGGCGCTTCGCACGGATAGAGCGCCCGCCGCAATGGGACGCATTTTCTTCGTGGGATGCGCGCGGTCGTAGTCGCGATCGGTAATGTCGTTGAGCAGATACACCGCGCTGGCCAGCAGCGTAAATGCGGCGGCCGCCATGGCGCTGTGCCGCGCGGCCCCGGCGGAAGCCAAGCTCGCCGAGGAGATCAGGGGGACAAAGACGAGCCCGTTCTTGATCCACTGCTTCGGCCGGCAGGAGACCGCCAGCGCCCGCGCCCCGCTCACACCCGCTCCCGCAGCTTGTCCAGAAAGTGAAATAACGAAACACCCACTACGGCATTCAGCAGCGCGAGCATCAGCGTCTTCTGGACTTCGAACGCCAGTTGCTGGCCGAGGAGTGCGCGCACCAGCACCCAGTACATCAACTGGTGAAACAGGTAGAAGAAGAACGAGAGCAGCAGCCGGATGACGCCCTGGTCCACGTCGAGACGCATCCCCACGGAAGCCGCGAAATAGCCCACCAGCGTGTTCACGATGCCGAATACACCGAGGGGGTTCTTGGAGAGCGAATCCTGCGCCAGGCCCACCAGCGCGCCCAGCAGGAGCGCGCTGACCTGGTTCCGCCGCATCAGCGCGAAGTACATGACCACGAGCAGCGGCATTTCCAGAAAGCTCAGAAACTGGAAAAACAGCGGCACATAAACCTGAAACAGGATGGCCGCCAGCGGTACCGCCACAATGACCCACGCGCGAAACCGTGAAACCTGACCTTCGCGCTGGCTGCTGAGAAGGATGCGCCCGCTCGAATAACTCATTGGTGTGGCGGGCCTCCCGGAGCGCCCGCGACCTGATTCGTGCGCCGGACGGCAGGGGGTTGGGGGCCCGAGGCCGGGGGCCGGGGGCCAGGGGCCAGGGGCTGGGGTTCCTGCTTCTTGGCGGGTTCTGGCCGTTTCGCGGGAGCAGTTCCTCCTACCGGGGGCTGGCCGCCGGTCCCCGTCGTGGCTGCGGGCCCCTGTTCCCTGGCCGCTGGGGGCGCGGGCGCGGGTTGACTCCCAACCCCTGCATTCTGCCCCCCGGCCCCTGGCCCCTGGCCCCCGGCCCCTGCGTTTTGGCCCCCCGCCCCGGCTCCCGGTCCCACAGGCAGTTTGCTGAAGTCCGGCGGTTTCGATCCGGGTAGCCCTTCACCGAAGGTGTGATTCTGCGCTTCTCCCACCGACTTGTACAGGGCGCGCAGCTTATCGGCCTCGGTCCCCGGGGCGGCGGGTTGGAGGTCCGTGACCGGCGGATTCGCATTGGGCGGCGGGGGCGCCAGGAAAATCGGCTGGTTGGTCACGGGCGTATCCGGAATGTCCTGATGCACCGCCTCGGTCAGAATCAGCACGTCCTCCAGCCCGCGCTCGAGCCCGGCGGGTTTCACCAGGATCTCCTGAAACGGCTGCCCTGGGCGAAGCGACATCACCACTCCCACGGGGAACCCGCTCGGGAAAATGCGGTCGTCGCCGGAGGTGTAGAACCAATCGCCGCGCTCCAGCTTGTCCTCGGACGACACGTAGTCCACCTTGCACATCGGTGTGCCGTCGCCTTTGAGCGTGCCGCGCACCTGGGTCTTCTGCGAGATCACGCCCGCCGCGAAATCCGGGTCCGTGATCAACAGTACCTCCGACGCAGTCGGATAAGCCGCTCTCACGATGCCCACGATGCCGTCCGGTGTCACCACCGCCATCCCGCGCATCACGCCCGCCGCCGAGCCGCGGTCCACAAACACCTCTTTGGAGTTGGATCCGGCGCCCATCATGATGATCGTCGCCGCAACCATCTTGGAGGCCGTGTGCGCCTGAAACATTTCGAGCGCCTGGGCGCGGTCCGCCCGGTTCAGCTCGTTTTTCAGGAAGATGTTGTCCAGTTTCAGACGGCCGTTTTCCGCGCGCAGACGCCGGTTCTCGGCGTCGGCATCGTGCAGCATGATGTAGTTGCGGATGAACCCTATGCTGCCGCCCCGCAGGCCTTCCAGTAGCCGCGCCGCGGGGGAAACCGCTGTGACCGACCACACGCGGATCAGCCGCACGTCTTGCTTGTTCTTGACTCGAACAGCAATCAGGATGAGCTGCGCGAAGATCACCAGCAGCAGGACTGTGATGCTCCGGTACCGGTTGAGAAACCCTTCCATGGTCCCTTAAGGTAGAGCAGACCTTCGATCCGCCTGTCGAACGGCTTGAAAACCTGCACCACCTTCGTCTCTAGTCTATCGAAATCTTGCGGAGCAGCCGGAAATCGCTGAGCATGCGTCCGGTGCCCAGCACCACGGAAGCCAGCGGGTCGTCCGCGATCGAAACCGGCAGCCCCGTCTCTTCCCGGATGCGCTTATCCAGATTCTTCAACAGCGCGCCGCCGCCGGTGAGAACGATGCCGCGGTCGCTGATGTCGGCGCTCAACTCGGGAGGCGTCCGCTCCAGGGCTACGCGAATCGCGTTCACGATGGTCGCCACGCATTCCGAAAGCGACTCGCGGATCTCGCTGTCGTTGATCGTAAGGGTGCGCGGCACGCCTTCGATGAGGTTGCGCCCCTTGATCTCCATGGTGAGCGGCTTGTCCAGGGGGAAAGCCGAGCCGACCTCCATTTTGATCGCCTCCGCGGTGCGCTCCCCGATCAGCAGGTTGTACTTGCGCTTGAGGTACTGCATCACGGCGTCATCCATCTCGTTGCCGGCCACACGCACCGAGCGCGAGTAAACAATGCCGGACAGCGAGATCACTGCCACGTCGGTAGTGCCGCCGCCGATATCCACCACCATGTTTCCCGAAGGCTCCGTAATGGGCAACCCGGCCCCGATGGCGGCCACCATGGCCTGTTCCACCAGGTGTACTTCGCTGGCCTTGGCGCGGTACGCCGAATCCATGACCGCGCGCTTTTCCACCTGCGTGATCTCGCTCGGCACCCCGATCACGATGCGCGGATGGACCAGCATCTTCCGCCCGTGGGCCTTCTGAATGAAGTAATTCAGCATGCGCTCGGTGACTTTGAAATCGGCGATGACACCGTCCTTCATGGGCTTGATGGCCACGATGTTGCCGGGGGTGCGCCCCAGCATTTCCTTGGCTTCCTTGCCGACTGCTTCGACTTCACCGGTGTTCTTGTTGATGGCGACGATGGATGGCTCGTTGACCACAATGCCCTTGCCCTTGGCATAGACGAGGGTGTTGGCCGTACCCAGATCGATGGCGAGGTCCGAGGAAAAAAGACTGAAAAGTGAGCGTAAATTCATTTATGAAACGTGGCTGATTCAGGAAAAAGACGTGCCTCCGCAGCCGGCGCGGAGTCCACTTGAATGGTAACACACCGATCTTCAGTCAGTCCGTGGGGGAAGCCCGCTAACCCCGCCCCGCTGCTACAGTAGAGGCTTGTTCTACCATCTGCCGGAGTCCTCGGGGATTGCTGCACCTGCGCTGGCTACTGCCGTTGGCTTGGCTGGCGCGGTTCTGGGGCTGTGGCTTACCGGGATGCGCCGGCGCGCGCAGGTGGTGATTCCCTTCAGCGCCGGCGTGCTGCTGGGGGTAGCGCTGTTCGGCCTGGTGCCGGAGCTGGCGGTGGAGCTGGGCTGGACAGTCAGCCTCGTGCTGTTCGCCGCCGGTTACGGGTTGCTGCTGGTGCTCAACCGGTATGCCTATCCGGTCTGCCCCACTTGTGCTCACGATCACGACCACAGTGCCTGCGCAACCGAGCTGCATGGCTTTGCCGGTCCGCTCATCCTGGCGGCGGCGCTGCACAGTTTCCTCGATGGTTGGAGCATTGCGACCGTGCAACTGCACGTCCCCCTCGGTCTGCGCGTGGCGGTTCCCTTAGCCGTGGCCCTCCACAAAGTGCCGGAAGGGATTGCCCTGGGAGGGATTCTGCGCGCGTCGGTGAAGTCGCGGGCCGCAGCCATGGCGTGGTGTGTGCTGGCCGAGGGGACCACGCTCGTGGGTGGCGTACTCGGCCTCCTCATGGCCCCCCATCTGGGCACGGTGTGGATCACGTACCCTTTGGGCATTGCGGCGGGCTGGCTGTTCTACCTGGGCTTCCACGCGGTCCACGAGGAATGGAAACGCCGGGGAGCAGCCCCCGCATTCCTCTCCGCTCTTACCGGAATGGCGGGCGCGGCGGCCCTCCAGCGGGGGGCGGAAGCGCTGTTCCGGTAGGGGGAGCGGCAGGCTGTACCCGCCGGTTACAGGAGGTGTGATTCCAGGGCAGGCTGATGCTGGCCAAAGCGCCAGAGCATGCCCCACCTTGCTCAAGCTTGCAGCGCTTGCCTGTTGGATTTGAATAACCCGCTGCCGCCGGAGTATGCTGGGGGGACCGATGTCACTCACGCCCAAGGCTGGCAACGACGCGCCGGCGCAGACACCCTATGAGGCAAGAGGGTAGACCGCCTTCGCCAACTCCCCGTGAAGCGATTCGATGGTCCGATCGCCTCGAGAGAATTCTGAGATGAGATTCTGCAAGCTCCCTGCCAGTTGCCGTGCACTCTCGTCAGGCGATTCAGCCAGATCCCAGAGAACCGACCACTCACAACCGAATTTGGGAGCATGTCCATGCGCAACGTGTCAGGCTCCTCCGGAGAATTGGCGGGCTGTGTTCAATGAACTGAAGGCTCGATCCTCCAGACCAGTGTGAAGAACCGGCCTTTGACCGGTGTAGGTAGGCGGCCCACTGATTTACGCGGAATCATGGGTTCCAAGCCCTCGGTCCAGTTTACACCGGGGCACTCCGCCGCGGGAATCTTTGGTACCTTCGAAAGAAACACCTGGAGACGCACCATGGCTAAGAAACCCGGACCCCGCCCGCCCAGAGCTCCCGCGGCAAATCGCCCGAAAGGGAGGCCCGTGGCTGTTAAAGCCCGCTCCAGCCGGCTGGCCGCAGCGACGCCGGTAGCGGGACCCAAGGCGCCAATCGCACCGAAGTCCGCCGCCGCTCCAGCCGGATCCGAGTCTCCACCGCAGCGCGCTGCTTTCCCGGTGGCCGGCGTGGGGGCCTCCGCCGGCGGCCTGGAGGCCTTCACCTCTCTACTCAGAGCCTTGCCCGCCGATACCGGAATCGCCTTTGTGCTGGTTCAACACATGGACCCCTCGCACGAGAGTATCCTGCCCAAACTGCTCGCCAAGACCACTGCCATGCCGGTGCAGGAAGTCGGCGACGGAGTGGTGGTGCAGCCGAACCATGTCTACGTGATTCCGCCCAACCGGGGCATGACGATTTCCAAAGGGGCTCTGAGGCTCACTTCCCGGCCAGAGGGCTCCGGCAGGAATCTTCCCATTGACGACTTCTTTTGTGCGCTGGCCGCGGACCTGCGGAGAGGAGCCATCGGGATCGTGCTCTCCGGGCTGGCTTCCGACGGCACCCAAGGCCTGGAGGCCATCAAAGCCGAGGGTGGCATCACCTTCGCCCAGGACGAAAAGTCGGCCCGCTATTCGGGCATGCCCTTGAGCGCCCTGGCGGCAGGTTGTGTCGACTTTGTCCTGCCGCCGGAAGACATCGCCGCCGAACTCACCCGAATGGGCCGTCATCCTTACATTCGGACCTTCCAGGAGCTTGGCGAACCACCGATGGCACCCGGAGACAGCGATGAGGCCATTCGCCGGATCTGTGCCGTGATGCGGACCGCCACCGGGGTGGATTTCGAGTTGTACAAGCCTGCTACCATCCGGCGCCGCATCGCCCGGCGGCTGCTCCTGAAAAAAGTAGAGGGCTTGGATGATTACCTTGCGCTTCTGCGGCAGGATCGCGCCGAACTGCATGCCTTGTGCGAGGACACCTTAATTCACGTTACCGGCTTCTTTCGGGATCCGGAAGCGCTGCAGGCTTTGCGGGCTGTTTTTGCCAGGATACTGGCGAGGCGACCGCCGGGACAGGCGCTTCGCGTGTGGGTGCCGGGTTGCTCCAGCGGAGAGGAGGCTTACTCAATTGCCATGATTCTGCTGGAGGAGTTCGGCAAGAAGACGAGTCAGACCGGCATCCAGATTTTCGGCACCGACGTCAGCGACCGGGCGGTCGAGCAAGCCCGTGCCGGAATCTACTCTGAATCCGCCATGACCCAAGTCTCGCCGGAGCGCCGAACACGCTTCTTCGTCAAGATGGAAGGCGGCTACCAGATCGCCAAGGCGGTCAGGGAGACTTGCGTCTTTGCGCGGCACGACCTCACCAGGGATCCGCCATTTTCGAGACTGGACCTCATCAGTTGCAGGAACGTGTTGATCTACATGGGTCCGGTCTTGCAGAAGAGAGTCCTGGAGACTCTGCACTACGCTCTCAAACCGGCCGGCTACCTCTTTCTCGGTAAATCCGAGGGCCTCAGTGCGCACACCGACCTGTTTTCCGTTGAGGACCGCAAGAACAAGATCTACTCTCGCAAACCGGGTGCCGGGCGGCCGCAACCCGGCGCTGCAGTCCCGGAAGCCGCGCGGGCAGACCAGGCACAGATGGTGGGCGCCGCCGCCCCCAGAGCGTTTGACGTGTGGCGTGAAGCCGAACGCGTACTTCTGGAGCAATACGCGCCCGCGGCGCTGGTTGTGGACCCCGACCTCTATATCGTTCATTTTCACGGGGACACCAGCCCTTATCTGGCGCCGGCTGCCGGAGATCCGAGCTTTCACCTGCTGCGCATGGTGCGGCCGGAGCTCCTGGTGGATCTCCGCACCGCGATTTACAGGGCGAAGAAGACCGGCGGCGCCGTCCACAAAGAGGGCGTTCCGTTCAAACAGGATGGTGTCGCGAGGATGATGGATCTTCAGGTAGTGCCCGTGAAAGGACGGCATCCCAGTGAGTCCGACTATCTGGTGGTCTTTCAGGCGAGGGCTGGTCACCGGGCACCCGCGGCCGCGCGGCCGGAAGCGGCTCCTTCAGAAGGGAAAGGCCGGGCCGCCAGTGAGATCGCCCGTCTGGAACGCGATCTCACCTCCACCCGCGATCAGCTCAGAGCCATGATGGAGGATTATGAGTCCGCCAAGGAGGAGATGAATGCGATCAATGAAGAGACCCTCTCCAGCAGCGAGGAGCTCCAGAGTACCAACGAGGAGCTCGAGACGGCCAAGGAAGAGCTGCAGTCCTCCAATGAAGAACTGATCACGCTGAACGACGAGCTGCAAAGCCGTAATGGCGAGCTGAGCCAGTTGACCAACGACCTGAGCAACCTGCTCATCGGCGTGGACATTCCGATCGTCATTCTGGATGGCGGCCTGCGTATCCGCCGCTTCACCCCCGCGGCGGAAGAAGTATTCAGTCTGATTGCTGCCGACGTCGGCCGTCCTTTCACCGACATCGCTTCGCGTCTGGACGTCACGAATTGGGACGAGCTGATCCGTGAGGTGATCGGGCAACGCCAGATCGTGGAGCGGGAAGTACGCGACCGCCAAGGCCGCTGGTACTGCCTGCGAATGCGGCCCTACCAGGCCGCCGAGCAGAAGATCGACGGCATCCTGATGGCGCTTCTCGACATCGACACGGTGCGGCGCAGCCTGGACGAGGCTCGAGAAGCCCGCGACTTTGCGGAGGCCATTGTGGAAACGGTTCGAGAACCCCTGTTGGTTCTGAATTCCGAGCTTCGGGTTTTGAAAGCCACGCATGCCTTCTATGAAACCTTCCAGGTTGGGCAGGCCGAAACGGAAGGGCGAATCTTCTTCGACCTGGGCGACGGCCAATGGAACATCCCGCAGTTGCGCACTTTGCTGGAAGAGATGCTGCCTCGCGACAGCCGCGTGGAGAACTTCGACGTGGCCCACGACTTCCCCTCGATCGGTTACCGGAAAATGGTTCTCAACGCGCGCCAGGTCTATCGGGAATCCAAGGGCGCCCTGGCCATCCTCCTGGCGATCGAGGACGTTACGGAACGCGCCCACGCCGAGGAGATGGCCCGGCAACGGGAATTGACCATTCAGGACGCGGCATCCCAAGCCATCCTGTCCGTGGGAGGGGATGGCCGGATCGTGATGGCCAATCGCATGGCGGAAACCATGTTCGGTTATAGCCGGGAAGAGTTGCTGGAGATGCCCCTGGAAAGCTTGCTTCCGGAACCCTCTCGGAAAGCTCACCGGGCGCATCGCGCCGCCTACCTCGCGGATCCCCGGTCCCAGCCCCGGGAAATGGGCCCCGGCCCGCGGCTGAGAGGGTTGCGCAAGGATGGCACGGAGTTTCCCGTCGCCACCACCCTGAACCAGATTCACACCAGAGACGGGACCATCTCCATCGACTTCATCACCGACCTCACCGAACGACAGAAAGCCGAGGAAGCGCTCGAAGAGAGCGAGGCGCGCTTTTCTCTGTTCATGGAAAATCTGCCGGCCGCCGCGTTTATGAAGGATCTGGATGGCCGTTATGTCTACGTCAGCCCCGGTTTCACGAAAGCCAGCGGGCGCGCCCCGGGACTCCACTTGGGCGCTTCGGACGACGAATACTGGCCGGCCCTCGCTCCAAAGCTGCGGGAGGAGGATCAACACGTCATCGAGACCGGCCGCGCCCTGATATCGGAGGATGCGCGCAGGAGCGGAAACGAGGTTCGCCACTACCAGACCGTCAAGTTCCCGATCCCGGGCAGGGATAACGCCCCCGCCCTGATCGCGGGGGTTTCCGTCGACATTACCGAGAGGAAACTGGCGGAGCAGGAAAGGCAAACCCTTTCGGCGAGGCTGGCCACGGCTCAGGAAGAAGAGCGCTGGCGGATTTCCAGGGAACTGCACGACGACTTAACCCAGCGGCTGGCTGGGCTGGCCATGGACCTCGGCAGCTTGGTGGCAGAGCGCCCCGTATCCGCCGCACTGCTCAAGGAGGGCCTGCGGGCGCTGCAGAGGCGCGTGGTCCACGCGGCCGAAGTGACCCGTCATATCGCCCATCAGTTACACCCTTCGGAGCTCGACGACCTGGGCCTGGTTGCGGCACTGCGATCCTACTGCGAGGATTTCGCCCGGCGGGAGGGCCTCGAGGTGGAGTTTGTGAGCCGGGACGTGCCTAAGGAGCTGAAACGGGAAATTGCTTCCTGCCTGTACAAGGTGACGCAGGAAAGCTTGAGCAATATCTCCAAACACGCCCGCGCCAAATCGGTCTTCGTCACGTTGGCCGGAACGGCGGACCGGATCAGCCTCTCGGTGAAGGACCGAGGCATTGGCTTCAGGACTCAGTCGCCTGGAACCATCGTCGGAATGGGCCTTCTCAGTATGAAGGAGCGAGTGGGGTTGCTGCGTGGAGTATTTGGGATCTCGTCGCAACTCGGGCAGGGGACGGAGGTTACCGCGGAACTACCATTGGAGGCACATTGAACAAGCGTGCCCGAATCCTGCTCGCCGACGACCATTCCTTCATTCTGGCCGGAATCCGGAGCTTGCTGGAACCGCATTACGATTTGGTGGGGCAGGTGGGCGACGGCAGGTCGCTGGTGGAGGCCACCGGGCGGCTGAAACCGGACCTCGTTATTCTGGACGTGACCATGCCCCTGCTGAACGGCATCGACGCCGCCCGGCAGATCAAGAAGGTGTGGCCGCAGGCCAAGCTCCTGTTCCTCAGCATGCATGCCAGCCCGGTATATCTCCGCGAAGCCCTCGACGCAGGCGGCTCGGGGTACGTCCTGAAGTCTTCCGCGGTGGAAGAACTGAGGACTGCGATCCAAAAGGTTCTCAAAGGACAGATCTACGTGGCTCCCTCGTTGGAACGCGGAATTCTGGACGGTGTGCGGATCCCGGGGCTCGGTCACGGCCGCGCTTCGGTCCAATTGACGGAACGCCAAAGGGAAGTGCTGCAACTGATTGCGGAGGGCCGCGGGAACAAGGAAATTGCGACCATCCTGAGAGTCTCGGTGAAGACGGTGGAATTTCATCGCGGCCGGATCATGAACAAGCTCGGGGTGCACACCGTTGCCGAGCTCATCCGGTGGGCCATCCAAGCCGGCCTGGTCGGGGAATAGGCTGGCGGAGTTCCGACGCAGACCGGCAAGAACCCAGGACGCGGAGGCTTGGCCGCCGAGTCGGCAGAGAGAAGCTGGAGAAATCGACCTCCTCCGCGCGGTCTCTGCGTCTCCGCGTCCTGGTGAAGCTTGACTCGTTCGCATCAACTTCGGGGATGCAGGTGCTCTAGTGAGACCTGCCGTGCATGAGCAGGAGCCCCGTGCTGCCACACCCGCGAGCCGGGGTTGCGATGGTATCCCCGGCGCACCCGGCGGGCAGCTTTGGTATGCGAGACTGGGCGTATTGTTGCTCGATGGTCGCCTCGGAGCATTCCAACGCGCGCGCGAGGAGGACAATCTCCAGATGGGCAGGGGGCCGCAGTCCGCGGCGGGAACGGAACAATGCCTCCAGGAGCCGGGACAAGTCTTCCTTCCCGGCGTGCTGTGCCCTCCAAAGGGGCGACTGATCGATCGCAATGATCATCTCCGGATCTCGAAACTCTCAGAGTCATTCCGAGCCGGCGCCCATCGCGACTTGGGGCTCAGCCTGGGTGGTCTCCGGCGGTACCATTCCTGATTCTTTGGCTCGACCCGCCGACTGCAGCGCCGGTGGTTTCTCCCGTGTTGGATGATTCGCCGAAGCCAGCCGCTCGAACGAAAGAATCGCGTCGTCAATCAACTCGAGCTGGGCGCGAAGTTCAACAATGACTCGGTATAAGTCCACAGGATATCCTTTCGGCTACCGGGTTTGTCAGTAGGCGCGCTTCCGTCCAATCAGGCGTTCGACCGGGTCCGGCCATTCCCCCGGAACCAGTTGGGGCCACGGTTCGGTCGCGCCATCCGGGCACCGCATCGCGGCGGAGTTGGCAATGCGTTTTGGTGGACGCCGCACACTCTTAGGCGCCCACAGTTGCTGCCAGGTGTCCCATGCGCATTCGACTGCATGACGGACTTCGCGAGCCACGAAGGGCGTCTGCAACACATCCTGACCACCCAGATTCAAGACCTCCACCCAAAGATAGTCGTCCGCGAGGCGCGATGAAACAATGAACCGGGGCGGTCGGGGCAGCGCCTCGGTCTGCTGGAACAGTAGCTTCCAGTTCCCGTCGGGGAGGTCTCGCTCGCACAGTATCAATGGAGTAGGACCGCGGGACAGACATCGTAATGTCTCTTCCATGGTATGCACCGACTCGATTGGCGCGGGCCAGTCCGAGAGGATGGCCCGGAGGTCGCGTTGATCTTCCTCGAAGGGGCTGACCGACAAGACCGCCTCGGGTAGCCCGGGTTCGCAAACAGGTTGCGGTGACAGACTCAAACAGAACCCTCCCTCCAACCCCAATCGAACGGGTCGGGGATCGATTTCCAGCGGTTTCTAAGACTATTCCGATATTTGTACCGCGTTTAGAACTACTAGATCTACTAGGTCGCCACCTAGTAGGCATGGACCTAGTAGACAGTAATGTGCTGAAAAGCGCATGATGGGCGAATCGAATTTGCATTCGAGTCTTGAAAATGAAACGGGGGAACGCGGGCAGCATGCGGACAATCCTCATCGCCGCCCGCGGTTTTATTTGAGCCCGGGAACGTAGTTCTGTGTGGAGTGGTCCGTGCCCCGCCGGCCTCCATGGAAGGGAGTGTTGTCGTGAAAACTATTCTCGTTTTGGAAGACGAACCTTCGCTCATGAACCTCATGAATCGTGTCCTCAGGCGGTATGGATACACCATTTTGGAAGCCGCCGACGCCGAAGAAGCGATCCGGCAGTTCAAAAACAACGACCGTCAGATCGACCTGCTCATTGCCGATGTGAGCTTGCCCGCAATTTCCGGGGTACAAGTGGCGCTGCTGCTTCGGGCGGAACTTCCGGACCTGGGAGTGATTCTGACTTCCGGCTATCCGACACATGCGTGGACCATTCGGGATTCCCGCCACCTCCTTAGACTCGGATCCGATTCAGTCTGCATCCTCTTGAAGCCCTTTACGCCCGGAATTTTATTGAACACCATCAGTGGGTTGATCGGAACACCGCCATCTGAAGTCTTGAGTGCGAGAACTTTCATGAGCGGTAGCAGCCGGGTCGGCTGAGGTACAGAGATGGCAATCCGCGGCATGGGGATAATAGTCCAAAAACCTGTGTCGCCGATGAATAACGCACGTTCATTCGTGGAATCTCAGTCAAATATCCGATTGACATTTCCCTTGACTTACGTACGGTTCTATCCTAGAATCTCTACAATTGCAAAATCTGTTGATGCCTTCACCTCGCCGAAGAGGATGAACTACGTCTCTTCCCCTGCCTGGAGCGTTTGCTCACTTTGCAATGGAGGGATGCGTCTTCGCGAAGCAGTTCTCATTTCTTGTCGAACTTGAAATCGAACCAAAGTGAGACGCCAGCGCTAACCCCACCGCTCGGAAGGCGAGAGGGCTATATTACGTACCAAGAGGGAGGGCTTTTGTCTTGGCACCGGAGCAAACAGCCGGGCATTTGAGGTTGTGTCGAGAGGCTTTTGACCAGCTTCGCCGCATTCAGGCGCACCAGGGGCACAGAGGCTCTGTGGCAACTGTGGGCCTGCCAATCAACTTCTCAATGTTGCTTGGGCACTTTGCCCAGTACATCAGGTGGGCCGAGGGAAATACCAAAGTCGTCGAGATCGCTGCTCGGTTGCCGCCTCTTCGGGTTGGGGAACGTGGTAATATTGCCTGACCCATGTGTGGGCGTGATCTCATCTCCTATCCCTCCGAGATGAGGTCACGCCCATGTTCAATGAATGAGAACATTTGAGCCTGGAGATTGGAGTTGCGTCATGTTGAAGCGTAGCACCACAACGCCCGCCGCGGACGACAATGCGGCACTCGCTTATAAATTCTGGCTGTCGAGATGCTTTTGTAATGGGTCACCGGAAGAAGATCTGCTTCGGGCAGTCTGTGCCAACTCGATGAATTCCGGGGTGATCAAACTGAGAGTACGTTCTCGACACCCGTCTTCAGAGCGCGGCAAACGAGACTGATGCCTTGAGTGACAGCGGGGCGATGCGTACTGGGATCGTGCATCGACGGCGGAGGAAGCGTTCCGAAGATTTGAGGACGGCGACGTCAAGGCAATATCAAGACCTTCCCCGACTGGCAGAGGCGTCATCCGGGCAGCGAGGTCGTAACGTTCGTTCTCTCTCAAAGGTTCAAACCTGGCCGTGATCTTCATCTCCTGTTCCTCCTCCGACAGGAAGCGGTCACACCTCTGTGACGAGTGACGTATGAAAACGATCTTGGTCCTCGAAGAGGAGTCTCTGATGCCTCGGGGGTCACTTCAAAACCGGCCATAGAGGGTCACTTCAAAACCGGCCAACGGACCATCATCCTGGACAGACCTGTTTTACCTTACCGGCTGGCTGTTTGGCAAGGCCAGTTTGATCCAGTTCGGGCATTCTGCAAAACCTGATTCCAGTCCTCCCCTTCGTCCGCCGGCAGGCGGGTTTCGAAGATCAAATCGCTCCTTCCTGTTCTGAT
>JAIQFL010000188.1 GCA_020073365.1 Terriglobia bacterium | reverse complement strand
ATTCTGAGCCTGGACGCGCATCTGCGCTTCGCCCCAGGCAGAAGTAGGTGGTGACAAACTCGGGAATAATTCGTCTCTCTCCTTTCAAGACTTTACGGCCTCAAATAGTCCCTGGCCCCATCCTCGTGTGCCACCATAAAATCAGGTAGCATATCCTAACCAACCACAGGCCGGCCTCCCCCGACTGACATCGTCCGGGGAGTCCCGGCCTTTTCTATTTTTATGATGACTCCCCCGCAACCCGGCGCCGATCGCGCCCATCCCAACCGCTCCACGGGCCCACGCTCCGCTGCGGGCAAGGCCCGTTCCAGCATGAATGCTCTGAAATCCGGCATCTACTCCAAGTCCATAATCATTCTCGGCGAAGATCCCGCCCAACTCGCCACCCTCCTCCAAGAGTACTTCCAGCGCTATCGCCCCGCAGTCCCGGAGCAGCGCGAACAGGTCGATATCCTGGTCTGCTCCACCTGGACCCTCCGCCGCCTCGCCGCCGCCGAAGCCCAGGTCTGGACCAAACAGAGCGCGGCTACCAGCTCAACCGCAACGCCCCTCTCGGCCACGCTTTCCACAACTGCGACCGCACCCTCACCCGCCTCCAACGCCTGGTCAATTCCACCCAGCGCAACTACCGCGACGCCCTCCACGAGCTCGAACGCCTCCAGGCACTCCCGCTCGACCTAGACACCCCTCCTGCCCCCGAGGTCTCCCCGGAAAGCCCCATTCCCAACCCCTACCTACCCCCGTCGGGGCCACCCAACCAGTTGAAACCAAGCCTGTTAGCCCATCCCGCCAGTTCGTTTCGTCAACTTCCGCTCCACCCTCTCCCGCCCCCCAAAAGGCCCGCCAAAACCCGCTCCCCTTCCACCAGCCCGGGAGCCGGCACATCCCGGTTCGCTGAAGCCCCCCACGTGGTAGCCCTCTCCGGCCTTGCGGAAATCAGGTAAACTGGACCCGGAGATTCGGGCGCAAGTCCAGCGCTCAAGGATGTGAGGGGAGCTATGGATCGTCGTCGGTTTGTTCAAACTAGTGTCGCCGGGCTGGCGGTGTCGCTCGCCCGCCGTTATGGCGTCGAGGCTGCCGACCAGCCTCCCAAGCGCGTAGGACTCATCGGTTGCGGATGGTACGGCAAGTCCGACCTGTTCCGTTTGGTCCAGGTGGCACCGGTGGAGATCGTCTCGCTGTGCGATGTCGATCGCAAGAATCTCGAGGAGGCCGCGAGTTGGGCTGTCGAGCGGCAGGCTTCGAAGAAGAAGCCGCGGCTGTTCACGGACTACCGGGAGATGCTCAAGCAGGGCGATCTGGACATGGTCGAAATCGCCACTCCGGATCACTGGCATGCCCTGCCGATGATCGAGGCCGCCAAGGCCGGCGTCGATATTTATGTGCAGAAGCCCATCAGCGTGGATGTTGTCGAGGGCCAGGCGATGCTCGCCGCGGCCCGCAAACATCAGCGCGTGGTGCAAGTCGGCATGCAGCGCCGCAGCACGCCGCATCTCATCGAAGCCCGCAACCTGGTCAAGGAGGGCAAACTCGGCGCCATCGGGCTGGTCGAGATTTACTCCTATGGCGGTGGCCGCGCCAGCATGCCGCAGCCCGCGCCCGTGCCCGAGACCCTCGACTGGGAGTTCTGGGTGGGACCTGCGCCTATGATGCCCTACAGCTCCGAGGTCCAGCGCAATTGGCGGCAATTCATGGAGTACGGCAACGGCACCATCGGGGACATGGGCATCCACATGTTGGACATGGTGCGATGGTTCATGGGCCTGGGCTGGCCGAAGCGCATCTCTTCCTCCGGCGGGCTGCGGGTCCTCAAGGGCGGGAAGTCGAACATCGCCGACGCGCAGACCGCCATGTTCGAATACGACGATCTCACCATCGTCTGGCAGCATCGCCGCTTCGGTCCTTCGGTGGATCCAAACTATCCTTGGGGCGCGACCTTATACGGCGCGCAGGGCACGCTCAAAGCCGGAGTCATGGGCTACGATTTCATCCCGGCCGCGAGAGGCGCGCAGCCCATTCACAAAGACGTCACGTACGAGTTGGAGCAGTACCCCGAAGACAAGACCGAGCCCCGCCTGGAGAAGCACGTGGCTCCCGCCATCCGCGGTCACATGAAGGACCTGCTGGCCAACATAGCCACGCGCGGGCGGCCGGTCTCCGATATCGAGGAGGGCTACATCTCTTCGTCGTGTTGCATTCTGGCCAATCTCTCCATGCAACTGGGGCGGACGCTGGCGTGGGACGCGCAGAGAGGCACGATCGCCGGCGACGACGAGGCCAACCGCCTGTTGCGCAGGCCTTACCGCAAGCCGTGGATCCACCCCGAGGTACAGAGCGCGTGACGCGCCGAAGGATGCTTCTGGCTGGCGCCGCGGCCCTCGCCTGCAGGGCAGTGCGTGCCCCGGCCGCCCCCGGCAAGGTCAAGTTCGGGCTCGACCTCTTCAGCGTGCGATCCCAGGGGTGGACGCCCATTCAGCACCTCGACTTCGCCGCGAAGTGGGGCATCCAGGTGGTCCACTTCAGCGAGGTGCGCTTCCTCGGCGGCCTGGAAGAGGAGAACCTCAAGCAGGTGCGGGCGTACGCCGAGCGTCTGGGCATCGAGGTCGAGATCGGCATGCTCTCCATCTGCCCCACCTCGGCGCTGTTCAAGAAATCGGAAGGGACGGCCGAAGAGCAGCTCACGCGCATGATCCAGGCGGCGCGCACTGTAGGCTCGCCCATCGTGCGCTGCGTGCTGGGGAGCGGCGCCGACCGCTCCGGACCGATTCCGCTAGAGGCCCACATCGAGAACACCGCTAAGGTGTTGCGCAACGTACGATCACGTGTCGTGGATGCGGGGCTGAAGGTGGCGATTGAAAACCACGCGGGCGACATGCAGGCGCGGGAAGTGAAGCTGCTGATCGAGGAGGCCGGTAAGGATTTTGTGGGTTCCTGCCTGGACTCGGGCAACCCGCTGTGGACCATCGAAGACCCCCACCTGACCCTGGAAACGCTGGTGCCTTACGTGCTCACGAGCCATGTCCGCGACACCGCCGTGTGGAACACACCGCAGGGCGCCGCCGTAGCCTGGATGCGCATGGGCGAAGGCAACATCGGAATCGAAGACTACATCCGGGAGTATGCCGCGAAGTGCCCCGGCCGTCCTCTGTCGCTCGAGGTGATCGTGACCGGGCCGCGGTTCTACAACTATCGCGACCCCAAGTTTTGGGACGCCTACCGCAAGACCCCGGCCTGGGAGTTCGCGCGTTTTCTGGCGCTGGTGGAGAAGGGTACACCCCACGACGCTCCGCCGCGGGTTTCCAGGGAAGCCGCGGTCGCCCGCGAACTGGAGGACGTGGAGGCGAGCATCCGGTGGACCAGAGCGTTCCTCGAAAAGCTCTAGCGCGGGTTCCCCGGCGCGGATAATGTCCGCTACTCCCGGCCGGTTCCTTTATCCCACTTCCTGGTTCGCCAGCCGCAGCAGGGCCCGCATGTAGGCGATGCAGTATGCCGTGCCCGCGCGGAGCAGCCCCGTATCGCCCGCCAGCCTGGGGACATGGTCCGGCTCCGCGGCGCCACTGAAGCGGACTTGCCGCAGCGCCTTCATTACCTGGTACATATCCATATAGCCATCGTCGGGAAAAGTCTCGACGAAGTGTGGCAGCGGCCCCGTAACGTTTCGGAAATGCACTTCGAAGATCTTTCCCCGGCCTCCGAAATCCTGGATCATCTCGAAAACGTTCTTGCCCATCTGGCTGCCGCCCTCCGACCACGTACCCACGCAGAACGTGAGTCCCCAGTTGCGGCTGTTGCCGGCGATCAACTCCGCGCGCCGGTAGCCGTCGTAGTGGGTGAAGAGCTTGGCGACGCCGTTCATCTTCGCCAGCGGCGGGTCGTCGGGATGCAGGGCGAGCTTCACACCGGCTTCTTCCGCCACCGGCAGGACAGTCTTCATGAAGTAGGTATAGTTCGCCCAAATATCGTCCGCCGAATACTCACGGCCAAACTGCTGCTTCTCGATCTTCGCGCGGAAATCGTTCAGGTCGAACTCGCGCGCTGTGTAACCGCGGCGCCGGACGGTGTTGGTCGTATAGGTGTTCCCCGGGTGGAAGTCATATGAGGCGACGGGGATTTCCAGTTTCCCCAAATCCCGCAGAAACCGGCGGTACGTTTCGATGTCCTGGTCTCGCCCCGGTTGCCCCAACTGCACCTTCAGCGAACGATACGCGGAGTGCACGCCGGAATAAATTCGCATCCCGAAGCGCGCATATCGCTGCTGCTCGGCCCGCAAAGTGTCGAAGCTGGCCTCGCCCGCGCTGAACTCCAGCCTCACCCACCGCAGCCCGATCTGCTGCAAGAAAAGCAGATCATCGTCCGTAACCGTCCTGGCATCCAGGCGATGGCACAACTTGACGTTTCCCGCGTCGGACTCATCGATAGTCGTCGCGCGGTTCTGCGCCCCGAGCGGCATGCCCGTTGCACATAGAGCCGACATCAGGAACTCGCGTCGCCGGCAAAGCATGGCCGCTCACGCACCGCTGCCCGCCATGTCGCGGCGCGGACTAACCCAACTTCGCATACAGCCCTTTCTTCTTAAAGGCGGTCACGGGCACACGTACCCCGCAGGTTGGGCAGTTCTTGCTCATGAAGATTCCTCTACAGCCGAAACACCGCACGGCGCTCCATGCCTCCTGGTCGAATGAAACGGTGGCCGTTCGTCCATCGTCGTAAAGCTGCTCAAAGCCTTTCGAGCCGCACGCCCTGGCGCGTCCGAACCACTTCTTGACCAGGGCCGTACAGCGTCCCCACTCAACCGTGTGCCCGTTCTCACATAGTGCCGACGCCTTGTGATTCACGTCTCGAGACTCTCCGCCCCAGCCGAGCCGCGCCTGGGGACTACTGAATCTTTCCCTTGACCGTTTCGAAGTACTCCGCTATGGCCGCTTCCCACTCCGCAAGTGCGTCCTTGGGGATCTTGTCCAGGTTGTCTTCCGTGATGATCAGGCCGGTCTTGCGGTGCGCGTAAATGATTTCCGGCCGGATACCGGCCTGGGCCATCGCTTCGGTGGACTCCTGCAAAAGCTCGTCCAGACGAAATGGCTGTGGCGTCAGGGCCTCGGGGTCGAAGAAGATCGGATCCTTCGGCCCAGGCTCTCGCCCGAACCTCTCCCGAAATTTCTGAATCTGAGTCTCGATGATCGCCATACTCTCGGCATTCATCTTCACGACCCTGCTCTTCGGCGCGCGGCGCTTGATCTTCCGGCTGCCCATATGGCCTCCTTCGCTCGCGGGAACTGGAACCTGGGTCCCGAAGCCAGCGTAGCGCGTCACTTCTGTTGTCGCAAGTTCCAGGCGCCCACGAGTCTCAGTAGCAGCGGCACCGGGAGACAGGCGTGTCCGCGCTACTCCCAGGGGAAAAGGACCACGCTGGCGGCGGTCCCGGCTCCGGTTCGCTGCTCTCGAAAACACCACGGGCGCTCCCGAAGGAAGGCCCTAGTGAACTTCATCGTAAACTGGTAACTATGGCTGCCCGACACCAGCACAACCTCCTCGATACCGGTTCACGCGCTCCTGGATTTCGTTTGCCGCGTCTCGCCGGAGGCTGGGCAACCCTGAACGATCTCATCTCCAACGGCCCGGTGCTGCTGGCGTTCTTCAAGGTCACGTGTCCGGTCTGCCAACTCACCTTTCCGTTCCTCGAGCGGCTCCACCTGGCGGGTACGTTGCCCATCTACGGCATTTCGCAAAACGACGCCGAAGATACCCGCGAATTCAACCGGGAATTCGGCGTGACGTTTCCCACGCTGCTCGACAACGAAGAAAACGGTTTCGCGGCCAGCAATGCGTTCGGCATCTCCAGTGTCCCGACCGTGTTCCTGATCGGGCGCGACGGCGCGATTTCCCGCGTCATCGAAGGTTGGCGCAAGAAGGAAATCGAATGGCTTGGCGCCAAAACAGGCGTCAGCCCGTTCCGGCGGGGTGAAAGTGTCCCCGAATGGAAAGCCGGTTGAGGCTCCCGCAACTAGGCTCCCGGTGGGAGTCACTGCGTGGGATAAGGTGGGCGAGGGAGCGGGCATGCCGCCAACGGGTTCCGGATCACGGGTGCGATGAATCTTTGGTGGCATCGCCAGTAACCCGGCCCTCCGCGGGCCCGGCGTTTGCACGTGTCAGGAATTCCGTGACGATGGGGTTGACGACCTCAGGGTGTTCGTACTGCGGCACGTGCGCCGCGTCATCGATGGGGTGAAACTCGGCTTGCGGGATGGCTTTGCGAACCTCCGCGCTGAGCTCGATGGGGACGTCCTGGTCGGACTTGCCCCAGATCAGCAGCACCGGTTTGCCGCTCTTGCCCAGGCGCTGAAACTCCGCCGTGACGTCCTGGGTCAGGTAGTTCCGCATGGTTTCGAGGATCGCTCTCCGGAAGCCGCGGTAGCGCATCTGCTCCAGGTAGGGATCCAGGTAGCGCGGGTAACGTTCGGGATGCAGGAAGTCCTGCCACTGCGATTTGGCGAGGCCGGGCGCCACGGCCACGGCCATGTTGTACGTGCCCAGGACCGGCAAACGCAGGCCGAAGGGCAGCGAGATCCCGGTCCAATACCCGGGGTCAAACAGCAGAACGCGCCGGACACGCTCCGGGTGACGGTTGGCGAAGGTCACGGAGATGGGGCCGCCCATGGAGACGCCGGCGATGTCCACTTGTGATATAGCGAGCGCGTCCAGCAACTCCAGGATCTGCCGGTCGTAGAGGGCGGCGTCGTACCGGGCTGCCGGCCGGTCGGAGAAACCGCGGCCGAACAGTTCGTAGCGCAGTACGCGGAAGCCCGCCTTCGTCAAGCCGTCATAGGTTGGATCCCAGACGTTGTAGGGCGTGGAAAAACCCGGGACCAGCAGCACGGGAGTACCAGCAGCCGGCCCGCCGAGCTCGTAGTGCGTCACGCCATCGGACAACTTCACGAAGCTCCCGGACGCGTGACGACGCGCCTCCTGGTCCATCGTGAGCATCTCCCGATCGGATTGGAGGTAGCGCACGAGCGGGAGCGCGGTGACGGCTCCGACCGGGATGAGTATTACAGCGGCGATAGCGGGCGCGAAGCGCTTCATCAAGGTTCACTATAGCGAAACAAGCCGGTTTTTGTGGCGCAAGCCCTTTCCTGCTTGCCGCGCCAAGACTCGTCGAGGCGCTCGGGCCTGGTAGGGTCCCGGTCCCGCTCTGTTAGTGACCGAAAACCGCGGCCTCCGCAAATTCTTTACAACTCTTCCACAGGCCACCGGAAACCAAGCGGCACCAGGCGGCACTATCTTCAATGGAGGTACGAGGAATATGGGTATAGAATCATTCGGTACCGGTTTCACGGCCCACGACGCGTATGCCAAGTGTGCCAAGGAGACAATTCAGCGCGGTGGTGCGCTCGATACCGATAGCGCAACCACCAGCCAGGATGGAGGTCCAAGAATGCAATTGAACGATCGAGTAAAGATTTCGCTCCTTGCCGCTGTATTGGCTGTGGCAGGAGCGTTTTGGGTTCACACGAGACCGGCCGCGGTGTCGGCGCAGAACGCGGCACGGTTCACGGGTCCGACCAGTTCGCAGCCGCTGGCTTTGAGCGCGGATGACTGGCTGCTGGCGGTCGCCAACCCGGACAACAACACGGTCAGTATCTTCGACGTCCGAAATGGCGCCAACACAAGGGTAAATCAGGTGAACGTTGGTACCGAGCCGAATGGCGTGGCGGTGTCTCCCGACGGGACGCGGATCTACGTTGCCAATACCGTCAGCGGGACTGTCACCGTTCTGGCTGCGGATAGGACTACTTCGTCCTACGGCACCGGAGCGATTACGATTCCGGTGGGGACCGAGCCCTACGGATTGGCGCTGACGCCATCAGGGAAGACGCTCTATGTGGCGAACGCGCGTTCGAACAGCGTCTCGGTGATCGACACCGCTACGAATCAGGTGATCAAAACGATAACGGACGTCGGAATTGAGCCGCGGGGAATCGCGATCACCAATAACGGCGGGGCGGACTCTGCTGAGACGGTGTACGTCACGCAGTTTCTGGCGCTGCCGGCGCCCGGGAAGCAAGACGGATCGGACGATGCGAAGACCGGTCGGGTGACCGTGATCTCGGCGGCGACCAACACGGTTACCGGCACTGTCACATTGAATCCGCTCGCCGATACCGGCTTCAAGGCCGCGGGCGACGCTTTGGCGCGAGTCCCTGCGCCGGCAACTCCCGCCCCCGAGGACTTCAAATTCGTCACCGGGGCGTATCCCAACCAGCTTAACAACATCGCCATCCGGGGACGCTTCGCCTTTGTGCCCAACACCGGCGCTTCCCCGAATGGCCCGACGCGGTTCAACGTGAACACCCAAAGCCTGCTGAGCGTGATCGACACGGGCAGCAAGACGGATGCGGGCAAGACCATCAACATGCACCAGGCCGTGGCTAATCAGACCAACCCCGCAAGGCGGTTCATCACGCAGCCTTGGGCCATGGCGTTCAAGCACCAGGCTGACGAGGCCTATGTGGTCAGCGCCGCCAGCAATATCGCGATCAAGCTGAAAGTCGATCCGGCGACCGGCGCGGCCACCGTGCAGAGCGACCCGGCCGACACCACGCGCGTGCTCGATATTCCGACCGGAAAGAACCCGCGAGGCATCGTGGTGAGCGCCTCCGATAAGACGGCGTACGTGATGAACTACGTGTCGCGCGACGTGACGGTCATCGATTTGAGCGGCAGCGCGGAGAAGGTGACCGCGACGCTGCAGTCCGAAAGCCTGCCCGCGCCAGGAACTGCGGCGGACAAGGTTCATGCGGGTAAAGAGCTTTACAACACGTCCATCGGAGAGTTTGACCGGGCGACGCCGGGAGGGCCCATCATCACCGGGCGGATGTCGAACCTCGGGTGGGGATCCTGCTCGAGCTGCCACCCCTTTGGCCTGAGCGATAACGTGGTGTGGATCTTCGGCGCCGGTCCACGCAGGACGGTTCCGCAGCACGTGGATTTCGCTGGCGGCGACCCAGCCACGCAAAGAGCCCTGAACTGGTCCGCGATCTTCGACGAAGAGGAGGATTTCGAAGCCAACATTCGCGGCGTCTCGGGCGGACTGGGACTCATCGTGCTGGACGACGGGGTCTCGCCGGATCCCAGTGTCGCGGCGTTTACGCCGGCCAGCGGCGGACGGCTGCAATTGAAAATACGCGGCATGCCCGCGTGGGACGCCATCAAGGCATACATCGTGTCTGGAATCCGCGCGCCCATTTCGCCGGCCTCCAAGGCCGATCCGGATGTGGTTGCCGGGCGGGCGCTCTTCATCGACTCCAACTGCCAGGCCTGCCATGGCGGCGCGCAATGGAGCAGCGGCAAGGTGCGATCGCCCGCCCCGCCGGACGCGAGCCTGATCGTGGGCGCCCAGTTAATCGCGGAACTGCGCGCCGCGGGCACTTTCGATGCGTCGGCAACCAACGAGATTCGGGCTACCGCGGTTGCGCCGCTGGGCGCCGCGGGGTTCAATCCTCCTTCGCTGCTATCGTTGTTTGCCTTCCCGCAAACCTTCTTCCACAACGGCTCCGCGGATACGCTGGACGCCGTGATGCAGAACGTGGCGCACCGTTCCGCGGGCACGGGCACGGATCGGCTGACGAACGCCACTCAACGGGCGCAACTCATCAAGTTCCTGTTATCGATCGATGGGGCCACGGCGCCGATCTCGCCGGCGGCGCCCAGCGCGTTGCAGAACATCTCGGCTGCGAGCGGAGCCGCAACGGTGGCTCCGGACAGCTTCGTGAGCGCCGTGGGCTCGGCGCTTTCCACACAGACCCTGGGGGCGGCTGTCCCCTATCCGAACGTCCTCGCAGGAAGCACGGTTTCCGTCAAAGATTCCGCTGGAGTTCTGCGGCTGGGAGCGCTGTCGTTTGTTTCGCCAGGGCAGATCAACTACGTGATGCCCGCCGCCACCGCCGTAGGCCAGGCTACGGTTACGGTGGCTTCGGCGAACGGCGCAACGGCCAGTGGTACGGTGCCGATCCTGAGGGTGGCGCCGGCGCTCTTCGCGATTCCCCCTTCGGGTGTGGCCGCCGCAACGGCCATTCGAGTGAATGCGGATAACTCACAAAGCCCGGTGGCCGTGTTTCAGTGCGGCGCCACCGCCGACAGTTGCGTGGCGGCGCCCATCGATGTTTCCGGAGGAGCGGTGTACCTGACGTTGTACGGCACCGGCATTCGTAACCGAAGCTCGCTCGACAACGTGCGCTGCACCATTGGCGGGGTGGATGAACCGGTCTTGTTCGCGGGCGCGCAGGGTGACTTCCCAGCGCTGGACCAGGTGAACGCGCAGGTTCCCGCCAGTCTGCGGGGCCGCGGGACCGTGTCGATCGTGGTGACGGTCGACGGGCAAAGCAGCAATCCGGTGACGATCAGGGTTCAGTAGCAACACGGGCCGCTATTAGGGATACGGCCCCGGCGGCCCTATTTCTCAGAAGGCCGCGCCAATCTCGATAACCACTCCACGCTTTCGCGGTGGACGCCGTCAAAGGTGCAAGGAGGAGTGTCATGCGCGCCAAAGCAGTTGCATTTGCGGTTACCGCCCTCTTCGCCTCCGTGGCGTCCGGGCAAACCTCCACTCCACAGAGCGTGGATCGAGTGTTTCATTTCACCAACACCCAAACGCCGCAGGGCTTCAAGGAAGTAGCCAGCCTGATCCGTACGATTGCCAGTATTCCGCAGGGATCGGTTGACAACGAGCAAAGAACCCTGACGGTACACGGAACGGCCGACCAGGTTGCGCTGGCCGAGTGGCTGTTTACCGATCTGGATAAACCGGCAGATGGCCAGCCCCCTGCTCACTATTCGAGCACCCAGGACTATCGGGTGCCGGGCGGCACCGACGATGTGGCTCGAGTCTTCTACCTGGCCCACACCGGGACGCCACGGGGCATGCAGGAGATCGTCAACGGTATTCGCTCGATTCTGGAAATCCAGCGGATTGTCGTTTGCAACGGTCCCAGGGCCGTGGCATTGCGGGGAACGGCCGAACAGGTTGCGGGGGCCGAGTGGCTGATCAACGGCCTGGACCGGCCGGCTGATGCGCAGCCGCAGAGCCAAGGCCCGGCCAAGGTCGAATACCGGCTCTCCGATGCCCGCAATCCTGCCGCGCGAGTGTTTTACTTGAAACACACCGCGACGTCGCAAGGGTCCCAGGAAATTGTCAATGCGATTCGCTCGATTCTGGAAATTCAACGGGTGGTGGCTTTAAACGGTCCCAGAGCCTTGGCGCTTCGCGGAACCACTGAACAGGTTGCGGCGGCCGACTGGTTGATTGACGGCCTGGACAAGCCGGACGGCGCCCAGGTCCTTTCTCCGCAGAGCCAAGACCCGGCCAAGATCGATTACCAGCTCTCTGACGCCCGCACTCCTGCCGTGCGAGTGTTTTACTTGACACACACTCCGACGCCCCAGGGCTTGCAGGAGATCGTCAATTCGATTCGCTCGATCGCAGAGCTGCAGCGCGTGGTCGCCTGCAACGGACCCAGAGCAGTGGCGTTTCGCGGAACCCCCGTCCAGGTGGCGCTGGCCGAGCGGCTGATCCAGGAACGGGACAAGCCGTAGCGCCTTTTCGAGGTCGCCCGGTGCGCGCTGAAATCGAGAGTCTCATTTCGGGTGCGGCGTGATGTTCGTGACGATGTACCGGTCGCCTTCTATCACGAAATAGAAGCGCCAATCCCGGTTGATTCTCGCCTGCCAGAAGTCGTTGGACTCGTCGAACTTCTTTGCGTGCAAGGATGGATGCAGAAGGTTCTCAGCCAGCAAAGCGGCCTGCTTATAGAATGCTTTGCGGATCGGAGCAGGAAGTCTCGTCAGAACTCCTCGTGCTCTTTTGGTATAGTCGAGCCTCATCGGGCGGGCTTGGATTTCTTGGCCGCCTGACGGGACTTCTTGATATACCCTTCGATGGAGGCGGCCATTTCCTCGACGGTGTTGAACGGTCCGCAGGTGCGACCCTTTCGGATATCCTCGAGTCCCGTGGCCATTTCGCGTTCGATTGCCCGGCGTTCTCCAGGTGTGTACTCGTCGTCGCGGACGGCAGGCCTGGCAAGGATCGTAATTCGTCGCCGGGATACCTGGAACTCCAGTTGGTCGCCCGCTTTGATTCCGGCCCGGCGCCGTACGCTAGGCGGCACCACCAGATCCACCGTATCTTCCTTGACCGTGATTGTCACAGCTTCAGCCCTCATCGCAAGAATAGCAGGCCGCTCACACCACAGGCGCCGTCACCCTCACCCGCGCGGCCGTCTTGCACAGCGCATCCCAATTCCCCTGCTCGATGGGGATGCCGTTCCGCAGCCGCTCAGCTTCCCTGCGCCACTCCGGGTCGCCGGCTACCAGCACCTCCTCGTATCCCGGCGCGGTGGGGGTGGTCTTCATCACCTTCACCAGGCGCTCCACCCGCGCGGTGAACTCCTCCACCGGCATGAAGCGCGACACATCGATGGCCATGAACATCTGGCTCACCCGGACGGTCTTTCCCCGAAAACGAATCCCGCCCAATTCATTGGCCATGGCGCCGCCGCTTAACACCGAGCAGAGAATCTCCACCATCATGGCGAGGCCGCTGCCCTTGTAGCCGCCCAGCGGCATCAGCATGCCTTTGTATGCCCTGGCGGTATCGGTGGTCGGCACGCCCTCCGAGTCGAACGCCCAGCCCGGCGGAATATCCGGTTTCCCATTGATCATGGCTTTGAAGATCCGGCCCGCAGCTACGGTGGTAGTGGCCATATCCAGGAGCCACGGGCCGGGCACCGACATACAGATCGGGTTGGTACCCAGGCGGCCTTCCTTGCCTTGCCACGGCGGAACCAGCGGTGAAGCATTGCACATCACGATGCCGATCTGGCCCGCGGCCCGCATCTTCTGTGCCCACCATGCGGCCGCGCCGAAGTGGTTGGACTCCCGCGCTACCACCATCGCCATGCCCTGCGCACTGGCAATTCGCACCGCGTGCCGGCAGCAGGTGTCCGCGATCCATTGCCCCAGTCCATTCTGGCCATCGAAATGTAAGCACGAGCCGAATTCGGAAATCACACGCCCGTCGGTTCGCGGGTCCATTTCGCCGGCCAACAACTGATCGACGTAGAAGGGGAGGAGTTGAATGCCGTGGGAATCCACTCCGCGCAGGTTGGAGGCCACCAGGGAAGTTGCCGCGATGGAGGCCTTGTGCGGCGGCACCTCCGCGGCTACGAGGATCTGTTCGACGAATCGCGTGATCTCGGGAGCCGATATGACGGGCATGTCCCTTTAGGTTATCGTAGACGCACCAAAGTCGGCGGGTCTTCAGGCCGTGCGCTGCCTTGGCCTCACAGGCGGTTTCACTTGAGCATCTGGATTTTTCACGGCTTCCGAGTCTGAGTCTCAGCTCGGGGAGCGGTCGCCGCACGATCTAACACTCGGTAGTTGCCTAACGCGCCGAGACGGCGCCCTTTACTTCTCGGGATGTTTCTCTCAGGCCCTCGGGTCGGTGCGGAACATGGCGATCGCTTCGATTTCGATCAGCAGCTCCGGCCGGCAGAGAATCGCCTGGATCCCGGTGGAGGCCGGAAGGGGATCGAGGTTCTGCTCTCTATAGAAGGTTGTTCGCTCTTCGTTGAAGGCGGCATAATCCCGCTCGATATCGCGCAGGTAGCAACTGGTCCGCACGATGTCCTTCCAGGTGGCGCCTTCGGCTTCGAGCAGCGCGGTGATGTTGCGGAAGTTACGGCGGGTCTGCGCCCGGAAATCGCCGATGTGAAGGCTCTGCCCGCGCTCATCGATGCTGGCGGTTCCCGAGATCAACAGGATCGCCAGCCCGTTCGGGTCGACGCGCAGGCCGCGCGAGAAGGAACTGGGCCTGGGATAGTCGTAGGCTTCGTTCAAAACCCGAAGGTTGGTGATGGCGCGCCTCTCGACAGGCGCATTGGCAATCTCGCTCAGGAGGTCGGCTTCCAGAAGCATAACCATAATACCCGCTAGTCCTGGAAAAGTTGCGAAACCCTATTCTGCAGCGCCCTGCGAGGCCGTAAACACCAAAGAGGCCTGTAAATTCTGTTAGCGTAGAAAATGGGACGATTCGAGACCCATAAAATATCGAGGGATCCGATGGAGCCGATCCACTCACAGCCTTCGCCGCGGACGCCCTACCAGCTTCTGGCATTGCTGGTGGTTCTGGCAGGCGCTATCGCGGGAGTGGCCTACCGTTACCACCTGGGTCAAAAGGAAGCCATCGAGCACGAGGTCCGGAATCAGCTCCTCGCCATCGCCGACATGAAGGTGAAGCAGATCTCCGAATGGCGGTCTCGCCGCTTGGGAGAAGCGCGGACCATCATGGCGGACCGTATAACTCAAGCCGTGATGCAGAGGTTGGTGTCGGGACGAGGCGGCGAATCCGACCGCTCCGCCCTCCTCGCGTGCCTCCAGGCATTATGCCGGGAGTTGCGGTATGCCGGTGCGACTTTGGTCGACAGACAGGGGCGCGTGATTCTACAGTTTGGCCGGCAGAACGGAAGCGCGGAACACCTCCGCCAAATCACCGGGGAGGTGATCCGCAAGAACGAAATCGTGGTCCGGGACTTCCACCTCGATGAGGCCACCGGAGTAATTCACTCCGGACTGAACCTTCCGCTGAGGCTCCGACCGGAGTCTCCACCGTTCGGAGCGCTTTTGCTCGGCGACGATCCCTCGGACTATCTGTACCCCCTTCTCCAACGGTGGCCAGTGCCGAGCCGGAGCGCGGAGACTCTGCTGGTCCGCCGCGATGGTGACCAGGTGGTGTATTTGAATGAGCTGCGGCACCAGAAGCAGACCGCCCTGAGGCTCAGAATTCCCTTGAGCCGGATCCAGTTGCCTGCCGTCCGGGCCGTTACCGGGACGGAGGGCAGCGCGGAAGGCGTGGACTACCGCGGAGTGCCGGTGTTCGCCGCCATCCGCCGGGTTCCCGACACGGAGTGGTTCCTGGTGGCCAAACTCGATTCCGAGGAGGTTCGCGCACCACTGGTGCGGCGCTCCCTCCTGCTCGGCATGCTCGCCGTCTCGCTGATTCTGGCCGCCGGCGCGGGCACCGCGTTCCTCTGGCGGCGCCAGCAACTGCATTTCTACCGCGTCCGGTACGAGTCGGAAGCCGAGCGCCGCGCGCTGGTTGGCCATTACGACTATCTCACCCGCTTTGCCAACGACATCATTCTCCTGATGGATGAGGCCGGCCGCATTGTGGAGGCCAACGACCGGGCCGTGAGCGCCTATGGCTACAGCCGCGAAGAGCTGCAGCAAATGACGGTTCGCGATTTGCGCCATCCATCCGACCTGCCGTCCTACCAACAGCAGGTTCAAAAAGTGGAAGAACGAGGAGCGCTGGTCTTCGAGACCGTGCACCAGGGCAGGGATGGCCGGGCACTGCCGGTGGAAGTGAGCGTCCGCCGCATCACCATAGACGAAAAGAGGTTCCGGCAGAGCATCATTCGGGATATCAGCGAGCGGAAGGCGATGGACGAAAAGTTGCACCGCACGCTGGATACGCTGAGCACCGTAATTGAAGCGTCGCCGGCCGCGATCCTGTCGTTGACCCGGGACTTCAAGGTGTCCACGTGGAACCGGTCCGCCGAGCGCATGTTCGGGTGGACCGCCGGGGAGGTAATAGGCGCTGAACTGCCGATCGTGCCCGACGACCGCCATGAGGAGTCCCGGCGAATAAACGAACGGGTGCTCAGCGAAGAGACGATTGCCTCTGCGAAAGTGGAAGTGCAAAGCAAGGACGGTACCCGAATCACCGCGAGCCTCTCGGTAGCGCCCTTGCACGATCGCGAAGGGCAGGTCACCGGCACCGTGGCCATTCTCCTGGATATTACCAGGCAAGAGCAGGCCGCAAGGTCGCTCGAGGAGAGTGAATCGCGCTTCCACGCTACCTTCGACCAGGCGGCCGTGGGGATGAACCATGTATCGCTGGACGGAAGAATCATCCGCGTGAATGGGCGTTACTGCGAAATGACGGGCTACTCGGAGGAGGAACTGCTCGGACTGAGTGCTTCTGACATTACGCATCCGGACGATGTGGCCCGTGGCCAGGAACTGGTGCCGCGACTGGTGAGCGGTGAGGCTACAAGCTGTTCCATGGAGAAGCGGTACATCCGAAAGGACGGTTCCGTCGTCTGGGTTCAACTCACGGCTTCGCTGCTCCGCGATTCGCGCGGAGAGCCGGTGCACATAATCGGGGTGGCGGAAGACGTTACCGGGCGGGTTCGGGCGCAGGAAGCTCTGCAGCAGAGCGAGGAGCGTTTCCGCCAGGTGGTGGAGAACGCCCCTGAAGGCATCGTGGTGGAATCCGGGCTGTGCATCCGGTATCTGAATCCGGCGGCCATCCGGATGTTGGGTGCTTCCAGCGCCGGCGAACTGCTCGGCAGCTCTTTCCTGAATATCGTTCCCCCGGACGACCGGTCCCTGGTGCGGGAGCGGTCCGAACAGACATCGAGCGGCATTCCCGTGCCGCCGACGGAACGGCTGTATCTGCGGGTGAATGGCGAACCTTTTCCAGCGGCGATCTCGGTGACCCCCATCGACTACGATCATCAGCCCGCCGCCCTGGTATTCTTCCGCGACATCACCGAGCACCGGCGCACGGAACAGGAAAGAACCAGGCTGGAGCAGCAATTACTCCAGGCGCAGAAGATGGAAAGCGTGGGGAGGTTGGCCGGCGGGGTCGCGCACGACTTTAACAACCTTCTGACCGTGATCAACGGCTACTGCAACATGCTGTTGGGCGACTTCGGCTCCGGTGATTCGCTGCGGGAGGGGCTGGAAGAGATTCGGGTGGCTGGTGAGCGGGCGGCGATCCTTACGCAACAACTGCTGGCGTTCAGCCGAAAGCAGATGGTGGAGCTCAAGGCCATCAATCTCAATGATGCGGTTGACGAAGCCGGTAAGATGCTACGCCGGTTGATTAGCGAGGACATCGACATCGTCACCAAGCTCCATCCCGGCCTGGGATTGGTGATGGCGGACAGCGGTCAGATGAACCAGATCCTGATGAACCTGATCGTCAACGCAAGGGATGCGATGCCGCGAGGCGGGACGATCACCATCGGGACCGGCAACGTGGAAGTCGATGAAAGCTCCGCCGACTGTCTCCCCGATGGGAAGCCGGGCCGTTACGTGCTCTTATCGGTGAGCGATACAGGAATCGGGATGAGCCCGGAGACCATGCAGAAGATCTTCGAGCCGTTCTTCACCACCAAAGCAGGCGGTGTGGGCACCGGCCTGGGGCTTGCCACGGTTTACGGCATCGTGCAGCAGTCGGGCGGATGGATCCGGGTCTCCAGCCAACCCGAACATGGAACCACTTTCCGCATCTATCTACCGAGGACGGAACGTCCGGCCGAAATCGCCTTCGAGACGGTTCCGAACCAGGAGTTCCAGCATGGCACCGAAACCGTGCTGGTTGTGGAGGATCAGCCCGAGGTACGAAGACTGGCGCTTTCGATCCTTAAGAGGAACGGGTATCGACTGCTGGAAGCGGCCGGCGGGGACGAGGCTCTGTGGCTCTGCGAACGATATCCCGAACCGATCCACATTCTGGTGACCGACGTCGTGATGCCGGGGATGACCGGCCGGGAACTGGCGGACCGGCTGCTCGCGTCACGTCCGCAATTGAAGGTGCTGTATACCTCCGGATACACCGCCGACGTGATCGGCAAGCAGGGGGTGCTCGATCCCGGGGTGGCATATCTTCCAAAACCCTTCACCCCGGCGGCTCTGGCGGCGAAGGTACGAGAGGTTCTCACGGTGTCGAAGACGCTGGAGCGGATCCTGGTGATCGACGACGACCCTGACATTCGGAGCCTTTTCAGGCAGATTCTGACCGATGCGGGTTATGACGTTCTGACGGCGGCGGATGGAAGAGCGGGCGTCCGGATGGTCGAGGAGAATGCGGTACACCTCGTCATCACGGACCTCGTGATGCCGGAACAGGAAGGGCTGGAAACGGTGAAAGTGCTCCGGAATCGCTACCCGGATCTGCGAATCCTCGCCATCTCGGGTGCGTTCGGCGGCGGGTTTCTCAAGAGCGCCGCCATCTTGGGAGCACAGGCTACCCTCCGGAAGCCGATTGGAGCCGAGCAACTGCTCGTCGTGGTCCGGGAACTCCTCGGAAGAGGGGCGGCCAACATTATTTCAGATAAATAGGTACTGGAAGTCTTTTACTACATCCCAAGCTGGGGTAGAATGACCCTATGCAACGGTTCAAGTGGACTAAGGCACATGCCGTTTTCATTCCTGAGGTCGACGCCGAGCACCGGAACCTGTTCCACATGGCCGGCGAGCTCGAAGCCGCCGTCCTCGCGAATGGGGATGAAACCCGGGTACAGGAGGCACTGCGAGCGCTGATGGCCGCCGTGGAAGACCACTTCTCGTACGAGGAACGGCGGATGCGTTCTGCACGTTACTCGTCCTACGCATGGCACAAGCAGCAGCACGACACACTTCGCAAGAGAGCCGGATGGTTCGTGCCGCGTGTGGAGAGCGGGGATCGGGAGTCCGCCCTGCTGCTGCTCGAGTTCCTATCCGGCTGGCTCAAGGACCATACCGCCCTGGCGGATCGCATGATGGGCGCTTACCTGCGTAACTACGAGCGCCAGGCGGCACGCGCAGCCGTGCCGGCGTAAACCCGCTCACGTTCTCGTGGCGGCGTAAAAAGTGCGGCCCTCGCCGAGTTGTCCCGACATTCCGAGCTCGTGGGCGTCATAACAGACGATTTCCCCAAAACCGGCGAGGCGCAGGGCCGCGTCGATTTGCTCCGGCGTATAGCAACGTTCCTGAATCTGCGCATCCGAGCGGCGCCAGACACCATCGAGCAGACGAAACATGGTGATGGTGCAGTGGGCCAGGCGGCTACGGAAATCGAAGCCCGCCGCGGTAATCAGCAGGACATGATCGTCGCGAACCAGCGCGAAGGATTCTCCCCAATGTGTCTGGTAGGCCTCCTCCCGCAGCATGTCGAAAACGAACGGCGCGCCATGCTTCAGCGCCGCCGCAGTGTTCCGGAACACCGCTTGCAACTGCTCGTGGTTGAGGATGTGGTTGAGACTGTCAAAGGTCGAGATGGCCGCATCGTAATGCCGGGGCAATTGGAATTGAGCCGCGTCCGAGACCCGGAATTGCGCCGCTGGTGCGTTTTCCCGGGCATACTGAATCATCGAGGGGGAAGCATCGATGCCAGTCACGCGGTGACCGCGGGTGGCCAGCAGTCCCGCCAGATAGCCAGTCCCGCAGCAGACGTCCAGGATGCGGGCCCGCGGCGCAATCCGCGCCAGCCAAATACGCTCCAGGATGGGGAATGAGAGGCTGTGGAATTCCTCGTTCCAGTAGCGGTTGTAGAACCAGGCAAAATCGTCGTAGGCAGCCATCGGGGGGGTCCCTTCAGCATGGCATACTGTATGGACGATGCGTAGACGACTCGAAATCCTGTGGATTGCGCCGGTCCTGGCGCTGATCGGGTGTTCGTCCTCCAACCAAGCGAAGAAGGAAGAACCCAGGAAAGAAGCCGCAGCCGCTCCGAAACAGGAGCAGGCGCCGGATGTTTTCAATCTCAACCTGGACACCTCGAAGGGGCCGGTCGTGATCGAAATACACCGGGACTGGGCGCCGATCGGGGTCGACCACCTGTACACCCTCGTGAAGCTGGGCTTCTACGACGGGAATCGCTTCTTCCGGTACGTGCGGAACTTCATCGTGCAGTTCGGGATCAATGGCAATCGGTTTACCAACGCCACATGGTCCAACCTCAACCTGCAGGACGACCCGGTGAAGCAAAGCAATGTCAAAGGCACTCTGACCTACGCCACGGCGGGGCCGCGCACGCGCGCCACGCAACTGTTCATCAACCTCAAAGACAACCGGGCACTCGATAAGGATGGCTTTGCGCCCATCGGTAAGGTGGTCTCCGGCATGCCCGTGATCGAGAGCCTCTATAGCAGCTATGGCGAGATGCCCTCCAGGGGAGGGCAGGGGCCAGACCCGACGATGCTCGAGTCGCGCGGCAACGACTATCTGGCGAGCCAGTTTCCGCGCCTCGATTTCATCAAGAAGGCTACGATTCAATGATATAGTGAGAGGAGACCCTGCCCCGATTCGAAGGGGACCAGGAAGTTACCAATACAGGGTCAAATTAGAACGACGCGGCCCGGCGGGAGCAGTCCCGCCGGGTTTTTTTCTGCATGGCACACAAGACTGCATGAAAAAGTGGGGCGGGCGCCCTCGTCCGCGCGCGAGGGCGCGTGAACGCGGGCCGACGCTACGCGAGCGAAAAGTCCGGGCGAACGCCAAGGCAACACGCCGGCGGAGTGATCGGTGTCGGGTCAACCAGCAGCCGGGCAATCTCTGTCCCAGGCGACCGGTCAGGTTTGTGTCCATGCAAGCTGTCGAACGTGATTGAAGTTTAGTGCGTCTGCACCACGTCGCTGCAACGCAAGTTGCAGATTGACATCGGCGGTGAGCACGAGAATGCCTTGGGAACACACTGTCGCGATAGCCGCATCAGTCAATCCGTGGCCTTCGAATGCCGGATCTGCAACGAGCACTCGGCTCGTTTCGTAAAATTCCTCAATCTGCTCAACCACCGATTTGAACAATTGGCGCATCTGGCGTAGTTCCTTGCCGGGGAGATCGGCAAGGTCGCTCACTTGGCTTAGAACATGAGGTGTTGCGACTATTTTCCCAAACCAGTCGATGAGAAATGATAGTAGGCGGAAATCCTCAACTGTGAAGGCTCCTGTACGTTTGAACTCCTTAATCCGTCGCTCGTTGACAAGTCCGACCAGCCATAGAACGTATCTTCTCAATGATTCGGGGAACATTAACAAAGCTTTATGATTTTTCGCTGGACAGCATGCCCTCTCTAGTTCTACGATCCAATGGATGGGTGGCGATCAACAGAATCCGGCGAATCCGTCCCAGGCAACGCGGATGGATGCGCTGTTCGATCAGGTACAGAAGATCGATCTGGCGGGCATTGAAGATGAGCGTGCGCGCGCCATCGTTGC
>JAIQFL010000187.1 GCA_020073365.1 Terriglobia bacterium | reverse complement strand
CACAGGGAGAAATGCCGTGCTTGAAGGTCGCCATACGCTGCTTCTCTCGAATGAAATCATAGCCGAGACAACGCGAGTACTTCGTTATCCACGCCTGCCGAAGCTTTATGCGATGACCGATGACGAACTCTACGACTACGCGCAATTCTTGCGGGAGGTGAGCGAAACGGTAGTACCTGGTCACCGGTACCATCCCCGTTGCGCGATCCGAACGACCTTGCTGTGATCGAAACCGCCGAACGCGGCGATGCCGATGTGCTCTGTAGCAACGATGGGGATTTCCATGATGCGGCCATGATTACTTTCTGTGCGGCACGTGGCATCGACGTTTGCCATGAGGCGGCGCTATTGGCGCGCCTTATTCCATGAGCGATCCAACCAGTTCCATTCAGCGCTTCAGTTCGCGCGCGGGACGACTGAGCCACGTCTTCCTGAAGGACCGGCTTGCGGGCGCCAAAACCTACCGGCGCATCGCGGGATATTTCCGGTCGTCCATCTTCGAACTGGTGGATGAAGAGATCGAGGGGATCGATTCGATCGAGATCGTGTGCAACAGCGACCTGGACCCACGCGATATTCTGGCCTCCCGGCTGGCGCGGGAAACGGCGCTCAAAGAAAAATGGAACGAAGGCTTCGACGAGATCGATAGTCTGGCTTACCGGAAGCGCTACCAGCGGCTCTACGAACTGCTAAGAGGCGGTAAGGTGGTGCAGGTGGTGTCGGCAAACGACGCTCCGTTCCTGCACGGCAAGGCTGGGGTGATCGAGAGCCGGGATGGGACCAAGACCTCGTTTATCGGAAGCCTGAACGAGACGCGAGGGGTGGCAGGAACACTACGAAATCGTCGAATACGAGGTGACGCTACAGCCGGATGAGGAGAGAGCGCTCACTTACACGGCTCACTACACGTGGTGATGGAGCTCCTCAAATCGGGAAGCGCCCCCACTGGCGGAAATACGGGACCAGGCCGCCTGCCTCGATGATGTCCAGCATGATCCTGGGCAGCGGGGCGGCGGCCACGATTTCGCCAGTGGTCTGGTTGTGAACTTCGTCCCCGGCAATCGCGATCCGGTCACCTTCGCGGATGCGGCTGGTGTCGCAGATCACCGGCAGCAGGCCGTTGTTTACCGCATTGCGATAGTAGGTGCGCGAGAAACTGCGAGCCAGCACGGCGCCAATTCCGGCGCCCACCACGGCGGTCACGGCCACCTCCATGGCGGAACCGCAACCGAAATTTTTCCCAGCCACGATGAGATCGTTGGGGGTCACCGAAGCGGCGAAACGGGGATCGATCTCCTCGAAAAGGTATTGACGCAGCACTTGGGGATCGAGGCTTTCACGCTTGCGGCGCGAGGTGATGATGTAATCGGTATTGATGTCGTCACCGAAGACGCGCGCGCGGCCGGTCATGGCTCGCTCTCCCGCGGATCGGCGATCTGGCCGCGCACCGCGGCGGCGGCACAAGTGGCCGGCGATGCCAGGTAGATGGCGGCGCTGCTGTTGCCCATGCGGCCTTTGAAATTGCGGTTGGCGGTGGAGATGACGCTGACGCCGTCGCCGGGGATGGCGCCGCACGTGCCGCAGCAAGAGCCACACCCCGGAGTCCCCACCACCGCGCCCATGGCGATGAAGTCGGCGAGTGTGCCGTCGCGGGTCAGGGTCTCGAGGACCATGCGCGAGGCCGGCGTGACCACCAACTGGACGCCTCGCGACACACCGCCGCCGGCCTGCAACACGTCGCGAGCCTGGTGGAAATCGCGGACGCGGCCACCGGTGCAGGTGCCGAGATAGACCATTTGTACCGGCGTGCCAATGGCTTCGCCGATGGTGACTACACGATCCACCTGATGGGGAAGCGCGATCTGTGGGGATAGCGTGTCCAGCGCGATGACGATCTCACGGGCGTAACGTGCGTCGGGATCGGGCTCCACGGCAAATGGGCTGGGCGGGAGGTCTGTTGCACCAAAGATGCCGTTCTTGGCGCCCATTTCGACGGCGAAATTGCTGAGCACCAGGCGGTCGTCGAGGTGGAGTGTGGCCGACGCCGGTCCGCCAAACTCCAGCGCCTGGTACGTCGCGCCGTCAGCGCCCAGTTTCTTCGCGAGGGCCAGGGCAATGTCTTTGGCGTAGACGCCATCCGGCAATGCGCCGGTCAACGTGACCCGGATCGACTCCGGAACGCGCAGCCAGATTTCTCCGCACATCAGGATGGCGGCAAGATCGGACGACCCGATTCCGGTACCGAAGCAATTGAGCGCGCCGTAGGTGACCGCGTGGCTGTCCGCGCCGACGACGAGGCCTCCCGGCGCGGCGCGTCCGGATTCCACGATCAACTGATGGCCGATACCTTCCCCAACATCCCAAAGCTCGATGCCGTGAAGCGCGGCGAACTCGCGCATGCGTTGGTGAAGCTGAGCGATGGCGCGGCTCGGAGCGGGCGCGTAATGATCGAGCGCGAAGACGACGCGTTGCGGATCGAAAACCCGGCGGCCGCCCATGGCTTCGAAGTAGTCGAGCGCCATGGGAGTGGAACCGTCCGTGCCAAGTGCGCAATCCACCGGGCAAACCACCACGTCGCCGGCGCGCGCGTCCTGCGCCGATTTTGTGGAAAGGATCTTCTCAGTGATGGTCTTGCCGGGCATCCGTCACAAGAATAGCAACGGAGAGGAAGCGCCGGCGGTTCAGCCGCCGGCGCCCTTCAGGAGCATGCCGTTTGTACGCGTAGTCCGGCATGGATGGAAGATTCTTCCAGGAGTCCACGGAGTTGCTCCAGCCTGGATTCCAATTGCCGCTGTTCCACCCTCGTGAGGTCGTTTACCCACGGCAGCAGTGCGCGAACTTCATCATAGGCTTTTTCGGCCCTCGCCCGAAACGGTGCGGTCGAAGACCAATTGTTCTGAGATTCCGGGTCCGCAACCAACCGTACGTAATTCATCCCCACGTCCAATCTGCTGCTGATGAATGCAACGAGTTGGCGATCTGTTTTGGTTCGCAACTGTACCAGTTTGGAAGATTCAGCCCTGCTATTCATGATCGTCAGCCTGCTACTACCTATAAGACGTTCGAGCGGACCATTCCGATCAGGAAAAGAGAATATTTTACGAGTGGAAGGCCGTCCCCGAGAGATCAGGGACGGCTCCGGAGGTGCTTCACTGGACTTCTATTGCTTCCACTTTCAGCGTGTCATCCCCGTCCTTGGTACCGGTCACCTTGGCCGCTATCGTGGTGCTCGGGGGAGTGTTTGGATTGGCGGACCGATCAGCCCGGCTCTTGAGGGCTTCAGCGGCCTTGGTATTTCCGGCAGCGTCGAATTTAAATGTTTTCCCCGAGGCAACCAGGGCAAACATGGTGGTGGAACTGGTGGGGTCGCAGGTGGTGGCACTCTTCTGCTGGTCGTAGCAACTGGCGTCGATGAGCCTTCCGGTCCAGCTCTCGGCTAATGCCAACATGGAGAAAACGGCAACAAACGCGCTCAATGTAAGGATTCTTCGCATATCTCTGGTCCTTTTCCAATTTCAAAGATTCGAAATGTGTCGAAGGGCGCTGGCGCCATCTGTTGCATTCCGGCTGCCAGAGACCTGTGATCAATGGTTTAACGACTCTTCGGTTCTGCAATCGAGGCATCGGGCGGGAAGAAACTGCACGGGCGAGTGCAGAAATTCCCGGTCTTGGAGGGGTATGGGCAACACAGGCCAGGAGGCCCGTACTACATCACACAGACGCCGTTGATGTAAACGGCGCGGGCAGGATCCCGCCCGAAAAAGTAGGGGAGTTCGCGGTAGTCCGCGCAATCGTGGATGGCGAAGTCGGCGAGTTTGCCCGCCTCCAGGGTACCGATCTCGTGTCCCCGCCGCAGGCTGTAGGCGGCGTTGATGGTGGCGGCGGTAAGGGCCTCGGCGGGTGTCAGTTTCATTTGAGTGCAGGCCAACGAGAGCACCATGGGCATCGAAGTGGTGGGGGACGATCCGGGATTGAAGTCCGTCGCCAGTACGATCGGCAATCCCAGATCGATCATCCGCCGCGCGGCCGGATAGCGGGTGGAACCGAGATTGTACACCGATGCCGGCAACAGGACGGGCTGAACCTCGGCGGCGCGGAGCGCCTCCAGGCCCGCGGGGCCGGTGGACTCCAGATGGTCGGCGGTGGCCGCTCCCAGTTCAGCGGCCAGTTGGGCGCCCTCGTCGGCGCTGAATTGATCGGCGTGCAGGCGCAGGCCGAATCCGAGACTCTGCGCGGCCCTCAGAATGGCGCGGGCCTTATCCGCCGGAAACACCGAGGGCTCGCAGAAGACATCGCAGTACTCGGCCAGACGCTCCTCGGCCACGCGCGGCAGCATTTCGTGGATCAGCAGATCGATATATGCGTCTATGCGGCCGCGGTACTCGTCGGGGACTTCGTGAGCTCCCAGGAAGGTGGGCACGTATCGAAGAATACCTTCGGACCCAAGCTGTCGAATCACCCTTAGGATTTTCAGCTCCGATTCCAGAGACAGGCCGTATCCCGATTTCGCTTCGATGGTGGTGGTGCCGCCGCGCAGGAACCACTCACGATACTTCCGCGCCGAGGCCAGGAGATCCGTTTCACTGGCGTCCCGCGTGCGCCGAACGGTGGAACGGATTCCACCGCCGCGGGCCGAGATTTCGGCGTAGGTGGCGCCTTCCGCGCGCTGCTCGAATTCATCCGCGCGCGTGCCGGCGAACACGGGATGGGTGTGCGCGTCGACGAATCCCGGAAGTACGACGCGCCCTCCGGCATCCACGATTTGGATGGAGCGCGACACCGCAGTCTCCATCCCTCGGCGGGTGCCGACGGCCGCGATCCGGCCGTCGCGAACCAGCATGGCCCCATCGGGAACGATCAACAGGTCCCGCATCTCGGGACCGATGCGCGCGCGCTGCGGTCCCGCCAGCGTGACGAGTTGGCTGCAATTCCAGACGACGAATTCCATGTGAGTTACGGGCGATGAATATCGTGCTCGCGGGCGAAGCGGATGGCGTCCTCGTAGCCGGCATCCGCATGGCGTATCACTCCCAGGCCCGGATCGGTGGTCAGGACACGCTCCAGCCGCCGCTCGGATTCGCCGGTGCCATCCGCCACCACGACCATACCGGCGTGTTGCGAGTAGCCGATGCCCACGCCGCCGCCATTGTGTATGGAAATCCACGACGCGCCCGCGGCGGTGTTGACCAGCGCGTTGAGCAACGGCCAGTCCGCGATGGCGTCCGAGCCGTCGCGCATGCCTTCCGTTTCGCGGTAGGGCGAGGCCACCGAGCCGGCGTCGAGATGGTCGCGGCCGATCACGATGGGCGCCTTCAACTCGCCAGAGCGCACCAGGCGATTCATGGCGACGCCGAACTCCGCGCGCTCGCCGTATCCCAGCCAGCAGATGCGCGCCGGCAGGCCTTGGAAATGGATGCGCTGGCGGGCCAGGGGCATCCAGCGGGCCAGGGTTTCGTTGTGCGGGAACATTTCCAGGGCCAACCGGTCGGTGCGATAAATGTCCTCGGGATCGCCGGACAGCGCCACCCAGCGGAACGGTCCGCGGCCCTCGCAGAAGAGCGGGCGGATGTACTCCGGGACGAACCCGGGGATGTCGTACGCGTTTTCCACGCCCGCCTTCTTGGCCTGCGTGCGGATGTTGTTCCCGTAATCGAAAGTCACGGCGCCCTTGCGCTGCAAGGCCAGCATGGCTTCGACGTGAACGCCCATGGCGGCGATGGAGCGGGCCAGATACGCCTGGGGGTCGCGGGCGCGAAGGGCGCGCGCTTCGTCCAGCGTCATTCCGTGAGGGACGTAGCCGTTCAACGGATCGTGTGCACTGGTTTGATCGGTGAGGACGTCAGGAACGAATCCGCACCGCACCAGCTCCGGGATGACGTCCGCACAGTTTCCTACGAGCCCGACCGATAGCGCCGTCTGGCTTGCCTGGGCTTCGCGCAAAGTGCGAAGCGCGTCGTCCAGATTCCAGACCATGCGATCGCAGTACCCCGTATCGAGCCGCCGCTGGATGCGCTGCGGATCGACATCCACGCCGAGAAAACACGCGCCGTTCATGGTGGCCGCCAGGGGCTGAGCGCCGCCCATGCCACCCATCCCCCCGGACACCACGATCTTGCCAGCGAGCGAGCCGCCGAAATGCTTCCGGCCCAGGGACGCAAACGTCTCGTAGGTGCCCTGCACGATTCCCTGGCTGCCGATGTAGATCCAGGAGCCGGCGGTCATCTGGCCGTACATGGTCAGCCCCAGCTCTTCCAGGCGGGTGAACTCTTCGAAATTCGACCAGTGGCCCACCAGGTTGGAGTTGGCGATCAGGACTCGCGGAGCCTCCGGATGCGTGCGGAAAATGCCCACGGGCTTTCCCGATTGCACCAGCAGCGTTTCGTCGTTTTCGAGCGATCGCAAGGCACGGACAATGGCATGAAACGACGGCCAGTCGCGGGCCGCGCGCCCCCTTCCGCCGTAGACGATCAGCTCATCGGGGTTTTCCGCGACCTCCGGGTCGAGGTTGTTGTGAAGCATGCGCAAGGCGGCTTCCTGGTGCCAACCTTTGCAGGTGATCTCGCGGCCGCGAGGGGCCTGGATTGCGGTGGTGAGGCTCATGTGGGCTCCGAGGAAATGATAGCGCGATGCGCATTGTGGGGCAGGCGCTTTCGCCTTGGCGCTTTCGCCTGCCGACCCGCGGCCCCATGGCGACATGGCGCCGGGGCTGGACAGACGACGAAAGACGATCGTCTGGCCCACTACTACCGGCAGGCTTGGAGACGGGACTCCACCGACGCCCGGAAGGACTCGTCCTGGATGGAATCGAGATTGATCCGCACGTTCTCCAGGACGCCGGCCTTCGCTGCGACGGTGAGCGCCTTCGCCACGGCGAGGTCGGAGCCGAACTTCGCGGGAATCTGAAGACACTCCAGGCGGGCCTGCATGGCGGATGCGTGTTCGAAGACCTCCAAGGGGACCTCGGCCGCGCCGTGCAGGGCCTCTTCCACGAACGGACCCCGCTCGTCCTTAGGACGCTTGTAAGCGGCCATGACCTTCTGAAACGCCTCGGCATCGCGCTCCACGGCGTCCGTAAAGAAATGCCGGTCGTCCTCGAAGGCGCTGCTGTCCTGCTTCGCGAGCCGCGTCACCATCGCGCCCAGCGCGGCCGCCATGGCTGCCGCCGCGGCTGAGGCGCTGCCGCCGCCGGGGGTCGCAGTGGGGGCAGCCAGGGCATCCAGAAACTCCGGCAGTCCGCCGCGCGAGGTCATGGCCTCGGCGATGCGATGCTCCAGCACCAATTCCGGGCGGAAATTCTCATACCGCAGGAAATATTCGGCCGACATTTCGATGGCCTTCTTGGGGATCAGGCCCACAATCTCACTGCCGACCACGGGCACGCCGTAGCGCTCGGCTTCCCGGCGCACGGTTTCGTAGACCAGATGCATGGGAGTCTGTTCGAAATCGGTGAGGTTGATGGAGACTTGCGCCAGGTTGCGCGAGGCCAGGGTCACCCCCATCGACTTCACGTAGCGGAAGCCGCCGGACGAGAAGCGAATGGTCTTGGCAATCTTCTTGGCGATGCCGACATCGGGGGTCCCGAGGTTGATGTTGTACGCGATGAGAAATTTGCGGGCGCCCAGCACAACCGCTCCCGCGGTGGGGTGGCAGACCGCGTCACCGCAGTCGGGCCGCCGCTCGGGCACCGTCCCCATTTCCTTGACCAGGGCTTCGAACTGGCCGCGCCGGATGTTCTCCAGGTTCACGCGGTCTGGGCGTTTGGCCGCGGCTTCGTAAAAGTAGACCGGCACCTTCAGCTTGTTCCAGATCTCGGCGCCCAACCGCTCGGCCAGCCGCACGCAGTCTTCCAGGGTCACGCCCTCGATGGGAATGAACGGCACGACGTCGGCTGCCCCGATCCGCGGGTGGGCGCCCCGGTGCTTGGTCAGGTCGATGAGCGATACGGCCTTCTCGACCGCGCGAAAAGCGGCATCGGCCACGGCCGCGGGCGGGCCGACAAAAGTAAGAACCGAGCGGTTATGGTCGGCATCCGATTCGCGGTCCAGCAGAACCACTTCCGGGACCGCGAGAATGGTCCGGACGATCTCATCGATCCTGGCGGCATCGCGGCCTTCGGAGAAATTCGGAACGCATTCGACCAGTTGCCTCGGCATAGCCTCCTCGAACGTAGACTACACATTCTAACGCGACGGTGGCGGAGGGCTGCCCGGGGAAAAGGATCGCGTGCGTGCGTTCAATGGGGCTGGGAATCCCGCTACAATGGCAGAACCATGTGGTCTCAAGTGGAAGCCGACTTTGAACAGATGCTCGCCAGGAAGATTTATCCAGTCTTGCTCGGCGATGCGGTTTACCGGGCCTTCTTAACACTGGCCGGCATGGGTCCCAATTTTCCTTCGGATGAGACTGTCCCCGTATCGCTGCGCGAAAACTTTGCGAAGGCCGCCAAGATTCGCGCGCACATCGCTGTCGCCGAAATTGCCCGGAGCAGCGGCCTCGAGGAAGCGAGGAGTAACGCCAAGCTGATTACGGGGCCGGTCACGCTCTATCGCTTTTGGGACTCGCGAGCGCCGGAGAGGCGTGAAGGGGTGTGGTGGTTCGAGCGGCATGTCATCGATCTGTGCAAGCAAAACGCCGGCAGGACTGCGGCTGAACGCCTGGAATGGCTCAGGGAACACCTGGCCGTCTCCATCGATTGGAGCAAGATGGATCGAATCGATGTGATGTCGCTGGCAGCCAACCAGGAGGTACCGGTGATCGAAGGCACGGGGACCGCGCAACGGATGTATTCGGCTACGGCCTTGACGCGCGGCAAGGTGGCGAGCAAAGATTACTGGCCGAATCTGGGGAAGTTCTTTCCAGGAGGAGTAAAGCAGACCGTGCCTCCCTTCCTGCCTCGCTTTCAAGGCCAGGACTTGAATCGCTTCTTGAGCGGCGCCTGATGCCGCGGGGCCCTCTTTGGAGAGGCACGGGCATTCCTGCGTGTGTTGCCGGCGCCCAAAAGCCACACTGGCAAGAATGCCCGTGCCACTTGTTACACTGAACGGCATGGATACGGATCGCAGAAGGTTTCTCGCCTCGGCGCTGTCCGCGGCTCCCCTGTTCGTGCCCCGCCGTGCGTGGGGCGCCAACGATCGCGTGGCCTACGGCCTGATCGGTTCCGGCGGCCGCGGCCGCTATCTCAATCAGAACTTCCAAAAACTCGGCGCCGAGTGCGCCGCCCTGGCCGAAGTCTACCAACCGCACCTGGAGACTGCCCTGAAGACCGCTGCCAACGCCAAGAGCTACGTGGACTACCACGAACTCCTGGCGCAGCCCGGGCTGGACGCCGTGGTGATCGCCACGCCCGATCATCACCACTGCCCCATGCTGCTGGCGGCCCTCGACGCGAAGAAGGACGTCTATCTCGAAAAGCCCATGTCGCATTCGCTGGAGGAGAGCCAGCGCATGATTCAGGCCGTGCGCAAGTCTACCCAGATCGTGCAGGTAGGCATGCAGCGGCGCAGTGCTCCGTCGGTGATCAAGGCCAAGGAGATTGTGGATAGCGGCATTCTGGGGAAGATCACCCTGGTAAAGCCCATGTGGAATTGGAATGTGTCCAAGCCGCTGGACAATACGCCCCTGCCCGGCAAACTGGATTGGAAGCGCTTCATCGGTTCGGCGCCGGATCGCGACCTGGAGCCCATGCGTTTCCGCTCATGGCGGTACTTCTGGGAGTACTCGGGCGGCAACATGACGGACCAGGGCACGCACCTGATGGATGTGGTGCAGTGGTTCACGAATTCGGGGCCCGTCCGCTCGGCCATCTGCTCCGGGCAGCGAGCCAAGAACACCGGGTCGGAGGTGCCCGACGTGTTCTGCGCGGTTTTCGAGTATCCCGCCCTGATGGCCACCTGGACTCTGAACTACTGCAACTCGTACGAGAACGACTGGTCCATCCAGTTCCAGGGCGACCAAGGCACCATGATCATCAATAACGCCGGTTTCCGCATCTGGAAAGAGCCCGTCCCCAAGAATCCGGACCCGGTGCAACAGATGGCTGCGCCCATTCCGATCGAGCCGCACATTCAGAACTTCCTGGACTGCGTACGGTCGCGGAAGGAGCCCAATGCGCCCGTCGAAGTGGGAGCCAGCGCGGTTTCGGCGCCGCACCTGGCGAATGTGGCGTTCCACCAGGCGCGGCAGGTGGAACTCAGCTCCGTTACTCCGGAACGTTGATGTCAGCTATAGCTAGAATCCCGTTGGGCTTCCGCCCCCGAGCATTAGGAGCGTGGTTAGATCGCTCTCCGGATTCTGAATGACATATTGGAACATACGGTCCCACCGGCCCTGGGGTATGGGATTGGCGCCGTGATTTGTCTCCGGGACGCTGTCGTAGAGGATATTCAGCCGGGCTACTTCGCTTCTGGCCGCTTGCGACAATCTAGTGAAGTCCGTGGTGAAGCGGTCGCGCACCTGCGCGGCTGAGCTGGTATTGGTTGCACTGAGCACTGAGGCGTCCCATTCGTCGTTGAGGAGTTGCCGGCAGAGTTCTCGCATCACTAACCAAGTGATGTTGTAATGTCCCTGTTCGTGGTCTAGCAGACTGGCAGACTGCTGACTCGTCACTACCCAACTGCTTCCGCGATTCATGCTGACCCCAATCCGAACGTTTTGGAACCGAAACTGCCCGTCCGGGTCCTGCCGAACGGGAGGCACTGCGTTGATTTGGAAGGGTGCATCAGTGAAGGCAGATCTTCCCTGGATTCGGGGCTGCTGCACGGGGGTGAAGTGGTTCTGCCATGTTAGTTGCAGGGGCACTCCCCCGGTATGGCCAGTGATGTGTTGCAGGACTTGCTGGTTGTCGACCACTAGGTAAGACCTCCGCTTCGTGATGGTTCACCGGGATTTCCATTTTGCCTTCCCAGCCTCATCTAGTGTACACCCCACCCGGCTCGGCTCCCATTCCCATCGAGCCGCATATTCAGGCCTTCCCGGACTGCGCGCGGTCGCGGAAGTGGGAGCCAGTGCGGTTTCGGCGCCGCACCTGGCGAACGTGGCGTTCCACCAGGCGCGGCAGGTCGAACTCAGTCCCGTTACTCCAGAACGTTGATATTCTTGCGGGCGCAGATCTCCTTGAGGATCTTCGGCCATACACTGACCGTGACCTCTCTCCCCGGTGCGCTTCCGGAGCAGCAGCAGCATCAGGGAGCGGGATTGCCCTCTACCAGATCGTTTGAACGCCGGAGGCTCGAATCTTCCTATCGCGACTGACCAAGGGCACACGCAGGGCTGCCGCTGTGGCGGCCACGATCCGATCCGGCAAGTCCGGAACCTCACTACGGCTCACGAACTCTAGGGCATCGGCGACCATGCGGTCGAGTGGAGCCAACTGACACGGAGTCGTGGGATCATCCAAAGCCTGAACCAAGCGGTCACGTGCGGCAATGGGCAAACGACCTTTCTCGATCAAGTAGGTGAGTTCAACCAGGCAGATCGACGGGACATAAATGGGTTCCGAGGCGGCTGTAGCAGAATCGAGAGCGTTCTCCGCCCTTGCCGAAAGCCGAGGGGTCACGCGACAGGTACCAGACGATGGCGTGGGTATCAACCGTAACACCGGGCATCAGATGTCTTCCCTGGGGAAGTTCTTCCACATCTCACGCTGGTTTTGCTCGATGTCCGCCGAGGAGAGTGAAATGCCTAGTCCGTCCCACAGGCCCTTGACACTCTTGAACGGCTTCTTCCTGGCAGCTTCGTCACGGAGGCGCGTGGCATGGACCAGGATCTCTTGTTGCTTCTCAGCCGGTAACGTCCGGACGGCTTCCAGAATGGCCTGTTCGAGAGACATGGCAAACCTCAATCCCATTATCCGCCACTATGTATGCCCATCCGGGGACCGCCAATCAACCGAGGCTGCCTAATCTTCGGCATTCTGGCACTGTTTGTGAAACATGTTCTTTGAAGCTCTTCGCTTTCAATTCCTCTTCTGCGCCAGCAGCCCCGCCAGTTCCCCGTACCCTTCCTCCGCCGCGTACCGAGCCGCCGTCTTACCCTTCGTATCCGTTCTCCCCGCCATTGCGCCGCGCTCCAGCAGAAGTTGCGCCAGGGCCACGTTGCCCCGCATCGCAGCCTGCATCAGCGGCGTGCGCCCCGACCGGTTCCCGGCATCCACCGCGGCTCCGCGATCCAGCAGGACGCGCGCCAGTTCGTTCCGCCCCAACGTTGCCGCCAGCAGCAGCGGAGTGATTCCCTCGCGGCTCGTCACGTTGACCCGGGCTCCCCGCCTGAGCAGCTCCGCCACCAGCTTCTCGTCGCCGCCGCGCACCGCGTCGAACAGTACCGTCTCCTGCCCCGAAATCCGTTGATCCACACCCGGCCCGCCATCGAGCAGCTTGAGCAGCGCCGTGCGCCGGCCATCGCTGGATGCCTCTTCCATGGCTTGGGTGGCGGCCGATACGTTCGCCCGCACTACGATCAGCGCCAGCATAACCACCGGTAAGCCCGCCCACACCAGGGTAGCCGGACGTAGCCCGCCGGCACCTGACTTGCGGCTGTCATCGCGCGACGCGGCTGGCAGGGTGATTTCGATCCCTTCATTGCGGCAGCGCAATGCCGACCAGTAGAGAAACGAAAATGCCGCACCGTAATTTAGAAACATGATCCCGAAGATGATTGGATATAACAACACGAACGACCCAAAAAAGGAGCCCGCCAGAATCTCCTTCACCAAAAAATGCAGCGCACCGCCCGTGGAATCCATGAGCGCCATCATCGAGGGAAGCGCCAGGGAACCGAGCAGAGCGGGCCCATACTGGCGCACCGCGAGGCTCCGCGAAGCCCCCGGCAGAGCGTTGCACAGTTGCCGTGACCGCGCGATCGCGTCCTTTCCCGAGCGTCGCTCCGCGGCCCAGACCACGGGCCACAGGACGTTGGCCCCCCACGACGACGGGCGTAAGTCGATCATACTGAGCAATTGGGTGCCGATCAGTTTCGCCATTCCCGCCCCTAGCGCCCGCAGTGCCACGCCGCCCGCCGATCGGAACTGCCCCTTCTTCGACGCGTCGAGGAGCATCAGGGTGCCGGCCGCCTTAAAAAGCTGAAACCCGAATACCACGAGTAGCGAGTAACAGCAACCCATCATCGCCACCAGCGCGCCCTCGGGCGCCAGCCGGGAATGCGCCGCCCAGCCTGCCGCCAGACGGATGGGAATCATCCCCACAACCGCCACCGACAGGCACGCGAACAGCACCGGCATAAAAGGATTCAGGTGCGAATGGAAAACGTCTTTGGATCTGCGTATCAGGCTGAGTTCACCCTCGCTCGCCGCGCGCAGCCTTTGCGCGAAGGTCCCGGCCGTCGGCGGGCGCAGCGCCGGATCCTTCTCCAGCCCGCTCAGTACCACTGCCGCCAATGCCTCCGGCACCGTCCCATCGTGTTCCCGCGGCGACTTGGGCTTGGTTTGAATCTGCTGCTTGATCAACTGCCCGAGAGTCTCGGCTTCAAACGGCAACTGCCCGCACAACATCTGGTACGCAATCACCGCCAGGCTGTAGACGTCCGCACGGAGGTCCACCTCCAGCCCGCCGCACTGTTCCGGCGCCATGAACGCCGGCGTTCCCAACAACGTCCCGAAAGTGGTTTTCAGGTGCGACGGCGCGGCCATCAGGTTGCCCAAATCCGCAAGGCCAAAGGCCAGAGTCGAATCGCCCGCGGGCGGCGCCATCATGAGCGTTTCGAGGGCGTCCGCGGCTATGGCGCCCTCCTGCTTGGCCGGTCTCGCCACCTTGGCAATTCCGAAGTCCAGGACCTTCACGTTGTAGCCGTCGCGGTGGTTCGGCTCCAGCCAGATATTGCTCGGCTTGAGGTCGCGATGCACGATTCCGGCGGCATGTGCTGCGTCCAGCCCCAGCCCAGCCTGGTCCATCACGTCCAGCAGGAAATTGAAGGTCGGCCGCGCATTCTTTTTCAGGTAGTCCGCGAGCGTCTCGCCATCCAGATACTCCATCACCAGGTAGGCCAGGTCCCGATCCTCCACCCGGGTCACTCCAAAGTCGGTCACGTTGACCACATTGGGGTGAGTCAGCCGCCCCGCCGCTTCCGCCTCCCGCTTGAACCGCTGCGCAAACTCCAGGTTCCCCGCCAGTTTCGGCACCACTACCTTGAGCGCCACAGGCCGCGTAGTCCCCAGGTGCGTCGCCTGGAACACGGCCCCCATGGCCCCTCTGCCCAACTCCCTGCCTACACGATACTTCTGATCCAGCACGGACCCCGTTAACGTTTCCAGTTGCACAGGGAGATATTGTACCCCCAATTCTCCGGCGAGCAATGGCGGGTGGCGTGGGGGGGCGTGGGGATTCGCCTCTACCAAATCGTTTGAACGCTTGAGGCTCGAATCTTCCTGTCGCGGCTGATCAAGGGCACCCGCAGAGATGCCGCTGTGGCTGCCTCGATGCGATCCGGCAGATCCGGAACCTCGCTACGGCTCACGAACTCCAGGGCATCGGCGACCATGCGGTCGAGTGGAGCCAACTGACACGGAGTCGTGGGATCATCCAACGCCTGGACCAAGCGGTCACGTGCAGCGACGGGCAAACGACCTTTCTCGACCAAGTAGGTGAGTTCTACCAAGCAGATCGACGTGACATAAATAGGTTCCGAAGCGGCCGTAGCGGAATCGAGGGCGTTCTCGGCCTGTGCCGAAAGCCGAGGGTCACGCGAAAGGTACCAAACGATCGCGTGAGTATCGACCGTAACACCAGGCATTAGATGTCTTCCCTGGGGAAGTTCTTCCACATCTCACGCTGGTTTCGCTCGATGTCGTCGGAGGAGAGGGAAACCCCCAGGCCGTCCCACAGGCCCTTGACACTCTTGAACGGCTTCTTCCGGGCTGTTTCGTCACGGAGGCGCGTGGCATGGATCAGGATCTCTTGTTGCTTCTCAGCCGGTAACGTCCGGACGGCGTCCAGAATGGCCTGTTCGAGAGACATGGCGAACCTCCATCCCATTATCCGCCACCTTGGATCGGTGCTGACGGTGCGCCGGAAATGAGTCTCCCTAACGCGGTCTCGGCGCCGCGCCTGGCGAACGTGGCGTCTCACCCAGGCGCGGCAGGGTGCAACTCAGTTCCGTTACTCCAGAACGTGGATATTCTTCTGGGCGCAGATGTCCTTGAGGATCTTCGGCCACACGCTCACGGTGACCTCTCCGAGGTGCGCCTTGCGGAGCAGCAGCATCAGGGTGCGGGATTGCCCGATCCCTCCGCCGATCGAAAGCGGAATCTGGTTGTTCAGAATCGCCTGGTGATAGGGGAATTTCAGGAAATCGAGCTGGCCGGTCAGTTCCAGTTGCTGCCGGAGCGTCTCGGCATTCACGCGAATCCCCATGGATGTCAGCTCGTGACGCCGTTTGGTCACATGGTTCCAAACCAGAATGTCGCCATTCAGGCCGTGGACCGGCCGGCCGTCGATGGACGTCTCTTCGGTCACCCAGTCGTCGTAATCCGCCGCCCGCATCTCGTGCGGGTAGCCGTCCTTCAGGGTCCACCCGATCCCGATGATGAAGACTGCCGGGCACTCCTGCAAGATGGCTGTCTCCCGCTGCTTGCGCGGAAGCTCCGGATACATGTCCAGGATGTCTTCGGCGTGGAGGAACGTCAGCCGCTTGGGCAGGTTCGGATACTTGGGGTTCTTCAGTTGCGGGAAGCGATCCTGCAGGTACTCCTCGGTTTCCACCAGGGCCGTCCAGATGTGGCTCACCGTTTGTTTGAGGAACTCCAGGTTGCGCTGCTCGGGAATGATGGTCTTCTCCCAATCCCATTGGTCCACGTAAACGCTGTGGTCGTGGTCCAGAAAGTAGTCCTTGCGGACGGCCCGCATGTCGGTGCACAGGCCTTCGCCCGGCTCCATCCCGAAGCGCTCGAGAGCCAAGCGTTTCCACTTGGTGGCCGCCTGCACAACTTGCGCGTCCAGCGGGTGCTTGTCGCGGTCATTGGAAATGTGGAACTGAATGGGGGTACGGGAGCCGTCGCGGTCGAGGTAATCGTTCACGCCGCTCTCGACGTCCACGATGAGCGGAACCGTGACCATCATCAGGTTCAGAGCCTGGCAAAGATGGTCCTCGATAAAGTTTTTGGCCGCGAAGATGGCCTTCTGAGTTTCCTTGGGGGTCAGCAGGGAGTGGTAATCCTGGGGCAGGATCTTCTCCAGTTCCTGGTAGTCGCCGATGCCGGGACCGGCCAGGTCTGCCTTCTTATCAAACATGAGTTTCACCTCTGGATATACTATACAGCACAGCGCGGTGGTGCGGGAGAAAAACGCTCGCTCACCGCGGAGACGCTGAGACCGCGGAGAAAAACCGGAGAAGAAAAGAAAACCAAAAGGCAAGGACGGAGAGCGCAGAGACGGCAGAGTCCGCAGAGATTCTGTGTGTGCTCCGCGCTGTCTCCGCGTCTCAGCGTCTCCGCGGTGAGGTTTCTATTACCGGCGCACGCCCACCCTCACGCACGATGCGGCGGCGGCCGAGCGGTACACGCGCTCGGTAGCCTTCACGAAATCGCCGGCTTTGGCGTTATAGATGTCCACGAACTTCTGCGGGTTGCGGTCCGCCAGCGGGAACCACGAGCTCTGGATCTGCACCATGATCCGGTGACCCTGGCGGAAGCAGTGGTTGATGTCGGGCATGGCGTACTCCACCTTCTCCAACTTCCCTGGCACAAAGGGCTCCGGCTTCGAAAAGCCGTTGCGGAACTTGCCGCGAAAGATCTCGCCGCGGACCAGTTGCTGGTATCCTCCCATGTGCAGCCCGGTTGGATTCGGGTCGGGATTCGGATAGTCCTCCGGATAAACGTCGATCAGCTTCACCACCCAATCCGAATCGGTGCCGGTGGTCGAAACCCACAGCGAGGGTGTCAGGGGACCGCATAACGTCACATCGCCGGTCAATTCGTGGGTCTGGTAGGTGAGCACGTCGGTGCGAGTGGAGGCGAATCGCTGATCTTCCACCATGTGCTCGCGCGTCATTCCAGGAGCCTGCCGCCCGATGTACGGAACCGGCTTGTTGGGATCGCTGATGTATTCGTCGAAGACCGAGCCGGGCTCCTTCGGCGGATCGAAGCTCAGCTTGCCGTCACCCTGCAGATAGAGCGCCTTGGGCAGGACGCCTGTGGGCGGCCACGCATCCTCGCGGCGCCACTGGTTGGTGCCTGTTTCGAAAACATACGCCTCGGGCAGTTTGGGATCGCCTTTGCCTTTCAGCCAGAAGTTGAAAAACGGAAACTCGATCTCGTCACGGTAGAACACCGCGGTCTTGGAACCGAACTGCACCGGGCCCAGGGCATCGCCGTCGCTGCGCGCCCACCCGCCGTGAAACCAGGGGCCCATCACCAGCGTGTTGTTGGCTCCGGGGCTGCTCTTCTCGATCTCCTTGTAGGTGTTCAAGGCCCCGAACAGATCCTCCGCGTCGAACCAGCCTCCCACGGTCATCACCGCCGGCTTGATGTTCTTCAAGTGCCGGCGCAAATCGCGCGCCTGCCAGAATTCATCATAGGCGCCGTGCTGCATCATCTCGTTCCAGAACGGGACGTCGTTCTTGAAGAACTTCTCGTTCACGTTCGAGAGCGGCCCCAGCGAGAGGAAGAAGCTATAGGCGTCCGGGAGATTGGCCTGCGGCGCAGCCGGCTGGGGAAGCGTGGGAACCGGGCGCGGATGGCCGAAGCCGCTGAAAAAGCGGTAGGCGTGCGGCAGATACAGTGCGCCATTGTGATGGAAATCGTCGCCCACAAACCAGTCCGCAATGGGCGCCTGCGGGGAGGCGGCCTTCAGCGCGGGATGGGCGTCGATGATGCCGGCGGCGGTGTAGAAGCCCGGGTACGAGATACCCCACATGCCGACGTTGCCGTTGTGATTGGGAAGGTTGTGGATCAGCCAGTCGATGGTGTCGTAGGTGTCGGAGCTTTCGTCGACGTCCTGGGGCCCGCGCTTCACATCCAGGTGGGGCGTCATATTGGTGAACTCGCCTTCCGATTGGAAGCGGCCCCGCACGTCCTGGTAGACGAAAATGAATCCTTCGCGAGCGAACTTCTCGGAGGGCCCTAGCGCGGGCTTGAAATTGTCCACGCCATAGGGACCGACGTTGTAGGGCGTGCGGTCGAGCATGATCGGATACTTCTGGGAGGTGTCCTTGGGGACATACACGGATGTGAAGAGTTTCTTCCCGTCTCGCACGGGGATCCGGTACTCGTACTTGGTGTAGTGGGCCTTGATGTACTCCAGGCCTTGCGCAAAGCACGCGGCAGCGAGGAGCGAACCGAGGAGAAGACATCGGAGAGCTTTCATGGTGAAGATACAGGTTACACCGTTGAGAACCGAAGTGGGCGGAGCGGCGGTCCGGTAGGTCCGGGAACCGGGGGAACACGGGGACAGACGGGGACAGACGGGACGTTTTCTCGATTCCGGGGGGAACATGGCGTGGGGAACACGCGGGATAGACGGGACGTTTCTCGAATCGAGAAAACGTCCCGTCTGTCCCCGTGTTTCGGTCCGCCTTGACCTTAACCGTCCGACTGTCATACACTTGCCAGTGAGCCTCGATGAGCAAGAAGTGGTATAACCTCTTCGTCTCCGTGGATCCGCCGGCTGAGGAGTCCCCGGAGGGCGACGGACCGTCCGCGCCGGTTAACGCCGCCCAAGCGGTCGCCGATATCGCCGCGGCAACGGCCGTTCAACCCGATTCCAAGTTCGCTACCACAGTGGCCAATCCCACATCCTTCAACGAAATATACGATGCGGCGGAGATCCACCCTCCCACCCACGGCTTCACCATCATGAAGGTCGGAGAAATGTTGCGCAGCGAACACATCCGCAACCTTCCCAAAGACGTGAAACGCAGCTCCGTCCTGGTGGCCCTGGAGGCTTCTGGCGCGCCTATCCAGGACGTGATCGAAGATGCCGTAAAGCGCGACCGGGCGCTCGACACCTTCGAACGCGTGCAGGAGAAATCCGTGACCGAGTTGGAATCCCGTAAGGCCCAGGAAAACCAGCAGATCCAGGCCGAAATGGACCGCCTCACCGCCGAGTACCGCTCGCGCATCCAGGCCAACAATGACGCGGTGGCCAAAGAGAAGGAACGGTTCTATGCCTGGCGGTTGAAGAAGCAGGAAGAGGAACAAAAGATCTCGGATGCCGTATCTTATTTCGTTACGGCGAACCCGATCACAACCGGCGGCCCCGCGGCTGCGCCGGCCCCATCGCGCACCTCCGAAAAGTAGCCGCGGAAAGGGAGCTTGATGTATGTGGAGACGTTTGTCTCGCATGGTCCGTTCATTCGTCGGGTTCTTTATCTCCGTCGGTGAAAATCCGGAACTGATTCTGGAGCAGAATATCCGGGACATGAACGACCAGGTGCCCCGGATGAACGAGAGCATCGCCATGGTCAAGGCGAACGCCACGCTCCTGGAGAAGGAAGAGGCGCGCTACAAGGCCCAGGTGAGCGACCTGACCGCCAAGGTGAAGGCCTCCATCCAGGGCGGCCGTGACGACCTTGCCGGCAGTTTTGCCATGCAGTTGGAGCAGGCCCGCGGCGCCCTCGCCCGAAACCAGGGGCAACTGCAGACGGCCCATGCCGCCTTCGACAAGGCCATGGCGGTAAAGAAGGCCTTCATGCTGGAGAAGGAGCGCAAGACGCAGGAAGCCTTGAACGCCATCCGCGATTACCGGCGCGCTCAGTGGCAGAAAAAGGTGGCCGACTCCATGGAATCGTTCGAAGTGGCCGGCATCAGCGCCACGCACGACGAGATGGTCCATAAGATCGAGGAGCAGACCGCCATCAACGAAGCCCGCATGGAACTGGCGCTGGGCAACGTGGACCAGCAGAAGATCAAAATTGAGGAAGAAGCCCAGCAGATGCAGGCCAATGAACTGGTCAAACAGTTCAAGGCGGAGATGGGTCTGATCTCGCCCGAGCCTTCCTCCACGCCCGCGCAAAAGACCATCGGTGGAACGGAAACACAGAAGACTGCGTAGATTCGGAATGAAAAGCCATGGCCGTTAAAATCGAAAAGGGCGGTAAGATCCTGATCTTCGTCATCGGTTTAGGCTTGATAGTGGTCGGCCTGAACAAGTATGGCTATCTCGACCTCGGCGGTTTCGGTTCGAAATCGTCGAGCTCTGGCTCGTCAAACGCCAAAGTGGATCCCACACAACCTCTGCCGGCTGCCGCCAAGGCGAACGATGTGCGCGTCCGTGTGAACATCTGGGTGGGCTGCGTCGGCGGCCTGGTAGCCAACGGGGGGCTGGACACCGTCCCCGGGTCCATCTACGCCGATAAAGGCCTGAAGGTCAGCTTCAAAATCATCGACGACTGGACCGAGGGCGCCGCCGCGCTGGCCACCAACAACGTGGACATCATGCTGACCACCGCCGACGTCTGGGCCAAGGACTTCGGCCAGTTCCAGGACAAGGGCGTAAACGCGCGCGCCTTCTATATGGTGGATTGGTCGCGCGGCGCCGATGGCGTCATCGGGCGGCAAGGCGTGAACAGCATCGAGGACCTGGCCGGAAAGACCGTCGCCTTTGCGCCCTACACTCCTTCGCACTTCCTGCTGTGGAATGGCCTGAAGGGCTCCGGCCTCTCCACCGAGCAGCGCAATGAGATTTTCAACAAGGCGGTCCATACCAAGGACGGCATTGAGCCGGCCACGCTGTTCGCCCAACAAAAGGTGGACGGCGCCGTTGCCTGGGACCCGGACATGAGCGATGCGGTCGCCAAGCGCGCCGGGTCCAAGAAGATCTATGACACGCGCATCGCCAACAAGTTGATCGCGGACGTTCTGGTGGTGAGCGACCGCTTCGCGGCGGATTCGCCCCAGACCGTGGTCAAGTTCATCCAGGGCTGGCTGGAAGGCGTGCAGTTCATTCAGCAGAATCCCACGCGCGCCTACACCCTCATCGGCACCATCAAGGACTTCAACATTCCGTCCGACCTGGCAAAGACCATGCTCGAAGGCGTGAAACTGGCCGACTATGCCGATAACCAGGCGTTCTTCGGCACGCAGGGCTCGGATTCCGACTACGCCAATATCTTCAAAATGGCGCAGGAGATGTATCGCGAGCTGCGCCTCATCAAACACGTCTCGGATGCCGAATCGAGCCTGGACCTC
>JAIQFL010000638.1 GCA_020073365.1 Terriglobia bacterium | reverse complement strand
GTTTTCACATGCTCCCACAACGCATGGATGCCGGAAACCTCGATGTACACCTCGGCGTGTCCTCGCACACACTTCATGACTTCTTCGGATGCGGCCTTCATGAAGTGAATAGTCTGGCCATCGCGCGCCACAATCGAATACTCTGGCGATTTCATCGTTGGGGTGAACCCAAGCACGTTGTGGTAAAACGCAATGGTTTCGTCCATGTCAGCAACCGCCAGCATCGGGCTAATCCTCTTCGCGATAGCGGGAGTACTCACTTTTTTGACCCTCCAAACTGGCTTTGGAACCACACCTCTGGCTCGGATAACCAGACGCTGCGCCACCCTCCCTAGCTTAGGCGTATCCATTCGCCTGAAACCACTCGACGGCCCGTCGCAACGCGTCATTCACCGGGACGATTTTCCATCCCAGGTCGCGCTCGGCCTTGCTGGATGACACGAACATTTTTTTTCGGCCCATGCGGACGGCGTCGATAGTGGCGCGAGGTTCCCGATTCCGGATGTGTCCGGTAACCACCTGGTCAACCACGCCGGTCGCCAGGGCGAGGACGTAGGGGACTCTTATCTTCGGCGACGGCAGTCCGGTAATGACCGCGAGCTTGTCGAGAATCTGCTTCAACGTAAGGTTCTCGCCACCCAGGATGTACCGTTCACCGCTTCTTCCCTTCTCCAGGGCGGCCACGTGACCCCGGGCACACTCGGCCACATCCACGAGATTCAGGCCCGTGTCCACATAAGCGGGAAATTTCTTCTTGAGAAAATCGACGACAATCCGCCCGGTTGGCGTTGGCTTGATATCGCGCTCTCCCACCGGAGTCGTCGGATTCACCACGACCACGTCCATGCCTGATCTCCCGGCTGCGATCGCGATTTCTTCCGCCATAAACTTCGAACGCTTGTAAGGGCCAATCATATCCGCCAGGCTAACCGGCGACTCTTCGTTGGCCAGGCGCCCGTTCGATTGAAATCCCATGGTCGCGACGCTCGAGGTGTAAACCACCCGGCGTACTTTGTTCTCGCGCGCAGCCTCCAGGATCGCCTTTGTGCCTTGGACATTGGAGCGATACATCTCGTCCGGATCGCGGACCCACAGCCGATAGTCTGCAGCGATGTGAAATACCACATCGCATCCTGCCATGGCTTTCTTCAACGACCCGGTGTCCCGGAGGTCCCCAACCACCCGCTCGGCCTGCAGTTCCTGGATATTCCCGAGGTCGCTGCTGGACCGAATCAGAAGCCGAAGCTGGGCGCCCTGCGCGGCGAGAGCGCGGGCCACGTGACTCCCCACAAATCCCGTCGCGCCGGTGACAAAAGCTAGCATTCAGCACTCAGCACTTAGCCGTTGCATTGTGTGCCGGTTTTTGCGAAACCAGCAACTCTCGCGCCCGGCTGAATGCTGAGTGCTGAGTGCTAACTGCTGCTTCTCTCCGCCATCACTTTCTTGTACGTTGTCAGCGCGATCAGTGGGAAGTATTGCCGGTACATGTGGTACTTCAGGTAGAACACGCGCGGGAACCCGGTGCCGGTAAAGTGGGGCTCGTCCCAGGACCCGTCTTTCTTTTGTGCGCGCAGCAGATAGGCGATGCCTCGCACCACGCAATCGCTGCGGGTGTCATGCGCGGCCAGCAGTCCCATGATGGCCCATGCGGTCTGCGAGGGCGTGCTGGGACCGACTCCCTTGGTATTGGAATCGTCATAAGAACCACAGGTCTCGCCCCAACCCCCATCCGGGTTCTGCACCATACGCAGCCACTCGGCGGCTTGCTGCACGTAAGGCTCGTGATGATCGACTTCCATCGCTTCCAGGCCGCGCAACACCGCCATGGTGCCGTAAATGTAGTTGACGCCCCAGCGTCCGAACCAGGAGCCATCCGGTTCCTGCTCCGCGCGCATGAACTTCAGCGCCTTCTTCACCGCAGGATGGTTCTTGTCGTACCCGTAAGCCGCCAGCATCTCGAGGATGCGGCCCGTGATGTCCACCGTCGCCGGATCTAGCATGGCGTTATGGTCGGCAAACGGTACGTACTGAAACACCATCCGGTCGTTGTTCTTGTCGAACGACGCCCAGCCGCCATTGCGGCATTGCATGGAGAGAATCCAGTCAATGGCGCGCTGCACGGATTCGCGCTGATAACGCCCGTTGGGGTGTTCCACATGACCCAGACCAAGGCAAACCATGGCGCTATCATCCACGTCCGGATAGAACTCGTTGTTGAACTCGAAATACCACCCCCCGGGCTGGCCGTGCTTGTTTTTCACTTTCCAGTCGCCCGCCATGCGCACCTGCTTTTGCAGGACCCAGTCGGCGCATTTCACCAGGCGGTGATCGCTGGTCGGCACTCCGCTCTCCCCCAGCGCGAACAAGGCGTAGGCCGTGTCCCATACCGGCGACTTGCAGGGTTGCACGCGGAACGTCTCTTTCTCTTCGATGCCCAACTTCTCAAATTCATCTATGGCGCGAATCACCTGAGGATCGTCCACGGAATACCCCAGACAGCGCAAGGCGATGATGGAATTCATCATGGAAGGGAAGATCGCCCCCAGCCCATCGCTCATCTCGAAGCGTTCCAGCATCCACTTCTCGGCCACCTTCAAAGCAACCGAGCGCAGCGGCCGGATGTGTACCCGCTCGAACCAGTGAGTCAGGCGGTCGAGAGAGAGAAAGAAGTTGCGCCATGAAAATCGTTTCTTGTCCCAGCGCAAATGCATGCGCGACTTCTCGCGCCCGCCCACAAACAACTCTTCGACTCCCAACTCCCCGGGAATCTTCTTAAACGGCTTCTTGGCGTAGCAAATCGACAGCGGCACCAGAATGGCTCGAGACCACGAAGAAATTTCGTAGATGTTGAACCAGAACCATGTAGGAAAAAGAACGATCTCCGGAGGGATCGCGGGGACGGCATCGTAGTCGTACTGCCCGAAGAAGCACAGGTAAATTTTGGTAAAGGTATTGACCTCGGTGACGCCGCCCATTTCCAGGATCTTCTTGCGGGCGCGCACCAGTCCGGGGTGATCGGCGGCATAGCCTGTCAGCTTCAACCCGAAATAGCATTTGACCGAGGCGCTAATATTGGACGGACCGCGGAAGTAGATACTCCACCCGCCATCCTCGTTCTGGTGTTCCAGAATATAGCGTGCGGCTTTGGCCAGGCGCTCGGGATTGCCCGTCCCGAGAAGCACATGCAGGATGATGTAGTCGGCTTCGAGCGTAGCATCGGCTTCCAGTTCGCCACACCAGTAGCCCTCTTCATGCTGCTCGGAAAACAGGCAGTTGCGCGCGCCGTCGATGGCCGAGGCCACCCGGCTGATGAGATCATCAATTTTCCCGAAACGCATCTGCGGCACCGCAGAGGCGGGAGATAGGGGGGAGGTGTCTTCCATAATTAGCTGTCGCTACTCCACAGCCGCCCCGCTGGGAGCGGCGGCAATGGCCTCCACAATTTCAGGAGGCAGGCCGAACCTTACGTTCTCCGGCATGACCTCGACTTCCTGCACGTTGGTGAAGCCTTCGGATCCCAGGAATTTCACTACTTCTTCGACCAGGCACTCCGGAGCGGAAGCGCCCGCGGTCAGGGCAATGGTCTTCACGCCCTCCAGCCATTCCGGTCGAATGTTACGGAAGCTATCTATTAGATGCGATCCCGTGCCCAGGTTGCGCGCAACTTCCACCAGGCGATTGGAGTTGGAGCTGTTGTCTGAGCCGACCACCAGCAGCAGGTCAGCGTCGGAAGCCACGTGCTTCACCGCCACCTGCCTATTTTCCGTGGCATAACAGATATCCTGTGCCGCCGGACCCTTGATGTTGGGAAAGCGCTGTCGCAGCGCCGCAATAATGTCCCTGGTCTCATCCAGGCTTAAGGTGGTCTGGGTCAGGTAAGCCACCCGGCTGGAGTCGGCCACGGTCAGAGAAGCCACTTCGTCCGGCGAGCCGACCACCTGGGTCACGACCGGCGCCTCCCCCAGGGTCCCGATAACCTCATCGTGGTCGCGGTGGCCGATCAGGATCAGCGAATAACCTTCTTTGGCGAACTTTA
>JAIQFL010000637.1 GCA_020073365.1 Terriglobia bacterium | reverse complement strand
TGTTGCAGAAGTTGATTGAACAAGCTGGCAGCCTGTACCATAAACAGTGCCCTCCTTGAGGCGAGTGTTGGAACCGTGATGAGCGTCTGGTTCACCCACTACGTTGACAGGAGGGCCACGCCACCGCAAGGCAGCGGAGAAGTTGGTCACGGCGTCGTGAATGACCCTCAACTAATTGGCGCAGTCACTCGCAGTAAATGTTGTGTTGGACAAGAGTGATTCGAGTGGGTCCTTCCCCCACTGGTAATTCAGCCCCTTTGGGGCACACGCGAAAGCGCCTGCCCCACTCAGTACTTCCGCAGGAATTCCGCGACGCTCGGCCCGGTGACCTTGTTTACGGCGGTGCAGATGTCGATCGATTCCAGGACCTGCGCCAGTTGGCGCGGTCCGCCGGTATACGACTGCACACGGTCCTTAAAGAACTGGTCCACCTGCTGGCGGCCGCTGGCATCGCAAAACCCACCGCCTAAGGCGGGCAGCGCAGCGGCGAAATCCTCGCCTACTTCACGCGGCAGTTTGGCCAGGATCGCGTCCAGGTTCTGCTTGACGAACTCGAACGGCAGGGTGCGTGTCTCGCGGTCCTTCAACGGGCCAAACAGGAGCGGGAAAAACGCTTCGCGAGCGTCGTAGTTCCCGGTCAGGAAAAGCTGCATCCCGGCGCGAGCTAGCTCGGGGTTCGCGAAGGCGCCGAGCGCGTTGAAAATCGTCTGGCGCGCCCGGCGATCCTTCTCGGTGGCCAGCGCCGTGACCAGAGCGTCGAAGTACGAACGGTCGCCGAACTGCGCCGCCGTCGACAACACCGAGCCCAGCATCGCCGGTTCCACGGCGGAGTGGTCCTTCAGCCAGGCGCGCGCCAGTTCCCGAGCCTGGTCGATCAACGGTTGCACTCGACCTCCACCGGCCGTGAACGGCACTAACGATTGGCGGAGCAGCCGGGTCTCTTCGCTATCGCCGGGAGCGGATTCCCAGCCCAGGCGCACGGCCCGATCGCCGTAAATGTCGCGGACGAACTTGTGACGCTTGGGCAGCAACTCGTCCGGGAGCGTCCGTCCTGCTGCCGCCGTGACGATTCCCATGGTGGCACTGACGATCTCGCGCTCCGGATCGTTGGCAAACTTGGGCACCAGCGCGAGTGCGTCGGACGCCTGGACATCGCCGCTGGCCACCAGCGAGGTCACATCGCCCAGCAGGCCGATCTTCTCCGGGAGACTAAGCTGCTCCACGCCGCTCTTGAGCAGACGATCGAGCGTAGCCGGTCGATAGGCCACCCGGTAATAGCCGTTCGCGCCGTCGTTGCCCATCACCCATGCCGGGCAGGCGTGCGCGCCTTCGAGTTTCAGGGTGCTGCGTGGGTCCGCCAGCAGCTCGCACTGGTTGCGGATGTGCCCGTCCGCATCGTATTTCACACACACCGGCACGCGCCAGGTCTGATCGGCGCTGCCCGGCGAGCCGATCGGCAGATAGCGTTTCTGCGAGACCGCCAACTGCGGCTGTTTGCCGTCGCACTGAAGATCCATCGAGAGCACCGGGACACCGGCCTGATCGAGGAAGGTGGAGAAGGCCGGCGACACGTCCTTCCCGGCAGCCTTGCCGATGGCCGCCAGGAATTCGGTGACGCTGGCGGCGCCGTCGGCGTTCTCTTTAAGGTACAGTTGCACTCCGTTACGGAACTTCGCCGGGCCGATCCAGGTTTCGAACATGCGGATCACGGCCGCGCCCTTCTGGTAGGTGATGGAATCGAAGGCATTGGCGATGTCGTTATCCGAAGCGATCGGCTGGCGGATCTTGCGCGTGTTCACCAGGCTGTCGGTTCCCATCGCGAGCAGCCGGTCGTTGACCTCGGTGGTATCGATGTGCCATTCCGGCTTCCATTCGCCGACGATCTTGCCCTCCATCCAGGTGGCGAAGGCCTCGTTCAGCCAGATGTCGTCCCACCACGCGGTGGTCACCAGGTCGCCGAACCACTGGTGCGCCATCTCGTGCGCGGTCACAATCGCGCTGCTGCGCTGCCGGTTGATGGTGTCCTTATCGGGCTTAGCCAGCAGCAGGCCCTCGCTGTAGGTGATCAGCCCCACGTTCTCCATCGCGAAATTGCTGATCGGCATCACGATGCTGTCGAGCTTGGGATAGGGAAACGGACTGCCGAAATAGTCCTCCAGACGCTTGAGCAGTTGCGGAAGCGACTCGGCCGCGAACTTGGCTTCGTCCGTCTTGCCGTGGGGAACAATCACGCGCATGGGCGTGTTCTTGCGCCCCACCTTGCCGAGGTCGACCACTTCGAAGGGGCCAACCCCCACGGCCACCAGGTAGCTGGGCAGCGGACGGCTGGTGGCGAACCGGACCAGCTTCATTCCGTTGCCGTCATCGGACTCGGCGGTCTGCGGGTGTTCGCAAATGCCATCTGGTCCTTGGGCACGCGAAGGGCGATGTCCCAGGGCGTCTTGAAGCCCGGCTCATCGAAACAGGGAAAGGCGCGCCGCGCGTCGGTGGGCTCGAACTGCGTGTACAGGTACCAGCGGTTGTCTTCCTGGAGCTGAAAGATTCCGGCGCTGCTTTTCCTGCTGATGTGGCCGTCGTAGGCGATGTGCAGCTTGGTGCGGCCGGCCGTCACCGCCTGTCCGGTGGAGAGGCCCACCACCTGGGCGCTGCCCGGGACGGTCTTGGCGGCCTTCCCGCCGATGGTGGCGTCGTGGATGGCGATGTCGAGGGCATTGAGCCACACGGTGTCCTGCGGTTGGCGAACGTCGACATCGATATCGACCACGCCGCTGAAGGTGTCCTTACCTGGCTCTAGGGTCAATTCCACGGCGTAATGCCGCGGCAGCACGGAGCCGCCCAGCCTCAGCTTGGGGGCTTCTCGAGCCGGCGCGGCGCTCAAGAGGGCGCAGGAAAGCGCCACGCAGGTAAATATTGGTAACAGACGCATAAATCCTCCGACGTATTGGCCTACGGAATGGTTCTCAGAAGGCCCTCAAAAAAGCAAATACATTTTCCCTTTTTCGGCCAAAATCGGACCTAAACCATTTGTTTCCAGTAAACCTTTCGCAAATGTATTTGCTTTTTTTGGGGGCTTCACCAGCCAATTTCTGCCCGAGCTGGCGGCGTGCTCCGATCAAACCTTTTGAGAACACGCAACATCGATACGCGCCAAAGGGCCCATTTCAAAGCGCCGGCCGTAGCGCCTACAATGACCTGCTGAAACAAGTCGATAAAATCGGCGCGCGGCCTCATCCAGAAGTGTTGGTCTTGACTCAATCCTCAGTTCCGGACGTAGGCCTTGTCCAACAATGCCTTCATGATTCCAGCACCGAGCCCAGACATTATTGCGAAGGCGGCCGCCCGGAGTTGCTCATACAGCTTTTCCTCAACGCCCTCCTTAAGAGAGCCGTGACTAATTCCGTTTCGAACCCCTAGAAGTTTGTTGATCTCATTATCATGCACCTGAAACTGATCGTGTGGCAATCCAAGACGGAACAAATTCTTCTTGAGCACCACAGGCGTGAGGTTTGACTCGGTGTCTACAACGTGATCGGGTATGTAAACGGGACGCAAATCAACCTCGGACGTTCGTTCGACGAATTCTCGTTCACGGGCGAATTGATGCAGGTTCGAATCGTCAGGAAGTTCTCGTCGAAAAAGATCACACTTCTTTTGAGGGTTTCGAAGGTTACGAAACAGATCTGTAAGCGATGCCGCGGCAATAGCGTAAGTTGCTTCACCGCATGATATCCCCGAGCGATTTACCGCGGACGCGTACAGGGCAAACGCGAATTTACAGAATCCTTCATAGTGCGCATATAGTAATAGAACGAGAGGGGGTGCGGCTCTTTTGCGTTTTGGGCTAAGACTCCATCTATCAATACGATAGCTGGCATGCGGGGTCTTCATGCTGCGCGGATGAGAGGGGATATCCACACTCCGGCGGGATATCGGGTGAGTCCTAAACTAAGGTGATGACGTGTTGGATTACCGGGTGAAACGCCAATCAAGATGGGCGTGCAGCGATTTTCCTTCAGAAAAATCGAGAAAAGCATGAGAAAGT
>JAIQFL010000636.1 GCA_020073365.1 Terriglobia bacterium | reverse complement strand
GACTGAAGGGACGGGCGACAGAGGGGCTACGCCCACAATCCAAAAGGAAACGGTTGACCTAATCTACGGTCTGGATAGAGCGGGATGGGAGGCGTATGCGAAAACGATGAAGCCTCCCGCTGGTTGGAAAATGCTGCTACAACCGCACGACACCGGCACTAACGCCGCCGCGTTCGAGGTTAAAACTAGCATCGGCATTTCGATTCAGCCTGTTTACTTTGATGCTAGCAATCGGCCTGTCTCGATAATTTGGCAAAGCCTGTACCCTCGCGGAACGTTGCCGAATGTTCCCGATGACTACTTGCGAAACTATAAAAGCGAACTCCACAAGGATTTGGGTGAGAGGTATTCGGTGTCGGCGGAAACCTTCAAAGCGGAGCGCTTTTCAGGGTTCATGGTGACGATTTACGAAAGGAAGGCGACGACCAATGGATAGCGGATGGGCAGCGATTATCGGTTCGATTGTCGGGGGATTAGGGACGTTTGGGGCCACATGGCTCAATGCCCATCTAAGTCGAAAACGCCCCGATCCTGCCGATGAAACAGCGAAACGATTATTGAAAGAAATGCTTGGGAAACCGGAATGGAAATGGAGGAAATTTCGTTCAATGTCAAATGTCGTTGGACTAAGCGAGGAGCGAACAAGGCAACTGCTTTTGGAGATTGGCGCTCGCGGTTCAGAGACGAATCCCGAGCTGTGGGGTCTCATCTCGCGCAATCCATTACCCGCAAAAAAGGGCGATCTCGACGCAACGCTGGAATACTAAATGGCTCCTCGAACCATGATGGGACAACCGGCGACGGGTTGGGGAGCCAATCCGGCACAATTCTAGGTACGCATTCCAGCACTAGTGCCCCCTGCAATCGCGCCGCGTAATTTGCCCTGCACTCCACCCCTAGAGTAGCCTATGTATCCGTAGCCCCCCGTGTTACTCAAACGGGGGCATATGCCCAATCGTCCGGCGTTTTACCGTAGCTGATTTTGCGGGAGACTAATCGTGAAGGGTTTTAGGCATGGTGGCTATGATGTTTTTCCTACTGGTCAGCAATTACTCAATGAAGACGGCTCGCTAGGAAAGTGGATGGCTCTGGCATCGGTCGTTCGTTGGCGCGGTGACCAGGTTTTGGCGATGCCGGTGAGCTGGTATCCCCCCGCGTTCGAAACCGAACAAACCGCCGCTGCTTACGCGGCGACTGCCGCGAAGAAAATGATCGACGAGGGCAGATGCAAAATCTGATCGCCTACACGCTCTTGTGTAAGGAACCTCAACAATGAGCATCATCTCAAACGCAAGAGAAATCGCTGATGTCGTTAAGAAGCTTGGCAACATTGACCTGTATCGCAAGATTGTCGATCTTGAAGGCGAAATCATTGAGCTTACTGGTCAGAATCATTTGCTTCTGGAGAAAATTGGCGACCTTGAGAAGGCCCTAAAAACTAAGGCCCAGCTCTTGTTTGAGAAGAATGTCTATTGGTTAGCAGAGGCCCAAGCAAAGGACGGCCCGTATTGCCAGCGCTGTTACGACGTGGCTGGCAAATTAGTCCGCCTTCAACCATGGGACGACTTGTGGGCCTGTTTTGAGTGCAAACAACACTATGACCGTTGATACGCCTAGGGAAAGTCTGAACAAGTCCGTCGAATTGTGGTCCCAGTAGGGAAGCAGAACAAGAGGGAGGCGGCCGATGGATCAAATAAGCTTCGGGGACGCGGAGTACGCAAGTAAGCGCAAGAAGACGCGTCGCGAGTTGTTCCTGGAGGAGATGGAACAGGTCGTTCCCTGGAAGTCGTTGCTGAATCTGATCGAGCCGCTGTATCCGATCGCTGGCAATGGCCGTCATCCGTACCCGCTGGAGAAGATGCTGCGGGTGCACTTGATGCAGAACTGGTTCGGGCTGAGCGACCCGGCGATGGAGGAAGCGCTCTACGAGATTACGCCGATGCGCACGTTTGCGCGCCTGTCGGCAACCAAGCCGATCCCGGACGAGACGACGATCCTGAACTTCCGTCACATGCTGGAAGAGAACGACTTGGCCCCTGAGATCCTGAGAAGGGTCAACGCGCACCTGACACGCAAGGGTCTGATGCTCAAGCGAGGCAGTATCGTGGACGCGACGATCATCGCGGCGCCCAGCTCGACGAAGAACGAGACGGGGACGCGCGACCCGGAGATGCATCAGACCAAGAAAGGCAACCAGTGGCACTTCGGGATGAAGGCGCACATTGGAGTGGATGTGGACTCGGGCCTGGTGCACACGGTGGTGACCACGCCAGCCAACGAGCCTGACGTCGAACAGGTCGAAGATCTGCTGCACGGGAAGGAAGAAGTTATTCATGCTGACGCCGGCTACACTGGAGCGCAGAACCACGTCGGGCGCAAGAGCCTTCGCTGGGAGATCGCGGCCAAGCGGAGCCGCATCAAGGCGATGGTCGACGGGCCTGAAAAGCGTGCGATCGAAAAGCGCGAGACGAATAAGGCGAGCATTCGGGCGAAGGTGGAGCACCCCTTCCGGGTGATCAAGCGCCAGTTCGGGCTCATGAAGGTGCGCTTCCGCGGGCTCGCGAAAAACACGGCGCATGTGATCACGTTGTTCGCGCTGTCGAACCTGTGGATGGCGCGCAAGCGCCTATTGGCGATGAGAGGGTCATTGCGTCCGCAGTTCGCGAAATGAGGGGGAAAGTGGCATGAAACAGGGCATTAGAGTTGAAATCAGCGATTCAGGCGTGGCCACAGCACCTCCGGTTCAACGCGCTGGCGTTGTGACGGCTCACAACTGACTTGTTCAGACTTTCCTTAGTGTTTCAAAACTCTCGTGCGGCAACGCAACGAAAAACCGACTGCCCTGTCCTTCGCCCGCCGATTCGGCCCATATGCGCCCACCACAATGCTCCTCAAGCGTGCGCACGGCGCTGGGTCGACGCGTGATACATGTCAATGTAGACACATCGTTCGTGGCTATACTTATTTCATCAGTGGCGTCATGTCTCATAGCGCATGAACGGGGCGACGAAATGGTGGTGAAATGGATCATTCGCAGTTGCCACTTTGGTGGAGACGGGCAATGTGATGGAACTTCCGTCGGATATTGGTAGCGGCAACATCCATTAGGAATACATCAACGCAGTTGCATTCAAACGTGTCCCATTAGCGGGGTTGCCAGTGAGAAGGAGCGAGAAATGCCTAACAAGGTTCAGGATGTCACAAATAATGCAGGCGCTACAAGAACTGCGGAACAAAGGGCGATCAAAGAAGAGTCCGAATTACACGGGGCGTCGCCAACTGGCTGTAAGACCTGGGAGGAAAGGGACAACTGCGCAATCTTTGAGAAGCTTGAGCCGGGCGTTCAATGTCCAAAATGTAAATTTTGGACGAAGAACTCCGGACCTTCGGATTAACGGTCGTATTTTAGCCATCAATTGCGGTACTGTCAGTGACCGGAGGGCCACCGGCGGCCCGTGACACCCGGTCTCCACTGAAATCCCCGCGAGTGTCTGCTAGCCGGAAGCGCCGACGGTCCGGAGTCGGCCGATGCAGGCGTTCACGTTTCTCAAAAGCCGCGATTCATTTGCTGTTGGGTGAGACTTTATGAGCGCCGCTTTGAAGGTGAACCGGTGCGTGCGAGTTCATCCGCGTCGGCTGTAGCGGCTAAAATGACCATTCTCGGTACCCCATGACGTGAATACTCTCGTCCCCGACAACAGATTGCGCAACGCAGGCGCTTGGGCGCCTGTGACGCCGTGGTGCTGATTTGAAGCGGAACTCCGGTCTTGAGGCGTATAAGCTGCGGATCGGATTGACGGTGGAACTGTGGAAAGCATCGGCTTACTGGAGACAAGAGGAACATCATCATGAAGATGCGTACGCTCGGACATTCGGGCATTGAAATTGCGCCACTGGTTTTCGGCGGAAACGTGTTTGGTTGGACGGTGGACGAACCAACCGCGTTCGCGCTGCTGGATCGCTTTGTAGGGCAAGGCTTCAATGCCATCGATACCGCAGACCTGTATTCCGCCTGGGTGCCAGGAAATGCCGGTGGCGAATCCGAAACGGTGATTGG
>JAIQFL010000635.1 GCA_020073365.1 Terriglobia bacterium | reverse complement strand
ATCTGCGAGCTGCCCTTGATAAAATCATCGATTTCCTGGGGCGTTAGCCCCTCCACGTTCTTCATCCCAATTCGCATCCACCTGAAAGGGTGGCAGACCACGAATTTCAGGATCATCTTGCATTGGAAACGTACTTCATTTCAGGATCATCTTGCATTGGACAATTCTTCCGGTCCCGCATTACGCGCAACGTGCTACCGTGAGCGCTCGGGAGCAACTGTGTGGGCTGTCTGCCGGCGTTAGAGAAATAGCTATGCCAAGACTGCTGTTGATAACCGCTTCTTCGCCGGAAATCAGAAAAGTGCGGAAGGCGCGGGTTCTCAACTTTCAGCAGATTACCATGCCTTATCTGGCGTCCAGAGTTCCCCAGAACTGGGAAGTGATTCACGTCGATGAAGAGGCTGAAGAAATCGACTGGAACATCGACGTGGATGTGGTTGGTCTAACCTTTCACACGCCAAGCGCTTTTCATGCTTATGACATTGCCACGCATTTCAGGTCGCGCGGAATATGCGTCGTGATGGGTGGCCCGCACGTAACGCTGTTGCCTGAAGAGTCCAGTCAATACGCCGACGTGATCTTCATTGGCGAAGCGGAGGGTTTGTGGGAAGAATTCCTGAAGAGCTTTGAAGCCGGGTCTTATCTTTGTGTGTATCAACAGACCAGCGCGCCGTCTCTTGAAAATATTCCCGAGGCTCGCAAGGAATTGTTTCACAGGCGCGACCATACGAATGGAGTTCTATTTGCGACCCGGGGATGTCCCAATCAATGTGATTTCTGCACCGTTCCCGTCATGTATCGGCATAAGTTGCGCAAGCGGCCGGTAGCCGAGGTCGCGGCGGAATATGCATCTTTCAAGGGAACCGTGATTATCTTTTGGGACGATAACATTGCCGGGGATATGGAATATGCAAAGAAACTATTTCGCGCCATCGCCCCATATCGAAAATGGTGGAGTAGTCAGGCGAGTATTCATGCCGGCCGGGACGACGAATTCCTGGAGGTTGCAGCCCATAGCGGATGCAAGCAGTTGTTTTTGGGGTTGGAATCCATCTACCAACAAAGCATGGCTGAGGTGAATAAGGGGTTCAATCGGACGGAGGAGTATTTACAGATCATTGAACGGGTCCATTCGCATGGGATTGCCGTGCAGGCCGGGATTGTTTTTGGATTCGATCACGATACGCCGGAGATATTTAAAGACACCATTGATTTCCTGGAAAAAGCGGGAGTCCAGAATGCAACCTTCAACATCCTGACACCATTTCCAGGTACGCCGCTGTTTCGCAGGATGGAAGCCGAAGGGCGTATACTAACGCGAGACTGGCGCAAATATAATAGTCGTGACGATGTGGTTTATCAACCAAAGCGGATGAGCGCAGCAGAGCTCTTAGCCGGTTTTCGGTATGCGAATGAGCGTTTTTATTCTCTTCCAAGTACAGCCAAACGGCTATCACGCTCGCCGGTTCAATTGTGGTGGACGCTACCGCTGAACCTGGCATACGGTTATCAATGGCGAAAGAGGGCACAGGCCGCGCCGAGAGGGAAGGTGCGTCTATCGTCCCTCAGTTCTCCGTCGGCGTTCGATCCATGTGGTCGATGACTACCACGGGCAGTGGATGTTTTTGCGCCGCCAGCTTGAGCCCGAGCTGCTTGTCGACGGCCTCGAAAATCGTGAGGCCGGTGTTCGGTTCCACGGCGGCAGGCACGGCGCCCGAGGGTTGGCTCGTGTCTCCGGCACGGCCCACAGCACCCAAGGTGCGCCCCACCGGCGTCCAGCTCACGGCGAAATCGTAGGCGCCTTTGAGCCCGGTCAAATCCACCACGGGGTGGTTCAGGTAGCCCCCCGCAACCTGGCGGATCTTTTCCGCGAATTGCGCGATCGTGGTGTTCTGGCACGTATACGTTCTCAAGCCATTATCGACACCTAACTTGCATCCCGCGCGGGCCGAGCCGTCGGTTTCCTTGAGCTTGGGGCTTTTCTTATTAGGTAACGTCAGGGCATACACAGGCACCGGCTGATCTTCCTTGTGGACCACCAGCTTGAAGCGCTGCTCGAGCAGGGTTCGCAGCATCGCGCGGAGCTCCTCGAAAGACGCGCTGGGCGCCGCTTTGGCCACGATATCGAAGTGGTCCGAATCCAACCATTTCTCCCCGCCCGTGACCATGGTGTCGTCGACATCGTAGGCCAGGGTAATCAATTCTTTCATTGAAAAGGCGATGGCCTCAAGCCGGCCGTTCCGCATGTTCGCGTTTTGGGCCGCGCCGGGCCTGCTGGGACGGATTTCCGCCACTTCGAATTCCGTCACTGGCGGAGGCAGCTTTTCCGTCACGCCGGGCGGATTGTCCGTCGGCTGCTGGTTGACATGCTCCACGACAATGACCGGCGTGGGTTGACTCTTCGCTTCCGCCTTGAGGCCAAGCTGCTTGTCGAGGGCCTCGAAGGCCGAGATGCCGCTGGGAGCCTCTGTGTCTCCGCTCGGTGCCGGGGCTCCCAGTTGGCCCCGTGGGGTCCACTTGAGATTGAAATCGTACTGTCCTTTGAGTCCCGTCTGATCCACCACAGGATGGTTGAAGTAGCCCCCCGCGCCCTGGCGCAGTGTTTCCGCCAGCGCCGCCATGGCCATGTTGTGGCATGTAAGGTTTATGAAGCCGGGCTCTCTAATGGGGCTGGGACTGCAATCGGGCTCGCCAGTGCCGGCGGACTCCTTCATCTTGATAGTCTTGCCCGCAGTCAAAACAAATACGGGCAGCGGCCTGTCTTCATTGTGGATGGCCAGTTTGAACCGGTCGGCCAGCAATGCCTGGAGCTTCGTCTTGAGCATGTCCTGCGACGCTGAAGGGGCCGACTTGGCGATGATATCGAATCGGTCGGTGTCCAGCCAGTTCGGGCCTCCGACCACCCGGTCGTCTTCGACGCCATAGGCGAGCACAATGAGGCGCAGCATGGTTACGCCTCGTAACTGAACCCGTCCCGGACGAAGGAATGGGAAGTCGTTGCTCGTGCCGGGCGCGCTTACGTGGACATCCGCCGCCTCAAATGCCGGCTGGCTCGCGGTGGATTGGCCCAGTGCTGCGCCGGCCAGGAGAGCGGCCAGGCTTACGAATGCGAGTGTGTGCTTCATCGTTCCGAACCTCGTTCTCCATGCGTGAACCCAGGGCCCCAGTTGTACTGTCTCCGGCAAACCGTTCCCGCCGGCTTCTGAATATAATACGGCTGACGGACCGTTTGGTTCGGAAACTTGCGCACTTTGGATGCCAAATCGCCGGTCCTGGGTCTGCGGGGTCTCCAGGCGCCGAATCCGTGAGCGGCGCGCACAACTGTGAGGGAGCGATACGTCTTCGCGCGTCAACGGCCAGCGGCCGCCTGGAGAGGCCGCCCTCAGACGCTAATTGCCTGCCAATTCCGCCAATTCGCCAATTCGTTCGCCAATTCGCGCCAATTCGCGCCAATTCGTACTCACTCTTGTATTCCCTCCAGGGCTGGAGTATAATCCTTCGCGTGCGAGCTTCGGGAAACCGGAGCGACGTTGAACCGGCTCAGTGGGTCTGCTGTCTTTTCGAAAGGGGAACGCCATGGGGAATCTCTGCCGCTCAGCATTGTGCTGTCTCGTGTTATTATTCCTGCCCGTAACGTCTTTCGGGCAGGCTGTCTATGGGAGCATCGTGGGCACGGTCACGGATTCGTCCGGTGCCGCCGTTCCCCATGCCAAAGTTGTCGTTCGTGACGTCGGCAAAGGCGTGTCCTACACGCAGTCTACGAACGACACGGGAAACTACGCCCAGACGCACCTGATCGTCGGCCTGTATGAGGTTCGCGTTGAGGCCCCCGGATTTGAGGCCTATGTCCAGCAAAACGTCAACGTGGAGGTGGATGCGACCACGCAGATAAACGCGCAACTGCATCCCGGCTCGGTGGGCGAGACGGTCAATGTGACGGGGGAAGCGCCGCTGCTCAAAACCGAGCGCAGCGACGTTTCAGACACGATGACGCAGAAGGCCGTCATGGAATTACCGGTCTTTTCCCGCGACGTGAGCCGGTTGTACGCTCTGGTGCCTGGCGTCCAGGCAACC
>JAIQFL010000186.1 GCA_020073365.1 Terriglobia bacterium | reverse complement strand
ACGAACTCGCGAACTCGCTGAAGCCGATTGTGCTACCCGGCGAGACCATGCGCGTGTTCATCCTCAAAGAAGGCAAGGAATACAACCAGGGCGTAGCCTATCTCGACGACGGCACCATGGTGGTTGCAAAACTCCCAGCGAAATCACTGGCGAAATTACTGGCGAAGTCCGGTCTACTCGCGAACTGCAATCCGGGTAGCGACCCTGCTATCCTCCGAAAAGTGGGATTACCGTAAGCCTGCCCAAATTAGTATGATCGGCTTATGAACCGGGGCGGCCCGACTAGTCTTCGTGGGGCAAGCACTCCTGGCTGCCAGGCCCAGGGGGCACCCCCGACTACTCGGGACGCCTGGCGCCTCGAGCGGATGCACTCGTCTCGGAGCAAGGTAGCATGAACCGGGGCGCTGCCGTCGTGGTGCTTCTGGCCGGGGCGTTGGCGGCGCCCGCACAGAATGCGGATGAGCTTTACCGCCAAGGGATTCGCCTCCTCTCCGAGAACCAACCGGATGCTGCCGCGGACGCCTTAGAGCGTTGCGTCAAGCTAGAGCCCAATCACGCCGCCGCGTGGCAAGTGCTGGGCGTGGTTTCCGCCGCCCGGGGCGACTACGCGCGTGCCGAGAAGCCCTTCCGCTCGGCTTGCGATCTCCAACCTGGTTTGCCGGACGCCTGCCTGTACTACGGCCGCACGCTCTACCTGCTGAACCGCTTCTCCCCGGCGTTGGAAGTGCTCCGCCGGGCGCTCAAGAACGACCCGAACAACTCCCAGATCTACAGGCTGATGGGGCTTTCTGCGGAGGCCCTCGGCCAAACCGCCGAGGCCGGCTTGGCATTTCAAAAGGCGGTCCAGTTGAATCGGGAGCCACCGCCCAACCAGGCTCATCCCAACGAAGATCCGGGAATCGACTACGGAGTCTTCCTGTACCGCCAGGGCCGCGCAGAGGAGGCCGTGGACCCGCTGGAGAACGTCCTCAAGCGCCATCCCGACGCGTCCCGGGCGCGGCTCGAGTTGGGCTGCGTTCTGCTGGCTTTGGATCGGCTGCGCGAGGCGGAGACACACCTGGAGCGGGCCGTCGCACTGGACCCGGAATCCGGCCGTTCGCATCTTCTGTTGGGCAAGGTCTACCTGCGGCTGGGCAAAGAGGAGGCCGGCCATCAGCAATTGCGTCAGGGCTCCCTAACCGTCAAGTAACGGTCGACCGCAACTTCCCCCAACTGCTGCAACCGGCCGCTGGGCCAACGGATCTCGACCGTCGCGCGCCGCGCCGCTCCGAGTCCAAAGTGGACGCGCACGTCGCTGGAACCGGCATACCCAACCGATGTGGTCACCTGGTTCCACTGTTCGCCAGCGCTCGTCCGGATGTGTACCTGGGCACCGATCGCGTCCCGACTGCTAGCGGCTCTGACCGCTCCCTCACGGTCGCGGCCCGGTACTGCTGTGTCGCGGCTCGCTGCGACGTCGTTGCGGCTCGGTACGGCGCCACTGGCCGGCACGCCGCTGTCGCGGTTCGGCACCGCGCGCCCCACCAGTTTTAGCCCCAGCCAATGGTTCCCGCCCGGCGACTGGTTTTGCAAAACCAGCGGCTTCTCTCCCAGGCGGCACACCACCGCGTCAACCCGGCCGTCGTTATCGAAATCGCCGAAAGCCGCACCCCGATAGCGCGCCGGTGGGCCTATGGTCAATGGCTCGAAGGTCCCGTTAGGCATTTGAACCAGAACGGTATTGGGCTGCCGCGCGGCACGCCCGGAGATCGCTTCGGAATTGTCGTTCAGGTCGCCGTTGGCGCAAAACAGGTCCTTCCTTCCGTCGTTATCGAAGTCGTAAATCCCGCCGCCCCATCCGGTGGTGGTAATGGTGGCGGCGCCCACCCGCGAACGATAGGTGAAATCGCTAAACAGCCCCTTGCCCAAGTTGCGGTAGAGCGGATAGGTCTCGTTCACCAGGGCCGTCACAAACAGGTCGGGGCGGCCGTCGTTATCCACGTCCCGGAAATCCACGCCCATGGACGAGAGTGCGCGGCCATCGTCATTGAAGGCCACCCCTGCCCTGACTGCGGATTCCGTGAAATGCCCGTTTCCATCGTTGTGAAAGAGGAAGTTCGGCACGGTGTCGTTGGCCACGAAGGCATCCGGACGGCCGTCGCCATCGTAGTCCGCGAATGCCACAGCCATGCCTTTCCCGATGTGCTGGCGGATGCCTGCCTCGGCCGAGACGTCCGTAAATTTCCCGCCCCCGTCGTTGTGGTAAAGGGTGTTGGGGAGTCCCATGTAGAGGCGCGGATCGCAGTGCGCGCGCTGCCCGGAATGGGGATCCTGGCACACCGGTTCGTGGTCCGGATCCCAGTTCACGTAGTTGACCACGAACAGGTCGAGGAGCCCGTCGCCATCGTAGTCGAACCACCCCGCGGACACGGACCAGGGCTCGTTGTGAAGACCGGCTTTCGCCGTTACCTCCTCGAAGGTGCCGTCTCCGCGGTTGTGATACAGAAAGTTCCGCTTCACTCCGGCAACGAAAAGATCGGGGTGGCCGTCGTTATCGTAGTCTGCCGCGGCTGCGCCCATCGAGAAGCCTTCTCCGCCAAGTCCGGCCCTTACTGTGACATCCTCGAAGGTTCCATCTCCGCGATTGCGATACAATCGGTTCCACCAGCTTGGATCGGGCTTGGTGAGGCCGGGTTGTAGCGCGCCGTTGGTGACGAAAATGTCGAGCAGCCCGTCGCCATCGTAGTCGAAGACGGCCACCCCGCCGGCCATGGTCTCGATCTGGTGCTTCTCCGGCGTGGAGCCGTTGCGGAGTAGGGCATCCACCCCTGCACGCGCGCTTACGTCTCGAAAGGAGACGGACTGCGGCGTGGTTGCCGGATCGAGTAGTGCCCCCAGCGCCAGGAGAAGCGCAAGTACGCATCCATACCGCAAGCCAGTTATTGTACCGAGATAGCGCATGCTTCAGCTTGCGGTTTTCGTGCGGCGTGATTCCCGGGGGCGAGCTAAAGCATACCCCACAACCGTACTAACACTCACATGGCCTTCCGCTTGCCTGTTCCCTTACCAGATGCGATCTCATTGGGCAACATTTGCACTGATACTGACGGTCGCCCTCGGTGCACAAGCACAAAAAAGCAGGCAGCGTGGGCACGCCGAACGAGCGGCGGTTCCCCGGCGTTCGACGTTCGATGCCGCAGTAATCAATGACCCGAACCAGCCGAATGTGCTGCCGAGCCATACCGGATCGGGAGTGGTGCGGGCCCAGATCCTGCTCGAGCGCGCGCATTTCTCGTGTGGCGAGATCGACGGCAACTTCGGCTCCAACATGCAGAAAACGGTGGCGGCTTACCAGGAGGACCGCCAGTTGCCTGCAACCGGTATTGTGGACGCCGTCACATGGCGGGCACTTAATCGAGATACCGCGCCGGTCCTGATGGAATACACCATCACCGCCGAGGACCAGCAGGGCCCATTCGTTCCCATCCCAGTGGACCTGATGGAACAGGCGAAGCTGCCGGAGCTCGGATACACGTCGCCGATCGAGGAACTGGCAGAGCGCTTCCATGCCAGCCCGGCGTTGCTCCGGGCGCTGAATTCAGGGGCCGATTTCACCAAGGCGGAGCAGACGTTGACGGTCCCCAACACCATCTGCATGCCGCCGGGGAACGCTGCCAACGTCGTGGTTTCGAAATCGGAGAGTTCGGTACGCGCCTATAATGCCGAGGGCAAGTTGCTGGCCTTCTACGCTGCGACCATCGGAAGCGAGCACGACCCGCTTCCGGTGGGGCAATGGAAGATCCTTGGCGTGCGCCGCAATCCCGAGTTTCACTACAGCGCCGAACTTTTCTGGGATGCCAAGAATCCGGATGAAAAGGCGGCGATCAAACCCGGACCGAACAATCCAGTGGGGCTGGTGTGGATCGACCTTTCCAAGGAGCACTACGGCATTCATGGCACGCCCGAACCATCGGCTATCGGGCATGCCGCGTCGCATGGCTGCATCCGGCTCACGAACTGGGACGCATTGGAATTGGCTGCCATGGTAAAGCCGGGAACCCCGGCGGTTTTGAGGGAGTAGAATATGCGCGCAAAAATGGCCGCGGCTTTCGCATTGGGATTAGCAGTGGGTATGCTGGGTCTGGGTGTGGTCTTGTGGCGGTCCGGGGCGCTCGTGGCGGCCGCTCCATCTTGGAAGAGGGCGCCCGCGCCGGTCGCGGTGAATCTGAATGACCTCCTTGCGGATATCGGGAAGCAGGCGCCACCCCCGCCCGCGCCGCCGGTGATGGATCCGCTCGATTTTTCACAGCCTGCGCCCGCAGTGGCCCCCGCACCGGGCTCCCAGCCAGTACCGGGCGGCGAGTCCGGCCCGCGCGCGCCGGTTGCCCCGCCCGCACTGGGCGGCACGCCCGTCTTCGTCGGCCCCCGTCCTCCCACCGGGCGTGGCGAGTCCGATCGAATCGCGCCGGACGTGACGGGTCTACCGCACCTTGCGGTGCCGCTTTTCGGGATCGACCCCAAGAAACTGGCGGACAGCTTCAGGGATGCGCGCGACAGGCGAAAACACGAGGCCCTGGACATCCTGGCGCCTCGCGGAACGCCGGTGCTGGCCGTGGCCCAGGGCAACGTGGCCAAGCTGTTCACCAGCAAGGAGGGCGGCCTCACCGTGTATCAGTTCGACGATTCGCGGACATATTGTTACTACTACGCGCATTTGGACCGCTACGCGCCGGGCCTTCAGGAAGGCACGCTACTGCGCCCGGGTGAGGTGTTGGGATACGTGGGAAGCACAGGGAACGCATCGGTCAACGCGCCCCATTTGCATTTCGCCGTGTTCAAGCTTGGACCGGAGAAGAAGTGGTGGGAAGGAACCGCCATCGATCCGCTGCCGATGTTCAAGTGACCCGACAAATCCAACCGCGCAGTCGCCATCACGCCAAGTCCCGGCCGAAGGCGTTCCCTCCGCGCTCGACCCCTCGCCCCACACACTAAGCCTGCTGCCTACGTTTCTCTTTTTCTCTCGGCTTTCTCCGCGCCTCCGCGTCTCCGCGGTGAGCTTCTGCCCACCCTTCGGGCTCAGACTGATCCTCCGCCCCACACACCTCGTTCTTCTTCAATACGAACACAACAAATCCCGCCAGAATCAAAAACGGCGGCGCCCCCAGGATCAGGATTCCCCAGTTCATCACCCGCGACCGCGCCTCGTTTTGCGCGTGCGCCGTGCGGTAACACATCACGCACTGCGCGCCCGACGGCAGTGACAGCGCCGTGAACAGAGCCGGGATCAGCAGCAGCCGTTTCATACCGGTGGTCTCATGTTGGGGATGCGGGCGGCATCTCCGAGGAAGATCAGCATCAGCACGATGCAAAAAATCAGCATCGGGAACAGCGTCAGGAACAGGCTGAGCTTTTCGAATTTCAAATGCATGAAGTAGGCGATGATCAGCGCGGCCTTGATGATCGAGAGGCCCACCAGGATGGTCAGCATGATCATGGTGGGAACCTGCTCGTATGCCAGCAGGACCTCGACGCCCGTGAGGAAAAGCAGCACCATCCACACCTTGGCAAAGGTGATGGTGGTTGCGCCGTCTACGTGTTGCGTTTCTTCGGTGTGCGTGCTCATGAGTCCTGCTCCTATCCAACCCTTGCCGACATCAGGTAGACCAGCGGGAAGATGAACATCCACACCAGGTCGACGAAGTGCCAATACAGGCCGCTGACCTCCACGTCCTCAGCCTTGAACTTCCCGCGAATTATTCCCTGGGCTACGATCGACAGGTAGATCAACCCGATGATCACGTGGGTCATGTGCAGCCCGGTAAGAGCGAAGAAGGTGCCGCCGAACAGCGGGACGCCCCAGGGATTGTTGAGCGGTGTCACATGCTCGACGTTGATCAGCTTCATCCATTCGCTGAGGTGCAGCACCACGAATGCGCCGCCGCCGCACATAGTCCCGAGAATCCAACCGGTAGCGGCCTTGCGATTGCCGTGGTTCATGGCGTGGACCGCCATTACCATGGTCAAGCTGCTGGAGAGCAAGCAGAACGTCATGATGGTCGAGAAGATGACCGCCGGCGAGAAATCGAAAGGCTTGGGCCAATCCGGGTTAGTGACCCGGCTATACGTGTAAGCGAACAACAAGGCCGAAAATGTAAGCGAGTCCGAAATGATGAACAGCCACATTCCGAACTTCTTCGAGTTGGTCGCGTATGGCGACTGCCCTCCATCCCATAACGATGGCCGGGCTACGCTGACTTGGGACGACATCCCTTACCCCCAAACGTAAAATAGAATCATCAAATACAGCCAGATGCCATCCAGAAAATGCCAGAAGATGGCGGTGACGTCGATGGCGGTGCGCTTAGCCGGGCCAAGCCGCAGCCGCAACGCCTGCACATCGACGTAAACCAGCGCCGCCACGCCGCCCATCAGGTGGAAGGCATGCGCGGCGGTCAACACGTAAAAAAAGGAGCTGCTCGGATTGGTAGCCACGTACACGCCGGCCTCTTTCAGTTGGTACCAGGCCAAGGCCTGACCCGCCAGGAAGAGGATCCCGAGCGCGGTGGCGATGGTCCACCACAGATTGAACTTGCTGCGGTCGCCGGCTCTCAAAGACCGGCGCGACTGGTCCAGAACCACGCTCGAAGCCAGCAATACCACCGTGTTCACGAAGAGAATCGGCGGTTTGTGCATGGTGGCCCAATCTTCGGAAAGGCCACGCCGCACCACGAACGCACTGCTGAAGGCCGCAAACACCATGGTGCTCGCTGCCAGCAGCACGAATAACCCGGTGAATGACGCCCGGCGGTTTACACCGATGTCGTGGAGATCCGCGGCCATATCCATAAGGATGCCCTACGCCACCGAATGGACGCCGGAAGGCGGGTCGCTCTGCATGATGAAATCGGTCTCCGCGCCCGGAACACTGTACTCGTACGGACCGTGGTTCACCACGGGGTGCACGCCGGCGAAATTGTCGAACGGCGGCGGAGAAGGTACGGTCCATTCCAGCGTGGTGGCGTTCCAGGGGTTCACCGGGGCCTTGGCTCCCTTCTTCATGCTCCAGAACAGGTTGATCACGAAAATGATCTGCGCCGCCGCCGTGAAGTACGCCGCGTAGCTCATGAACACGTGGACAGGAATCAGCTTGCCCAGGTATTCCACGTCGGTGAAGGCCGAATAGCGCCGCGGATTGCCCGCGATACCCAGATAGTGCATGGGCGTGAAGATGGCGTAGACGCCGATGAACGTGAGGTAGAAGTGGATCTTGCCGAGTGTCTCATTCATCATTCGGCCGGACGCCTTGGGGAACCAGTAGAAGGTGCCTGCGAACATTCCGAAGATGGCCGCGACTCCCATGATCATGTGGAAGTGGCCCACTACGAAGTAGGTGTCGTGGAAGTACAGGTCGAGCGCCGGCTGTCCCAGGAAGATGCCGCTGACGCCGCCGGTCACGAACAGGGATACGAAACCCAGCGCGAACAGCATGGCGGTGTCGAAATGGATCTTGCCGTTCCACAAGGTGCCGATCCAGTTGAACGTCTTGATGGCCGACGGCACCCCGATGCACATGGTGAGAACCGAAAACGCCATGGCCGAGTAGGGGTTCATGCCGCTCATGAACATGTGGTGGCCCCAAACCAGGAAGCCCAGGAAGCCGATGCTCAGGATGGCGTAGACCATGGCCTTGTAACCGAAGATCGGCTTGCGCGAGAAGGTGGACAGCAACTGCGAAGTCACGCCCATTCCGGGAAGGATGGCGATATAGACTTCGGGATGCCCGAAGAACCAGAACAGATGCTGCCAGAGCAGCGGCGATCCGCCTTTGTGCGCGGTGATGATCTGGTCGTTGATCATCATGCCGGCAGGCAGGAAGAAACTGGTTCCCAGGGTGCGATCGAGCAGCAGCAGGACGCCGGCGGAAAGCAGCACGGCGAACCCCAGCAGCCCGAGAATCGCGGTGACCAGCCAGGTCCAGCAGGTGAGCGGCATGCGCATCAAGGTCATGCCCTTGCAGCGCAGGTCCACCGTGGTGGCGATGAAGTTGATCGCGCCCATCAGCGATGCGCCGCAGAAGATGGCGATGCTGAGGATCCAAAGGTTCTGGCCCATGCCTTCGCCGGGCCCGGTAAGCCGCCCGGCGCCGCTCAGCGGCGGGTACGCGGTCCATCCGGAAAGCGGCGCGCCTCCCTCCACGAAGAAGGCGGCCACCATCACCACCAGGGCGAGGAATGTGGTCCAGAACGACATCATGTTCAGCACCGGAAACGCCATATCTTCGGCGCCGATCTGTATGGGCAGGAAATAGTTCCCGAAGCCGCTCTGCGGAACCGTGGTGAGCACGAAGAACACCATGATGGTGCCGTGCATGGTCATCAGCGAGAGATACAGTTCAGGCGTCATCACTCCGCCGGCGGCGGCGGTGGGCCAAATCTTGGCGAACCATGGCACCGCGACGTTCGGGTTGACCATGTGGTATCGCATCAGCACGGACAGCGTCATGCCTATGAACACGGAGAACAGACCCAGGAAGTAATACTGGATTCCGATCACCTTGTGATCCACGCTGAAGATGTACTTTCGGATGAAGCCCGTGGGCGCGTGATGCTCCGCATGGGCTACAGATGAGGACATTGGGTCACCTCTGGTAATTGAGCCGGCATGGCGGCTCCGCTAAGAGTCGAACTCAAGTTCATTTTTGGGCCTGTTGCTGTTTCCACTGTTCGAAATCGGACTCGCTCATGACTTGCATGGTGGTGCGCATCTGGAAATGGCCCAGACCGCACAATTCGGAACAGGGAACCTCGTAGATGCCGATCTGGTCCGCCTGGAAATGCAGCGGGATGTCCATGCCGGGAACGATGTCCTGCTTCATCCGCAGTTCGCGGACGAAGAAGTTGTGGATGACGTCGCGGGAGCGCATCATGAGCTTGATGTGTTTGCCCACCGGGACCTTCAGGGAGGCGCTCACGATATCGTCTTTCCCGGCGGGGTCTTTGTCATCGAGGCCGAGGGGATTGCCGGCCGAATCGTTGACCAGTTTGAGATCGGTATGGCCGAACTTGCCGTCCGGACCGGGGTACCGGAAACTCCAGGCGAACTGCTTGGCAGTCACTTCGATTACGGTAGAATCCGCAGGGGCTTCATCGAAATGCACGCCCGCCCAGATTTTCGTCCCCATCACCACGAGGCCCAGGAACAGGAGTGCGGTGGCGCTGGTCCACAGCGTCTCCAGTTTATTGTTGCCATGCGAATAGCCGGCGCGGCGACCGTCATTCCTGAACTTTGCGATTACATAGCCGAGCGCGAATTGCGCCAGGATAAAGATGATCCCCACCACCACCAGGGTTCGCATGAACTGGGCGTCATAGGCTATGCCATGCGCCGAAATCGGCGGCGGAAACCACCAGGTTTGAGCCACGAAAAAATAGGCAATTACGACCGTCAGGACCCAGATTACGGGAGCAAGCAGCATCCCCATTCACTCCTCTGCGAGATTTAGTACCCTCTCGCGATTTTCAAAGGTGAAGATGACACTATCATAGTCGATGAAGGAGGTGCAACTCGGATTCACAAGTGCACCATCCAGTGTGGGGCGGATGCCCTTCGTCTGTGCGGCCATAATTCTTTCACACGTTCTCTGTCTCTACTCTGAGGGAGTGGTCTTCGGAGACACGGAGATGCGAGACCGTATTCATGAAAACTCCGTACTAAGGTAATCTGGATAAGCAATGCGTATCCTCTCGATCACGATCGCGGCGGTTGCGGTCCTGCCCAGCCTTTCGGGGCAGTCGGATTGGCCGGTCTACGGACACGATCCGGGCGGGATGAAGTATTCGCCGCTACAGCAGATCGATCGCTCCAATGTCGGCAATCTGCACCGGGCGTGGACCTACCACACCGGCGAAGCCGGCCGGCCGTTCGAGACCACTCCCCTGGTGGCCGGCGGCCGGATGTATCTTTCGACCCAAAGCGGGCGCATCGTCGCGCTGGCACCGGAAACCGGAGTCGAGATCTGGAGTTACGATCCGAAAGTGCGTCGCCCGCGAGAACACCGCGGCGTCTCCTACTGGCCGGGCGGCAAGGGCATCCCGGCGCGAATTCTCTTCGCCACTGGAGATAGCCGACTCATTGCGCTGGATGCTGCGAGTGGCCAGCGCATCGAGGGCTTCGGCAACCATGGCGAAGTCGATCTGCGAATCGGAGTAGCGGACCGATTTCCCAACGCGGCATATGCTTTCACGTCGCCTCCGGCCATCTACCGCGATCTGGCGATCGTCGGGCCCAGCACTCCGGAAGGACCCAGCAGGGGACCGAGCGGGGATCCGCGCGCCTTTGATGTCCGAACCGGAAAAATGGTCTGGAGATTCCACACCGTGCCGCAACCGGGCGAGCCGGGAAACGAGACGTGGGGCGTGGACGGCTGGAAGGATCGCTCCGGTCCGAGCCTGTGGGGGCTGATTACCGTGGACACCGGGCGCGGCCTGGTGTTCCTCTCGACCGGCAACCCCGCCGACAGCTTCTATGGCGGCGACCGCAAGGGGACAAACCTCTACGCCAACTGTGTGATCGCTCTGGATGCGGCCACCGGTAAACTGCGGTGGTATCACCAACTGATCCACCACGACATCTTCGACTACGACGCGCCGGGCGGGCCGGCACTGATCGAGGTGGTGCGGAATGGCCGGAAGATCCCGGCGGTCGCGCAGATTACCAAGATGGGGCTGCTGTTCCTTCTGGAGCGACTAACCGGCAAGGCCATCTTCGGCGAGGAAGAACGTCCCGTTCCGAATAGTGACGTGCCGGGCGAAGAGGCCTGGCCCACACAGCCCTTCCCGCTGAAACCGCCGCCGCTGGCCCGCACCAGCATGACGCGGGACGAGGTCAGCAGGCGGACGCCGGAGACCGAACGATTCTGCCGCGAGCTGTTCGGCCAGCTTCGCGTCGGTCCGCTCTACACGCCGCATGGCACGGAGAAGACGCTGGTCTTCCCGGGTTCGATGGGCGGCGGCAACTGGGGAGGTGTCTCGTTCGACCCCACGCTGGGCTACGTCTTCGTGAACACCAGCAATTTGGGAACGATGGGGTATATGACTTCGTCGCCGGCAGGTTCACCGATGGCCTACCGGAACGAGAGCGCCTACGCGCGCTTTACGGATCAGGACCATTACCCTTGCCAGCAACCGCCGTGGGGCGAGCTGAGCGCCGTCAATGCAAACACCGGCGAGATCGCCTGGAAGGTGCCGCTGGGCAACTTCGAGGAATTGGAGTCCCAAGGACTGAAGAATACCGGGACTCCGAACGTGGGAGGAACCATTGCCACCGCCGGCGGACTGGTATTCGTGGCTGCGACCAACGACGCCCGCTTCCGGGCATTCGATTCGCGTACGGGCAAGGAACTCTGGTCCGCACGGCTGGATGCCACCGGCAACGCGACGCCGATCAGCTATCTGGGCCGCGATGGGAAGCAGTATGTGGCCATCGCGGCCGGTGGTCCCGGGCATCTGCGCAATGTCGGGGATATGTCGGCGAATAGCGCCGATAGCTTGATCGCGTTCGCGCTCGGCGGCCGGGACGAATCTGCGGCGCCGATGCCGGTGACCTCCGCGCCAACGGGCGCCGCGGCGGCCGCGCCCGCGGTCAACTCCGATCTGCCAGAAGCTGCGGGCAAGCCATTGGTGGTGCGCGTGTGCGGCAAATGCCACGGCGTGGGCACGTTTGTCGCAACCCGGATGAGCCGCCAGGAATGGAAGGATGAGGTGGACAACATGGTGGTGCGCGGGGCGGTGGCGAACCTGGAAGAGATTGGGTTGATCGTCGAATACCTCGCCACCAACCTGGGCGGGCCAACCGGGTCCCGGCGCAAGGGCAAGTGACACAGGCATTCTTGCCTGTGTTGGTTTTCCGATAGGGGGGAAACGTAAACCCACACAGGCAAGAATGCCCGTTCATCAGAACGCTCTCGGTCAGCAGTTGGCGCACTATGCGGACCGTGCTCGCGCCCAGCGCGCGTCGCACGGCCATCTCCTTTTCACGCCCGGTCCCCCGCGAGAGCGGAAGGTTGGCGACGTTCACACAAGCGATCAGCAGGACCAGACCGACAGCGGCCAGGAAGATGACCAGCGTGGTTTTCACTCTCCCGGTAATCTCTTGCTGCCATTCCGTCAGGATGACGTGCGCCGTGACTTTCCTCCCGCGCCGCAGAGACTGAAAGATAGTCCCCAGCTCCGCTCGCGCCGTCTCGACTCTCACGCCATCCTTGAGGCGCGCGACAGCAAAAAGCATCTTGAGATGCGCACGCCCCTCCTGGAGCTGAAACGGCAGCCAGAGCTCCTGCGGAATATTGAATTCACCCGGGAATCTGGAAGCCTTCGGGCATCACACCGACCACGGTGTAGCTCTTGTCGTCCAGCACCAGGGATTTGCCCAGAATCGAATGGTCTCCCAGATAGCGTCGCGTCCAGAGGGCGTGGCTGAGGATCACCGCCGGTGGGCCGCCGGGGCGGTCCTCTTCGGGGAAAAAGTTCCGGCCGATGACCGGCTGTACTCCAAGCAGCGGGAATAGCGACTGCGTGACGTTCCCACACTCCAGACGCTCGGCCTCCTGGGCTCCGACCAGGTTCACGGAACCGTCGAAATAGGCCGCGACCTGGCTCATAGTACTGCTGCGCTGCCACTCGACAACCTCCGGAGATCCGATGAAAACGTTCGGTCCCTTACCGTAGTCTTCCTGGATCGACACCAGGCGGCTGGGTTGCGGAAATGGCAGCGGGCGCAGGAGCACTCCGCTGACTACGGTGAAGATGGCGGTAGTGGCTCCAATGCGAGCCCAAACGTGAGCGCAGCGGTGGCCGCAAAGCCCGGGTCCTTGCGTATCCCCCGGAAACTGTACCGGAGGTCTTGCCAGAGTGTGTGAACTTGCATAGGCGCCGTCCGACGCATAGTTTAGCGCGTGGCGGCGGTATCGAGAGTTTCAGAACTTTATCTCGGAGCCTACATGTAGGCCGGGATCTCGATCCCCAGAATTCCAGCGGTGCGCTCGAGCTGGCGGCGGAAGAAATCCGTCATCCACAGCAGGAAGACCTTCTTTTCGCGGTTCTCCTCATGGATGACGGGGTACTGGTGGTAGAAGTTGTTGAACGCCTGCGCCAACTGAAATGCATACTTGGCCACGTGCGCCGGCTCACCGGCCGTGGCGGCCCGCTCCACCGCGGCATCGGCCTTGGATGCCGCCAGCAGCACCTGCCAGAAGTCCTCCGACTGAAGCTGGCGGGCCAGGGAGGGGGCGTCGATCTCCGCAGCGAAGTCCGGCAGGATTTCGCCGCGCTCCGCCAGTTTTCGCAGAATATTCCGGGCACGAACCGCCGCATATTGCAGGTAGGGTCCGGTGTCGCCCTCGAAGCTCAGCGCCTCCTGAAGATCGAACGCGATCACCGAATTCCGCGTAAACTTCAATAGAAAGTAGCGTAGCGCGCCAATCGCGATTTGCGAGGCCACGCGCCGTTGTTCTTCCGCCGAGGCTTCCGGGTGCCGCGAGACGACTTCTTCCAGGGCCTTGGCGATGAGGGTATCCATCAGGTCGTCCGCCTTCACGCCGAGGCCCTTGCGGCCGGAAACCTCTACGTACGGCCGCTGTCGATCCTCCTCAGACAGGGGAATGCCCAGATCCGCACAGCAGCGCGGCGAAAGCGCCACCATTTCGTAGGAGAAGTGTACCGACTGATCGGCTTGGGAATGGTAGCCCAGCCCGCGCAGACCGGCCACCACCACATCCTGCAAATAGGACTGCCGCGAGTCGATCACGTTGTAGACCCGCGTACCGTGTCCGAACTGCTGGCCGGAATCGACCGGCTCGCTGGTGGTGACCCAAAGCACGCGGCCATCCGCGTAGGTCTTGAGAGGGCGGTAGTAAAAATCCTTGCCGAGCAGGCCGAATTTCCAAAGCTGGTAAGCGATGTCCTTGCCCGTGTATACCACGGTGCCATCGGAGCGCACGATGACCTTGCCGTCCTCCGAGAGGCCCGGCATTACCCAGCATCCGGCGTGTTTGCCTTCCTCCTCGAAGTAGATGGCCTTCCGTTCCTTGAGCAGTTCGAAAGCGGCCGCCCAGAACTCGAGATGCAGAATCTCGCTCTCGCGCGGGAGGACATCGTACTCCACGTCCATCCGCAGCATGGTGGCCAGATGCGCCTCCACAATGGCGTCCGCCACCAGGTGCGCCAGTTCGGCCACCTCGCCCTCTCCCGACTCCATCGCGTGAAGCGTCCGGCTGCGCCACTCGAGCGCTTCGGGATGGTCCTTATAGTAGCTGGAGGTCTTCGCGTAGAGGTCCCAGCAGTAGTAATCGAAGCGCACCGACGGGTCGGCCATCAGCGCCTTCACATCCGCCGGGGTCTTGCCATCCAGGTAGTGGAAACCAGCCACCACGTCGGCCACCTGCACGCCGGTGTTATCGATATAGTTCTGCACTTCCACCCGATACCCCAGGGAGCGGAGCATGCGCACAAAAGTGTCGCCCAACGCGGCATTCCGCAAGTGTCCGATGTGCGCCGCCTTGTTGGGGTTGATATTGGTGTGCTCGACGATGATCTTCTCGGCCTGTGCTTCCGGCGTGGCGGATTCCCCGCGTAGAAGCGCCTCGCCCAAGGCCCCCCGGTCCAGACGGATATTGATGTATCCGTTACCGGCCACCTCCATCGCCGACACGCCAGGGATCGCTCCCACACCACCCACCAGTTCCGCGGCGATCTTCCGGGGCGCCTGCCTCAGTTGCCTGGCCAGTTGAAATGCCGCGGGCACGGCCATTTCCCCGAAATCGCTCTGCCGCGGCTGCTCGATGGCCACCGCCAGATCGATGCCGTAGCGAACCTGTATGTGCGCGCGGAAGGCGCTGGAGACTTGCTTTTCAATGGAATGGAACACGGGAAAGTATGAGTATAGCAAGGGGGGGCGGCGAGCCCCGGGACACTGGTGGTGTTCTAAGCTGGCAACGACCGGGGCGCAATCGTCCGGACCGTTCTGGGAACCACCGCGGCGTGGGTTGTGGGAGGGCTTTGGGGCGCTCTGATACTGGCGATTGTCTGTCCCCACCGGATTGTTAACTGCAAAGCCTGCAATGGACTTATATTGGTATTGAATCGTCCATGTCCTTCTTAAGTACGAAAACGAACCAAATCATTCGCCAATCCCGCCTCGATTGGCGAATGATCCTGGGAGTTTCCCTGGCCCTCGTTCTGCTGTCCTGCAGCCGCTCTTCCAGTACTGTCGCGACCGCTACCCCGGCGGAGCCATCGCCGGCACCGGTTCCCCATACGCGCGAGGCCAACGACGTGGCCCGGTTCCTGGCGGGCTTGCCGGGAACTCCGGACAGCCCGTTTAGCCAATTGGAAAAGCAGCCCGCCTGGGCCGCACATCGCCGGGAGCTCGATAAGGCGTGGAGCAGCATCGAGGCCAAAACCCTCCCTTCCATGCGGGCGTTTCAGGCCCAGGAGCTAACCAGCGCGCCGATTCCAGACTCCCTGGTTCTGTATCCCTTCAGCGGGCCGGACGCGCTGATGCTCACGGTTTTCTTTCCGCGGAATCCGACCTACGTGATGGTCGCCCTGGAACCACCTGGCACCCTCCCGACCCCCAAGCAACTCGCCGGTAAGAACCTCAACCGGACCTTGCAGCGGGTGCGCGAAACCGTGTCCTCGGAGCTCCATCGCAGCTTCTTCATTACCCGGCAGATGGACCGCCAGTTCCGTGGCCAGGTCTCCGACGGGCTCTTCTCGCCGATCCTGCAGTTGCTGGTCAGGACCAACCACACCATCCTGGGTCACCGTTTCGTGCGGATCGGGGAAGATGGCAACATCGTCGCACGGGGCGTGATTCCACCCGGCGAAATCGGCAATAAGGGTGTCGAGATCGAGTTCCAGACGGACGCGGATCAATCCATTCACAAGCTCTATTACTTCTCCATCAACCTCTCCGATGCAAAACTGTGCGAGAACAAGGGGTTTCTGACATACCTGGGAGGCTTGAAGGGGGTGACGACCTACTTCAAGGCTACATCGTACATGACCCATCACGCTGATTTCTCCATAATCCGAGACCAGGTACTCGCCAAAAGCGCAGCGATTCTCCAGGACGATTCCGGCATCCCGTTTCATTTCTTTCGCGATCAGCCCTGGCGAGTCCAGCTCTATGGCGATTATGTCCGTCCTTACGGCAGCTTCCGCTGGCTCGAACAGGCGGACTTGAAGAAAGCCTATGCCGAGCCGGCGCGCAAACCCCTGAATTTCCAAATCGGGTACGGATTCCGGCGTATCCCTTCCAACCTGCTCTTCGCCAGCAGAACGACGCCCGCGCGAAAGGATTAGCGAAGGCCGGCTCAGACCTGCAAAAACCAGCGCACCGCGGAGCCGCAGAGAACACGGAGAAAACGCGGAGAGTGCAACCGAGAGCAAGCCGAGACCGCAGAGGCTCATGGTCTCCGTGTTTCCTCCGTGTCCTCCGCGTCTCCGCGGTGAGTTAGGAGCCGCGGCAAAATAAGCTGGACACCCGGCCCGAAACATTTTATGCTATCCGTGTGGCTGCGCAGTCCAAATGTCCAACTTATTTCTGCGCGATGCCTAGTGCGCGGAGGACGCGGAGGGAACGGAGGAACCCGGCGCGAATTCTCAGTAAACCGTCCGTTGCTTCGTATGGAGTTTGCTCTCCAGGGAAAACCTCGGCTCCGCGACCCCTCCTCGCAGGATCTGTGCGCTGAGGTACTCCCCCACGGCCGGCCCGTGTTTGAATCCATGGCCGGAGCCGCCGCCGGCCAGCCACACATTGTCAAAAGCCGGATGCCGGTCGATCAGGAAATCGCCGTTCGAGCTGTTCTCGTACTGGCAGACTCGCGATTCCACCAGCGGCGCCTCCGCAAGATCGGGGAAACGCTCGGCCAGAAACCGGTACGCCTCCTCCAGACCGCTGGCACTCAGCCGGCGATCGCCGGTATCCGGATCGAAGGCGGGTCCATGCCGGTCAAAGGCGAGCTTCAAGCCGCGGCCCTCCAGGTCGGGAAATCCATAGGGTCCTCGATGGTCGGTGAAATCGATCCACACCGGCATCTCGGGCGGAGCGAAACGCCGGTCGCCGGCTGGAGGCGCAAGGAAGAACACCTCCTGACGCGTCGGATAGATCCGCGCACCCAGGAGGCTCGGGAAGATCTTGGGCAACCACGGTCCGCAGGCGAAAACAAACGTGCCGGCGCGGATCGCCTGGCCGGAGGTGGTGCGAACCGATGCCCGCGGCCCGCTTCCCGAGGGCGCGAGAACGGCCTCGGTGGCATAGACCGCTCCCTGGCGGGCGGCGTCCTCCACCACGAGTGCAACCGCGCGCCGAGCCATCAACGCTCCGCTCTGGGGCTCGAAGATGCCGTACACCTTCGGATCGCTCAGGCGCATTTGCGGGTAACGGCGACCGATCTCCGCACCCGGCACGATCTCCATCGGCACACCGGCCGCCGCCAACGTACGCTCGGTAGCTTCACTGTACGGGTCGCCCGGCCGGGCCATCAACAGAACCCCCGTGCGATGGAACAGTGGCTCGCCGGTTTGCCGGAAGAGGTCCTGCCAGAGCACCAGCGAGCGCATGGACATGCGGGTGTATATTTCGTCTCCACCGTAGCCCATGCGGATGGCGCGGCTCTCGCCGCCGGAGCTGGAGCGGCTGTGCCCTGGGCCCCAGGCGTCCAGCAGCAGCACGGATTGCCCGGAGCGCCGGAGGTGCCACGCGGTCCATGCGCCGAACGAGCCGGTGCCAATCACCGCCACATCGTACGTCGATTGCAGCATATCGGCGTTGTAGCATAGAACAGCACCGGAGGTCACCGTGAAAGGTCCTATCCTGCTTTTCGCCTGTATCACGATGGGGATTGGCGCCCAGCCGGTGGTGAGGGCAGACGCCGTGGATGCGCTGTTCGGCGCATACAACCAACCCACCGTTCCGGGCGCTTCGGTCATGGCGATTCGCGACGGCAAAGTGCTCTACCGGCACGCCTACGGGCTCGCGAACGTGGAAAACCACATGGCCGCCGGTACCGGCACGAACTACCGGCTGGCGTCCGTCACCAAGCAATTCACCGCGATGGCCATCATGATCCTGGCCGAGCGCAAACGGCTGTCCTTCGACGACGACCTCACGAAGTTCTTTTCGGACTATCCGGCGTATGGGAAGCAAATCACCATCCGCCAGCTTCTGAACCACACCTCCGGGCTGCGGGCCTACGAGGATCTGATTCCTCCCGAGAGAACCGCTCAACTCAAAGACCTCGACGTGCTCGACCTCCTGAAGCGCCAGACCGGGACCTATTTCACCCCCGGATCGGAGTGGCGCTACAGCAACACCGGCTACGCGCATCTCGCCCTGATTGTGGAGAAAGCTTCCGGGATGCGTTTCGCGGCCTTCCTCAAGAAGTACATCTTCGATCCCCTGCACATGTCCGGTACCGTGGCACTGGAAGAGGGCGTTTCGACGGTTCGGAATCGCGCCTACGGATACAGCGAGCACGGGAGCGGTTTTGAGCGCACCGATCAGAGCCTCACCAGCGCGGTCCTCGGCGACGGAGGTATCTATTCGTCGGTAGAGGATTTGTACTTGTGGGATCAAGCGCTCTACACGACCCAGTTGGTTGGGGCCGAAACCCTGCTACAGGCCTTCACCGCGGCCGTACTGAGCGGCGGCAAGAAGACTTCGTACGGCTTCGGGTGGGAAATCGGAGAGTATCGCGGGCTGAAGACGGTCCGGCATGGCGGCAGCACTATAGGATTTCGGACGCACATCGCCCGCTTTCCGGAGAAGCGGTTCACCGTGATCGTGCTGATCAACCGGAACAGCGCAAAACCCGAGGTGATCGCGGACAGGATCGCGGATCTGTACCTGTTCTAACGCCAGAAAGAATCGCCGCAAGCGGGCGAGGCAGGCGGAACCGCCTGCCCCACCACCGAAGGCGCAGGAGTTGCGGTGGCGCAGGCGGTTCCGCCTGCGCATCGGGATTATTTCTCAGCGTCTTAACGCGGCCGCGTTTCGGCCCGTGGTACGTTCGAAGGTATGCCGGAACTGCCGGACGTCGTAGTTTATGTGGAGGCGCTGCGCGTGCGCATCGCCGGCCACACGCTCCGCCGCGTGTCGATCCGCGGGCCGTTTCTGCTGCGCTCCACCGCGCCACCGGTCGAATCGGTCCAAGGCAAAGTGGTCCGCGAGGTGCGCCGAGTGGGGAAACGAATCGCCATCGGATTCGAGGGAGACCTCTGGTTAGCGATCCACCTGATGATCGCCGGCCGGCTCCACTGGCGGACCTCATCGGCGAAGCTTGGCTCCCGGAACGTGCTGGCTGTCCTCGAATTCGATTCCGGAGTGCTGGTGCTCACGGAAGCCGGATCGCAGCGCCGTGCCGCGCTGCATGTCGCTGCAGGTGAAACAGGACTACGGGCGCTGGATGCCGGCGGGATAGAGGTACTGGACGCCGCCGCGGGCGCATTCGCGGCCGCTCTGAAATCCGCCAACCACACGCTGAAACGGGCTCTTACCGATCCGCGCCTGTTCAGCGGCATCGGGAACGCGTACTCGGATGAAATCCTGCATCGTGCCCGCCTGTCACCCATAGCGATGACCCTGAGGTTGACGGACGACGAAGTCAACCGGCTGCACATGGCGACGCGCGATACCCTGCTCGAATGGGCGGATCGTTTGCGCTCCCATGCCGCCGGCGCCTTCCCGGAGAAGGTGACCGCTTTTCGCGAGGGCATGGCAGTTCATGGCCGATACGGCCAGCCTTGCCCTCGCTGCGGCTCCAAGATCCAACGCATCCGCTACGCGTCGAATGAGACCAACTACTGCGCACCCTGCCAGACTGGCGGCAGGCTCCTGGCCGACCGCGCCCTCTCCCGCTTGCTGCGCGGGGATTGGCCGCGCTCGCTCGAAGAGATGGAAGAGCGAGTAACACGGGCATCCTTGCCTGTGTTGCCTTAAACTCACACCGGCAAGCATGCCCGTGTTACATTCCCCATGATGGAGTTCACTTGTAATCTCTGCGGCCATGCCAACCGCGGTGCCACAAAGGAACTGGATCGCGAAACGCCCAGTTGTTCCTCCTGTGGCTCGAACGTACGCACGCGGGGCCTGCTGCAAGCCATGTCGATGGAGTTGTTCGGCGCAAGCTTGACCCTGCCGGATTTCCCATGCGTCAAAAGCTTTCGTGGAATCGGCATGAGCGATAGCCACCAGTACGCCGATCGATTAGCAGCGAAATTCGATTACCGCAACACGTTTTATGACCGCGAGCCGCGCTTCGATATCGCCAATCCGGTGGACGAGGAATCCGGCATATACGACTTCCTGATCGCGAGCGAGGTCCTGGAGCACGTAGTGCCGCCCGTCGGCGCGGCTTTCCAAAACGTATTCCGGCTCCTCAAACCCCACGGTTTTCTGGCATTCACGGTGCCGTATTCGCTCGAACTCTCCACGGCTGAGCACTTCCCCAACCTTCATGATTTCGGGTTGGCGCGTCTGCGCGATCGGGTCCTGTTGATCAATCGGACGCGTGAAGGGGCGGTCGAGGTATTCGACAACCTGGTATTTCACCGCGCTGGAATGGGAGAGGCGCTCGAAATGCGCGAGTTCAGCGAGAGCAGCCTCAGACAATTGCTCGCCAACGCGGCTTTCGTGTCTGTTCGCGTCTACAGCCAGGACTATCCGCCCTTCGGCATCGTGCATTCCGAACCCTGTTCGTTCCCGATTGCCGCACGCAAAGGTCCCTTCTCCCTTGGCATCGAGGGGGCCCGCGAGGTCGTGGAGCAATACCGCGATCTCCGGCGGTTGTGCCGCAAATTCTGGATTCGGCTCGGCTTTAAGCTGGGACTACTGTGATGCCCGCACCAACCGATACACCTCGAAAGTAGGACGGCCGAAACTGTCGGCGATCACCGCAACGCTGTCGCGGCGGTAGCCCAACCCGGCCGCCAGCTTGAGAAACTTCTCGTTCACCGGAAAGATCTGGGCCTCTTTCGTATGGGCAATATACAGGTTGCCGCTGTCGGAGACGATCTGTGTGGCCACCTCGCGATCCTCCGCGCTCAATTCCGGCTTGGAGATTCGACCGTCGGCACCGACAAGCGGCAGCTTGCCGTAGGAGAGAAAGCGGAGGCCCTCCAGGATTCCCCAGTCCATCGAGACGACGCTCTTCGCCGGGACCTTCGCGACGTAAGTGTTCAGCCGGAAGATGGCATCGGTCCAGGACTCGGATCCGCCGTTCCGCCGCATCCGGGTGTAGTACTCATCCGTCAGCAGGATGCCCGAGATCGCCAGTACGCCAAGAACTGCCCACATCACCGGCTTGCCGGCCTTGCCCAGGCGCTTCGACGCCGCGGCCAGTGAAATGGCAACGATCAGGTGCGGGAGGGGCCACAAAAGAATGGTGTGGTGAACGCTGCCTCCAGCCTCG
>JAIQFL010000634.1 GCA_020073365.1 Terriglobia bacterium | reverse complement strand
TACTCTTCACCAAGACGTACGGCCGCGTGCTCGCACCGGGCATAAGCGCCCTCGATCCCGGCCTACCTGAAGACGTCGCGGCACGCAGCGGGGTCAGCAGCGCTTGGCGCTGCTTCGAGCGGAACCTTGATGATTTCATTCAGGCCCAATTGACCGCTCCGTGAAACTTGACCGGTTTGTGAACTTTTTGGCCCCCAAGTGGATCTAGTGTAGTGTCTGCGAAATAACCAGGCAATTCATCGCTTCCGCTTTCTGGACTTGGGGCCGGTGCACCCGGGCGCCTGGCTCACTCGCCGATCAGACTCAACTGGCGCGGGTCGTGTGCCGGGGGTTTGGGAGCGGGAGGCCGCTCGAGGTCATCGTGGGCGGGGTCGAACTTGCGAATCAACTGATTCAGTTTAAGAGAGGCTTCCCAGATTTCGAACAGCAGATCGCAACGCTTGCAACCGCCTTTGATGGCGCCCTGCCCGTCGACCGGTGGGTTGTATCGCTTGTGCCTGGCGCAACGGCCCTCGAACTTTCTGGATCGGATCTTCAAGGGATCTCCAATCCATACACATTACCAGGAAGCGCGTGCCGTATTCGCCGCCGCCTCCACCATTTTCATCAGCCAGCCCGGCGCCATTGACGCTACCATCCGAGCCCACCCTGCCGCGCGACTCGCGCTACAATCCGGGTAATGCCGTCCGCTCGCCGGGTGAATTGGGCAAAATTCCGCGTAACGGTGGTCTGCCTCGTGGCGCTGTTGATCCTCTTCACGCTGGTCTACCTGCTGACCGGCGGGACTCTGTTTCAACAAAAGGCCACCGTGTACATGTATATTCCCGACGCCACCGGATTGGCTCAGGATTCCCCGGTTCGCGTTGACGGGATTGGCGTCGGCAAAGTGAAGTCCGTAAGTCTTACCGGTTCCAGGGAGCCCAACCGCGTTGTCAAAGTGACGATTTCGGTGCAACGCGACCGTCTCGCGAGCATACCGGACGACTCCTTCGCGCAACTCGGCACTGACAGCTTAATCGGCGACAAGTACGTCGACATCACTAGTGGAAGAAATCCCAATCACATCGCCCCGAACGGCGAGATCACGTACAAGGCACAGACGGATCTGATGAAGAGTCTGGACCTGTCTCAGTTCCAGCAGCAGTTGCGCATCGTGGATGCCACCCTGACCGAGATCGAGCAAGGCAGGAGCCGCGTGGGTCAATTCGTCCTTGGCGAGGAGATGTACACCAGCTTGCTCAAGTACTTCTCGGAACTCCAGAGCGGAATACGTGCCGCCGCCGACGTCAACAGCAGCTTGGGACGCGCGCTCTATTCAGACGAGTTGTACCGGCAGATCAGCGATCCAATAGCTGAGTTCGATCGCAGTCTGGCTCGCATCCAGTCGGGGCAGGGCACCGCCGGCTCGTTGTTCCGCGACACCGCACAGTATGCGCAATTGCGGGCGGGCGCGCACGATCTGCTGAGCTCGCTCGCCAGCTTGCGTTCGCAGGAGTTCATGCGGTCGGACCGCTTGTACGTGGACTGGAACCGCGCCGCGATTTCTCTGATCGACTCCGTGGATCAGATGAACGCCAGCCCGTTGCTCAACACATCCGCGGCGTACGACAACCTAAACGGTTTCGCCCGGGAATGGCGCGACACGGTGCGAGACTTCCGCGAGCATCCTGCGAAGTTCCTGCGGTTGAAGGTGTTCTGACAGCCTCCCCCAGATCGGCTAGCGAGGCTCGGCGTCGGACCGGCAAAAGCCAGCGCACCGCGGAGGCGCTGAGAGCACGAGAAGGCGCGGAGAGCGACAATGATGCTCTGCGACCTCCGCTTCCTCGCCCTCGGCAAACCGGGTGAAACCGCTCGGTAGAGCCAAGAGGCCCGCTGCCAGACCATTGTGGAACGCAGAGCCAGCAGAGACGGCAGAGTTTCATGATCTCCGCGTTTCCTCGGTGTCCTCCGCGGCTCCGCGGTGAGTTGGCGGGCTGAGGCAACGGCTCCCTGGCCGTGAAAATGTGCGGCAGGTCCCGATACCGGCGAATTTGTACCGTTCAGGCTATTGCGAGTACAGCCTAAACCGGATATTCTGGCTCAGAAACATCCCGCCATTAAGAGGAAACGATGCCCAAGTGCCCCCACGTAAAAAAGATTCGAGATGTCAAGCCCAACTCCTCGGGTTGCGAGGATTGTCTCAAGATCGGAGACGACTGGGTCCACCTCCGTCTCTGCCTCTCCTGCGGCCATGTAGGATGCTGCGATTCCTCCAAGAACAAGCACGCCACCAGGCATTTCCATGCCACCGAGCACCCCGTGGTCCGGTCCATGGAGCCGGGCGAGGATTGGATGTGGTGCTATGTGGATGAAGTGGTTCTCTGATAACGGTGCACGCGTGAGGTATAGCTATGGCCGATCCCTTCGGGCGACGTGACTTGGCGTTCCCTAAACTGGATGCAGCGCAAATCGCCCGCCTCACGCCGTTCGGCCGGGCGCGCAGCGCAGCGGCGGGTGAAGTGCTCTTCGAGCAGGGTGAGGCCAATCGAGGCGTCTTCGTTTTGATCGAAGGCAGCATCGAAATCGTGAATCCGATGTGCGACGGTGAAACCATCGTCACGGTCCATGAGGCCGGCGAGTTCACCGGAGAGCTGGACGTGCTCTCCGGGCGCCGCAGCCTGGTCCGTGGCCGCGCCAAGGTGGCCAGCCGGCTTCTCGAGATCGACCGCGCGAGCCTGCGCCGCATTGTGCAGACGGATGCCGAACTGAGCCCCATCTTCCTGCGCGCCTTCCTGCTGCGCCGTACGCACCTCATCGCCCACACCTCGGGCGATGTCCTGCTCGTCGGGTCCAGCCATTCGGCCGACACCTTGCGCTTGAAAGGTTTTCTTACGCGCAATGGCCATCCACACGCCTACATCGACGTGGAGCGCGATCCCGGGGTCCAGGAACTCCTCGACCACTTCGAGATTCACCTCGAGGATATCCCCGTCCTGATCTGCCGCGGCCAACGGGTCCTCCGGAACCCCAGCAATGCGGAAGCGGCCGACTGCCTCGGATTCAACGCGCCGATCGATGAAGCCGCCGTTCACGACCTGATCATCGTGGGCGCCGGACCGGCCGGGCTGGCTGCCGCGGTCTACGCCGCGTCGGAGGGGCTGGATGTGCTGGTGCTTGAAAGCAACGCCCCTGGCGGACAAGCCGGATCGAGTTCCCGCATCGAGAACTACCTCGGGTTCCCCACCGGCATTTCCGGCCAGGATCTGGCGGGCCGTGCTTTTATCCAGGCCGAGAAGTTCGGGGCCATGGTGGCCATCGCGCAGGTGGCCACCGGTCTGCACTGCGAGCGCCGGCCGTTTACCGTCGACTGTGCGGGCGGCAGCTCGGTTCGGGGACGTGCCATCGTCGTGGCCACGGGAGCCGAGTACCGGAAGCTGCCCCTGCCCAATCTCGCCCAATTCGAAGGCACCGGCATCTACTATGGTGCGACACAGGTCGAGGCCCAGCTCTGCGGGGGTGAAGAAGTCGTGGTGGTGGGCGGAGGCAATTCCGCGGGGCAGGCCGCCGTCTTCCTCTCGGCGCACGCGAAACACGTCCACATGCTCGTTCGCGCGGCCGGACTGGCGGACAGCATGTCGCGATACCTGATCCGCCGTATCGAGGACAGCCCCACGATCACCCTCCGAACCCATACCCAGATCGAGGGGCTGGAGGGCAACGGCCGTCTGGAACGCCTCACCTGGCGCAATGCCCGGATGAATGCGGCGGAGACCCGCGATATCCGTCATGTGTTCTCCATGACCGGCGCCAGCCCCAATACCGCGTGGCTGCGGGGGTGCCTGCTCATGGACGACAAGCGCTTCATCAAGACCGGCGCGGACCTCCGCCCCGAAGAGCTGACCGCGGCCCACTGGCCCTTGAGCCGGTTGCCCTACCTCTTCGAAACGAGCTGGCCCGGGGTTTTTGCGGTAGGCGATGTCCGTGCAAGCAGCGTGAAGCGCGTCGCCTCCGCCGTGGGCGAAGGATCGGTTGCCGTTCAGCTCATCCATCGGTTCCTGGCGGAGTGACCGGCTCGCGGCGCGATTTTCGGATCGCGCGGGATAGC
>JAIQFL010000185.1 GCA_020073365.1 Terriglobia bacterium | reverse complement strand
GAATCTACCCCCTCGTGCCGTCCGGCTCTACCGAGTGCGTCTTCGGATGACTTTGGGCTTCGCTGTTCCCAGGCAGCTTACCGCCCGCACCCGGCCTCACTGCCGGTTCGTGTTCCTACGGTCGAGAGTCTTGCTACGCTTCTTTCAGCTTCGCCTTGCGGCTACGCCTTGCGTTTCGCTACGGTTGCCGTCATCGGCTCCGGTTGGGCTCCTTCCTTCCAACAAGATTCTGCCCATTGCTGGGCACACTGGGGCAGGCGGTTCCGCCTGCCTCGCCCGCTTGCGGGCGTTTCTTTTGCGGCTCTTACGGTTGCGGCCCTGTTGCCTGCCCGTTCTCCGCGATCAGCCGCGCCCGTTCCGCCTGCGTCCATTGAAAAATGGCCCTCACGTCTTCGTCCGAGAGCTTGGCATTCCCGTGGATCCAAAGGTACTGCGGTAGCGGCATGTCACGGTCCTTCACCTGGTTGGCGATCTCCGAAAGACTCCGCTCCCGCCGCGTGAGCGAGGATTCGTTCCATCGCGACAGGTCCAAATGCCGGCGTCCGCCCCGGACATCGCTCCCGACCAGCCACGAGACGGGAAACACGTAGCTGTACCACGGGTAACGCGTCCGGTCGGAATGGCAATCCTGGCAGGAGCGTTGGATGATCGCGAGCGCGCCAGCGTCGATCTTGGCGCCGGACAGGAGCGGAGCCGGGATCTTGCCGGATTTCGTGGGGGCGGTGAGGACCGAAAACAGAACGATAACTCCCGCCAGTGCAAACAGAGTTCGAGAACGCCTTACCAAGTCTTCTCCCACACCCGGACGATAGGGTAACGGCCGGAGTCGCTGGAGTCGTATTTGGATCGCTGGTACCACCACTGCAAGCGGGCATTGCGGTCAGCGGCAAATTGGGAATCGGAGGCCAGCTTCTCTTCAAACTGCTTGCGGAGGTCGGGGGAGTCGGCCATCATGCGGCGCGCGATGGGTTCGGAGAGGTATTCGCCCACGCCGCCGCGTCCACCTCCCCGGCCTCCTCCGCCTCCCTCAAACACGGCGTACATCAGGCCCCAGTGCGCCAGCGAATCGGGCGCCTGGGGCTCCAGCATCGAGAGGATCAGCCGCGCGCACCTCTGTTTCATCGGAACCCAGTAGGAGCCGATGGGAATGGCGATCTTCTCCTTGACGAGCTGCGCCTCGAAATTCACGGAGATGTGGCCTTCCTGCGGGCCGCTCCCGAAACTGGTCTTCGAGAATCGGTAGGTCTCGAACTCCTGCTCGACGGGTTTGGCGATGCGCTCCATCTCGACCGCGTGCAGAGCCAGCATATCGGCGATGTTCTTCCAGGCGGCGGGAATCAAATAGCCCAGCGGCATCCGGGCTTCGACGGTGGTGTCGATGGCGTCGTGAATCCGCGTATCGAGGTCGTCCGGATCGGCCGTGTACCGGGTCACGCTGGCGCCGGTGACCTCGCTCTGGTAGGGGCCGATTTTCAGCGCGTGGTAAACCAGGGGCCGGCTCTTGTCACTGACCTTGCCGGCCAGGTAGACCGGGGCGGCCGATCGATCGCCGGCCCGCGATGACATCTCGCGGTCGGCATCCCGCACGGCGCGGCGCAGGCCTTCGGGATCGAGCACAATCGTGTCGACGGAGTACCGCATGATGTCGTAATTCGCCCAGGCCCGCGTTTTGGCGGCCTTCAGGCTATGGGTCTCGACCAGCAGCGAAGGCCGGTTTTGCGCCGCGCAGTACAGATGCGAATAGCGCGGCGAGAAGACCTCCATGAAGAACTCGCGCTTCCCACTTACGTTACGCAGCGCGCCGTACGGGGCTACCAGGTGGCCATCCGCGGCCATCCGCTTATCCAGCTCCGGGACGAAGCGCTCCCGCACCCATGCGCCCGCGGGATCGGCCAGGTCCTGGTTGCGCGCCATGTCCCAGGTGACGTCGTATTGCATGTCCGAGCCGTCGGTGACGTGGTTATCGATGTGGAAATCGGGCATCCAGGCGTTGAAGACGCGCAGCCAGGCGCGCATTTCGGGCGTGTCCGCCTTGATATAGTCGCGATTCAAATTGAGGCGTTGTGCGTTGGCGCGCAGGCCGGTGGATTTTGGGCCGTTCTGGCTGGGGCGGTGGTAGGGACTGAAGTTCTCGTGGCCGTCGACATTGAATACCGGGATGATCACGAAGATGACGTGGTCGAGCCATGCGGCGAAGCGCTTGCCCACGGTCATGTCGCGAACCAGCATCAGCACGGTATCCTTGCCTTCGATTTCGCCGGCGTGGATGCCGCTCTGGATCATGACGACCACCTTACCGGTCCTGGCCGCCGCCTCGGGCGTGAAGGCGCGATCCTTGGAGACCACCAGGGCGATCATGGTGCGGTCTTCCGGCGTCGTGCCGATGTCCAGCACTTTGACGAAGCGCGACGCGCGCTCCAGGCGGTGGGAAATCTCCACCGCTTCGGCGTACGGTGCAGTCTCGTTCCAGTCCGACTTTTCACCCGTCGTGAGGAGGTCGCGTGGGGAGTCCCTGGTGCTCGCGGCGAGGGATGCAGCCGCTTTGGCGGCGGGCGGTTCGAAGGCGGACTGCGGGGCGATGGGGTCCTGGGCCAGGCACACTGCGGCGAGCGAAAGCAGCGGAAGCGGGCGGATCATCTGTAGATAGTATCAGGCGGGTCGGGTCTGGCGCAGAATAGAGGCATGGCCGCTGACATGACCTTCCCGGCTCGCCTCCACATACTGCTCGCCTCCGGGGCGCCGGTCGGAGTTGTCCTGCGGCGAGGGCCGGCGAGATCCGTTTGCTCCATCCTGTGGGATCGCCGGACGGACCAGTTCCAGTTGGGCCAGTGGCTTCGCGGAAGGATCTACGAGCTGCGGTCGGACATATCTCCCGATGGGCGCCACATGATCTATTTCGCGATGAACGGCCGCTGGTCTTCGGAGACCCACGGGTCCTGGACCGCGATTTCCCGCACTCCCTGGTTGAAGGCCGTGGTTCTGCACGGCAAGGGCGACTGCTGGCAAGGTGGGGGGCTATTCACGTCTCGATCCCGATATTGGTTGAACGGCTGCGGACACTTTACGATTCGAAACACCGCCGAACTGGAGCAGGATACCGCCTTTCAGCCTTCGGGATGGTACGGTGCCGAATGTCCGGGCATCTACTACGTGAAGCTCCAGCGCGACGGATGGGTTCTGAAAGACAGGCTTTCGGCGGGAAGCGGAGACCGGTTCACGGTCTTCGAGAAGCCACTCGGTCACGGCTGGATCCTACGGAAATACGCGCATGCCGAAAGCGGAGCCGACCCCGGCAGAGCGTGCTACTGGGACGAGCACGAACTCGAGCACCCGCTTCGCCAGCAGCGGATGGTTTTCCCGCGATGGGAGTGGGCCGACATGGACGGGAAGACGCTGGTTTGGACGGCTGCGGGTTGCCTGTACCGGGCACGGCTCCATGCCAAGGAACTGGGTGCGCCTAAGATGTTATATGACTTCAACGGCATGAAATTCGAGCGCCGTGAGGCGCCTTACTGAAAGGCCGCATGCCATGTGTTACATCGTATTTTTGAGTACGGCATCACCCGAGGATCTTGCCGCCGAGTCCAACGATTTGATCCGATTCGAGAAGGAGGCTGCGGGCGCCGGGACCGCTCCGAAGCTTACGCCCCTCCGCCCGGCCCCACTTATCCCAGAAACTCCACGTGCACGTAAGTTCCCAGCCTTGCGTTATAAAGCCGAGGCGTCGTGAAGCAACAAACATTGGTCGGGCACGGGGCTTCTGGTATTGGGCGGTAACACACCTGAGGGTCTGTGCGGGGCGTTTCGGGACACAGGCAAGAATGCGCGTGTTACATGGCGTGGTATCTGCCTTGGCGGTAACGGTGCACGATCGACAAGACGTCGAAGCCGTACCGCACGGGGTTCAGGTGCGACTTCTCTCCGGCGTAAATCGTGGGGATCGCAATCTCGGCGATGCGCAGGCCTTTCACGTGCGCGAGCACGATCATCTCCAGGTCGAAGTCGAAGGAGCCGGAGAGCTTTTCGAAAGGGATCGTCTCCAGCGCCTGGCGCGAGTACAGCATGTAGCCGCTGTGATACTCGGCGAGCTTCATGCCGAAGGCCCGGTTCTCGATAGCCGTGAGAAGTTTGTTGGCCGCGAACTTGTAGAACGGCATTCCGCCGCGCAGGGCGCCGCCCTCCAGCATCCGCGAACCCTGCACCAGGTCCGCGGCGTTCCGGTCGAAGGGCTCCAGCAGATCGACGATCTTCTCCGGTGAATACTGGCCGTCGGAGTGTAGGACGATCCCGACTTGCGCGCCTTCTTCGAGCGCATAGCGGAGCAGCGTTTTCTCCGCTTCCCCGTAGCCGCGGTTGACGGCGTGCGTCAAGACCACCAGGTTGGCAAACTCCTTCTGCAAACGGGCCAGGGCCGCGGCGGTGTCGTCCTGGCTGCCGTCATTCACGGCAATGTACCGGCTGATGCGCCGACGTGCCGCGCGCGGCACGCGCGCAAAAACCTTCTCGACGGTGGCCGCCGCGTTGTAGGCGGGCACCAGGACGAAGACGTTTTCAACCATTGCCAGCGGCGCTGGAGACGCGGTTCTTCTGGGACTCGGTGACGTAGTACCGCATGGTGGCTTCGAGGGCATCGCGGAAGTTCCACCTGGGCTCCCAGCCCAGCAGGCGGCGCGCCTTGGCGATATTGGGGATGCGGCGGTCGGAATCGTCGTAGCCTTCGCCGTAAAACTCCTCACCGGGCACGCTGACGATCTCCGGTAGGGGCGCCGGTTCGTCGAGGAACTGCGCGGCGTAGATCTCGCGCATGGTCTCGGCCATCTGCCGGATGGAGACTTCGTTGTCGGGCGAACCTATGTTGAAGATCTGCCGGTCGCATATGCCGCCGGAGTTCTGGACGATGCGGTAGGTGCACTCCACGGCATCGTCTATGTAGGTGTAGCACCGCCGGCTCACGCCGCCGTTCACCAATTTCATGGGAGTTCCGTTGAGCAGGGCGTCCATGAAGAAGGAAAAGACCCGCGGGATGTCCTGTTTCGACTGCGGCAGAAAGTCGATCTTGGGCCCGATGAAATTGAACGGCCGGATGATGGTGTAGTTGAAGCCCTGCTCCAGTCCGTAGGCGTGCAGCACGCGTTCGAGCAACTGCTTGGCACAGGAGTAGATCCAGCGGTGCTTGGAGACCGGCCCCAGAATGTACTCGCTGGTGTCTTCGGAGAACGTGCCGTGGATGGGGTCCTCGGGATCGGCCACGCGGGCGTTCGGAAGACTGGCGGCGGTTCGGCCGTAAACCTCGCAGGTGGAAAACTGAATCAGGCGTTTACCGTGCCGCACGCACGCTTCGGCGATCTTCAGGTTCTCGGTGAAGTTCAGGCGGAAGACTTCGAGCGGGATCCGCAGGTAGAGCCCGGGGTTGGCGTAGGCGATGAGGTCGATCACCAGGTCGGCATCCTGCGCCAGGCCGTCGAGGTCCCATTCGGGGCGCCGGATATCCTGCTGCAGAAAGGTCAGGTTGGGATGGTCCAGGTACTCGGCGACCTTCTCGATGGTGAGGTCGACCGCGACCACCGCGTGCCCTTCTTGCAGCAGCCGGTGCGTGAGATGGGAGCCGATGAATCCGGCGGCGCCCAGGGTAAGAATCTTCATGGCGCTGGCTATGCCTTCGTTTGGTTGGTACGCTTCTGATATTGAATTACTATCATAAGCCAGTTCTGTTCTCCGCCGGAGCGAACCTGGGTGGTCTGCCGAGTCCCGAAACTCTGCTGGCGATCGCCGCGGTGGGGGTGGCGCTGGCGGCGGCCCATTTCGGGTTTCGCTGGATGGGTTGGTGGGAACGTCCGCTGGCGCGGCTGGCCCGGAGAAGGAGGCTGGCGATCGTGGCGGCCGCCGTTTCGCCGCTGGTCTTGCGGGCACTGCTGCTTCCCGTGTTCCCTGTGCCGGAGCCGCAAGCCCACGATGAGTTCAGCTTCCTGTTGGCGGCCGATACCTTCGCGCACGGCCGCCTGGTGAACCCGCAACACCCGTTCTGGGTGCATTTCGAAAGCGAACACATCCTGGCCCGGCCGGTCTACGCGAGCGCTTTCCCGATTGCGCAGGCGGCGGCGCTGGCTGTGGGCAAAGTGATGTTCGGACATCCGTGGGCCGGTGTCTGGCTCGGTTGCGGGCTGATGTGCGGCGCCTTCTGCTGGATGCTGCAAGGATGGTTGCCGCCGCGCTGGGCACTGTTGGGCGCGGTGCTGGCGATTTCGCGGCTGGGGGTTGCCAGCTACTGGATGAATACCTACTGGGGCGGGGCGGTGGCTGCCGCCGGTGGGGCGCTGGTGCTGGGCGCGCTGCCCAGGATGATGCGGGCGCCCCATTGGCGCCAGTCCGTGACGATGGGGGTGGGGCTGGCGGTGCTGGCCAACAGCCGTCCGGTGGAAGGCGGGTTCCTCGGGCTCGAGACCGCGGTGGTGCTGTTTGCGTGGATGCTGGGGAAACGGGGGCCTCCCAGAGCCGTAGCCCTTCGCCAGATTGTCCTCCCCCTGGTTCTGCTCCTTGGTCTTACCGGCGCCAGCGTGGGGTACTATTTTGCGCGCGTCACCGGCAAGCCCTGGGTGGCGCCGTACGTTCTGTACCGCAACACAATGACGATGGCACCGCATTTCCTTTGGCAGAAGCCCACCGCCCTGCCACTCTATAACAACCGCGAGATGCGGGACTTCTATCTTTACTGGGAAATGGCGAATTACCGCGAAGCGCACCAATCGCTGCGGGCCGACCTGGAGCGCAAGACGGCGGTCTACTGGCGCTTCTATCTGGGACCGCTGCTCACCATTCCGCTGCTGGGGGTGGCGGCCCTCTGGCGGGACCGCCAGGCCAGGCAACTGCTGCTGCTCGCGGCGGCGTTCCCGCTGGTCCTGGTGGGGCAGGTCTGGCACAACGCACACTACGCGGCGCCAGCGGCGGGGCTGGTGATCCTGATCGTCACGATGGCTCTGCGCCGGCTGCGCCTGTGGCGGCGGCGGGGATGCCCAGTGGGGGTGTCGCTGGTGCGATCGCTGCCCGCGGCATGCTGCGCGATGCTGTTCATTCAGATTGTTGCGGGGCGCGTCGAGGGCGACGTTTTCGAGCAGCGCAGTTGGCGCTGGCCGCCCGCCGGCGACGTGGCGCGGGCCCGTGTCCTGGCACGGTTAAAGAACATCGGAGGGACGCACCTGGTCTTCGTTCGGTACGCGGCGAGTCACGACTTGGGCGATGAGTGGGTCTACAACGACGCCGATATCGACCGGTCGCCGGTGGTCTGGGCGAGGGAACTGGACCGGGAGGGCAACGCGGAGCTGATGCGATACTTCGGCGGCCGGCGCGTGTGGCTGGTGGAGCCCGATGTGCCCGTTCCGCAGGCAGTGCCGTATCGCGACGCGCCCGTGCGCCTCATGCGGTTCGTGCGGCTCGGAGCGCCGGGGATTGGCGTGCTGCGGTCCGTGGCGCAAGTCAGGCGGAAGGTGCTGGCGCAGGCGGGAGCGAGTGGCGACGAGATGCTGACGTGCGATACGTGGAACTTCCTGTTTAGCCAGACGACCGGCGTGGCGGGTCCGGATATTTCGGAGGGATGCTACGACGGGAACGACCGTGCGCAGAAGGTGAAGTTTGAGCACTGGTTTTCGTGGCTGGCAAGGTAACATTTTTCGAGGCAGGCGAAGCTCTCGAAACTCGATGTCGTACGCTCCTGCCTGTCGGTCGCGCCGGGCGCTCGCGGCGGAACCCGGATCGTCCGCTGGTTCTCCAGCGCATCGTCAGGGGCGCCGACGGTGCGCCGCGCGGCGCCCCACCAAGAGGGGTCCGGCCTACTGGGCACCGCCCGGAGTCGCCGCTGGCGTGGCGCGCACGGTCGGATACTTGATGCCGAGCTGCTCCAGGTACGTGTCGTACTTCGCCGGATCGTAGTAGAAATCCTTCATGTGCGGCCGGTATTGTTCCATGATCTTCTGGTTGAGCCAGATGGCGGGCTTGTCGTCGGGGCGCAGAAAGCTCTTGTACTTGGTGTCCTTGGTCTCGACGTTGTTGAAGTAGTCCCACGCATTCTTGACGAGCTCCGGATGCAGCAGAATATCGAGCATGGTCATGGCCTGCACCTTGGCGCCGGCGACCACGCCCTTGTGCGCGATGGGGGTGGCCATGGCGATTCCATTGGCCCAGTTGTGGCCGGGGCCGCCGGGAATGTTGGACGGATAGCGCAGGGTAATGGTCGGCACGTTCCAGGAAACGTCGCCGATGTCGTCGGAGCCGCCGCCGGTGGGCTGATTGCCGAAGCCTTCGCCATCGCCGGCAGCGGGGTCCGCGGCGGGCCGGGGCGGGCGCATTTCCTGAAGCTTGGTGGCCAGACCGCGGACCGGCGCTTTCAGCTCGGCCTGCAGGGCCCTGGCCAGTTTCTGGTCGTCCTCGGACCACGTGGGCAGACCCACCTTCTTGATGTTTTCGTTCATGGCTTCGGCGATGGGCCGGTTGAAGTGGCCGGGCCAGGCGCTGCCCAGCAGACGCGAAGTGTAGGTGGTATCGGTCATGAGCGTGGCGGCTTTGGCCATGTTGTCGCCGATGCGCCACATGTCCATGATGTGGTCGTAGTCGGCCTCGCGGAAGTAATACCAGACGCTCGCCGTGGGCGGCACGACGTTGGGCTGGTCGCCGCCGTTGGTGATCACGTAGTGCGAGCGCTGCGCCAGGCGGAGATGTTCGCGGCGGAAGTTCCAGCCGACATCCATGAGCTCGACCGCATCGAGCGCGCTCCTGCCGCGCCACGGCGCCCCGGCGGCATGGGCGCTCTCGCCCTTGAACAGGTACTCGATGGAGACCAGGCCATTCTGGTTGAGCGACGGCCCCCAGGACACGGCCAGGTTGTTGGCCACGTGGGCGAACAGGCAGACATCCACGTTCTTGAACAGGCCGGCGCGGACGAAGTACGCCTTGGTGCCGACCAGTTCCTCGGCCACGCCGGGCCAGAGCTGGATGGTGCCCTGGAGGTGCTCACGCTCCATGACCTTCTTCACCGCCAGCGCGGCCAGGATGTTCATCGGCACGCCAGAATTGTGGCCTTCGCCGTGGCCCGGAGCGCCTTCGATTATGGGCTCGTGCCAGGCCACGCCGGGCTTCTGCGAGGCTTGCGGAATGTCGTCGATATCGGAACCGAGCGAGATGACCGGTTTGCCCGAACCCCAGGTGGCGACCCACGCGGTGGGGATGCCGGCGATGCCCCATTGGATCTGGAAGCCTGCTTTTTCCAGGATGCCGGTGAGGTATTTGCTGGTCTCGACCTCCTGGAAGCCGAGCTCCCCGAAGCTGAAGACGCTGTCCACCATGACCTGCGCCTGCTTCTTCATGGCGTCGATCTGGCCGCTGAGGTCGGCCTTCATGGCGGCCTCCTTGTCGGGGGCGATCTTGGGCTGCGCCAGGGCCCAGGAGGCGGCGAGCAGGGCAAGTACGGTTTTTCGCATGCGGTGTTTTCTCCTATGAGGGCAAGTTGTACCAGAGATCGGTGTGCGCCCGCAACTCCATGAGTTCCCAGTGAGTTGTGTGGTAGTGCGCTATTTGTGCTTTAAACGCACCACCAATTGTGTTGCATCGGGTATTCCGGAGCTTTATATTGATAGGACCAGCAAATTTGAGTTTTCGCCAAGGGGCACGGTTGACCCCTGCCGCGAGGCGATCGGTAACAGGGGTTTTAGACCGGGTGTTTTTCTGAGGAGAGAAACTCATGGGTTTCCGGCAGCAGATTGCATGGCAAGCTCCCAAGAAAGCCACTCACTCGATCTACACCAGCCCGCTTCAGGGCTGATTTCCAAAACTACTGAGGAGATTAAGGATGAACCACGTATGTTCCGTGCGCGCCGCGGTGCTCACGCTCATCGTACTGCTGTGCGCCAGTCTCGCATTCGCGCAGACCGATTTGGGCTCGATCTCGGGTTTCGTTAAAGATCCGAGCGGAGCCGTAATTCCGAAAGCCAAAGTGACCGTGAAAAACGAATCGGGCCTGGAACGTCAGGCCACCAGCAACGATTCCGGTTACTACACCATCACGAATATCCCGCCGGCCGTCTACACGATCACCGTGGAGGTTGCAGGCTTCAAGAAGTATGAAAGCTCGGCTAACAAGCTGGACGCCAGCGCTTCGTTGAGCGCCGATGTCACGCTGACCGTCGGGTCGGCGGTGGAAACCGTAGAGGTCAGCGCCACGGCAACCGTGTTGCAGACCGAATCGGCCTCCGTGCAGCGAGCCGTGACCAGGGAACAGATCGATAGCCTGGAGCTGAACGGCCGCAACCCGATTTTCATGGCCAACCTGGTTCCCGGCACGCGCGGCGGCAACCTCGCCGGCCTTTCGTTCAATTTCAGCCAGGGCCCCAGCAATATCAATGGCGCCCGCACACCGGAAAGCCTGATTACCTACGATGGCGCGCCGGCCGTCCGCACCCGTTCCAACGGCACCAGCCTGGGCGCGGCCGACGTGGATTCCACCCAGGAGATTCAGATCCTCACGGCAGCCTACTCGCCGGAATTCGGACGCTCCTCCGGCGGCCAGATCCGCATTCTCACCCGCAGCGGCGGCCAGCAGTTCCACGGCGCCGCCAACGTGTCTTCCCGCAGCCGGTGCGGAACTCTACGATCCGGCGACGGGCACCTTCACGGCGACGGGCAGCATGACCACGGCGTACCTCGCAGGCGCTGTCTTGCTTCCCGATGGCAAAGTCTTGATCGCCGGCGCCGACATCACGCCGCCGGCGAGGCACTGTCGATGTACACCACCAGTCTGCCGGAGAGCGGAGTGATTCCTCCACAAGTGTCTATTGGCGGACGGCTCGCGCAGGTGCTCTATCTCGGCGCCGCTCCCGGTTATCCCGGCTACAACCAAGTGAATTTCCTCGTGCCGGGCGGTGTACCGCCGGGGCCTGCTGTGCCCGTTCGTTTAATGTACATTGGCCGGTCTAGTAATGAACTCACCATCGGCGTGCAGTAACTTCCGGGGGAAACATGAAAACTAGGTTTGTTCTGCTCATATTGTTGGGAGCTTCCAGTTACGCGCAAACAGGCACATTCACGGCAACGGGTAACATGACAGTGCCCCGGGCGTTTCACACTGCCACCTTGCTTCCAAATGGCAAGGTCCTGATTGCCGGGGGCTCGGCGACGTTGGAGTTGTATGATCCACGCACTGGGACCTTTACAGCGACGGGAGCGATGACGGCGTCGAATGTCGTGTCGGCCACCGTGCTTCCGGACGGCAGGGTCCTGCTCATCGAATATCGAAATGCGGAGCTGTACGACCCTTCCACGGGGACCGTCACGGCGACCGGCAGCATGGTCGACGGACAAGGCTCAGCTCTTCCGCCCGGAGTTCGCGGCCATGCCACGCTGCTCACGAACGGAAAAGTGCTGATGACCGGCTCAGGCAACCCCCAACTTTACGACCCATCGACAGGCGCGTTTACCCTTACCGATCCTTACGCGAACGTCTACGATCACGACGACGATTTCCAGACAACAGTCACGCTGCTTCCGAGCGGAGAAGTGCTGTTTGCTGAGGACCTTCAATACGTACGCAACTACAGCGCCGAGCTTTACAATTCTACGACGAACACGTTCCGGCCCACCGGCGCGATGGTGAGCTTTTTGCTCTGGCGTACGACAACCTTGCTGGTCAACGGCAAGGTTCTCCGTGCCGGAGGGGTAGACCTTTTTTGTGGATGTCAGAAAGCAGAGCAGTACGATCCGGCTACCGGTATGTTCACCGCCACCGGAGACATGACCACGCCGCGAAATTTTCACACTGCGGTGTTGCTGCCCGACGGCACGGTATTGATCACCGGGGGAGCAGGCCAAAGGGGTAGTCTTGCCAGCGCGGAGTTGTACGATTCTTCCACCGGCACGTTCACCGCGACGGGCAGCATGACAGCCGGGCGTCAATATCACGCGGCGACAGCGCTGAACGACGGCCGGGTTCTGATTACCGGCGGCATGTACTTCGACGGGATACACCCTCCCTACGGAAGTTTATTGAGCGCGGAGATCTACACACCGCCGGTGTTGATACCCGCTCCGGCGTTGTTCTCGATATCGGACGACGGTCGAGGACCGGGCGCCATTTGGCACGCGCAAACCGGGCAAATTGCTTCCGCCGACAACCCTGCCGTCGCGGGAGAGGCGCTGTCGATGTACACAACTAGCCTCGTTGACGGAGGCGCGGTCCCTCCGCAGGTTGCCGTTGGCGGACGCCTGACACAGGTGCTCTATTTCGGCGCCGCTCCTGGTTATCCCGGTTACACCCAGGTGAACTTCCTCGTGCCGGGCGGCGTACCGCCGGGGCCTGCTGTGCCCGTTCGCTTAACGTACATTGGCCGGTCGAGTAATGCAGTTACCGTCGGCGTGCAGTAATTTACAGGAGAGCTTTCAAAATGCGTCTGTTGCCTGCTGTGCTTCTTGCCTCGATCGCCTCATTTTGCGCGTTTGGCCAGGATTATGTCATCACGACGGTGGCGGGAAATGGGACTGCTGGTTTCACCGGCGACAATGGCCCGGCTATCAAGGCCCAACTGAACGCCCCAAAGGGTATTGCCGTCGACTCCGCAGGCGTCGGCCAGGACGGAAGCATGTCCGGCAACGGCCAGTTCTGGGTGATGAACGCCACTCCGACCATCCTCCACCAGATCGCGGCCAATGGCAGCGCCGATGCCAAGTACTGGTTCTCTACCACGGACTCGAGCGGGAATCTGCTCTTCTCCCAACCGGCGAAGAACACGTTCAACACACAGCCGGCCGGCTTCCGGAACGTGATTCACAACCCCGGCTTCGAAAACTGGAACGTCGGTCTCTTCAAGAAGTTCTCCTTCACGGAAAAGACTGGTATGCAGTTCCGTGCCGAGGCGTTCAACGTCCTGAACCACCCCAACTGGGGTGGCGCCAGCTTCAACCCGACCAACCTTTCCACCTTCGGAAAGATCACCAGCAAGACGGGCGACGTGCGAAACATCCAACTTTCGCTGCGTTTGTTCTTCTAGCCGGAAGTAAGTTGTGGGGCAGCCGGAACGGTCCAACACCGGGGTTCCGGCTGCCTCACAAAACTTCAACCCCGCCTCCTGGCGATTTCGCGTGCCTCGCCCGCTTGCGGGTGAACGGTCAAACGTTCTCAGCCTCAGGGGGGCGGTCGGCACCGTTATCTTATGTAATGTAAGCACATCAGAGGTAGCGCTGCCTGGTCTTAGAAGGTCTCTCGCCAATGGTGATCTCCTCCTGCTCTGAGAGTCAACAGTACGCCTGGGCGCCTATGCGAGTCCCCCTCCCAGGGCACGTGTTCAGACTCCGAAGTCCAAGGCCCAAAACGTTAGCCGCTGGTATGCGTGCCGAACCCGGCGCTCAGGTACGATGCCCGATTCGCCCTACTGGCGCGGGAGTGAAAATGCGACTACGTAGTCCCCCAACGGCGCCGCGCCGGGGATGCCGTGGCCGCCGGCGGAAACTACCAGGTATTGCCTGCCGTCGGGACCGCGGAAGGTCATGGGAGTGGAGCGGGCGCTGGTGGGCAGTTCGCTCTTCCACAGTTCCTTTCCAGTGGATATATCGTAAGCGCGAATGGCCGGATCGAGCGTCCCAGCCATGAAGACTAGCCCGCCCGCGGTCACGATGGGCCCTCCCAGAGCGATAGAGCCGAAACTGGCGGGCGCCGCGGGCGCGTCACCGATCTTGGGGAGCTGGCCTGACGGGACGGTCCATTTCACCGCGCCGGTATCGGCATCCACGCCGTTCAACACGCCCCAAGGCGGAGGGTTGCACGGCGAGCCGCCCGGGCTTCGCAGAAAGCGGCGGGCCATGCCATAGGGCGTGCCCCTCTGCTCGGCGAATTCCCAATCGCCGTTCAGATTCCTGCCGGCCTCCTCGCGCTGGCGTTCGAAATCGGCGCGGGGAATCAGGCGTACTTCGGCGGCGAAATTGTTCGTGGGAATCACCAGCAGGTGGTTTTGAGCGTCGTAGGCTGCGCCGCCCCAGGCCATGCCGCCGATGTTGCCGGGAATGATGAACGATCCGCGCAGGCTGGGAGGTGTGAACACGCCGTCGGACCGGAGCTTGCCGATTTCCTCCTGGCACCACTTGCGGCTGGCTTCGTCGGGTCCCCATGCCTCGGTGAGCTTCTGCGGCGAGAGCGGCGGGGGAGCCAGCGGAAACGGCTGGGTGGGCGAAGAGACTTCCCACTCAACGTCCGATTTGGGTACCGGCCGCTCTTCCACACCGAAGATGGGCTTGCCGGTGTCGCGATTCAGGATGAAGAAGTTGCCGTCTTTAGAGCCGACGCCGACGGCGGCGATGGTCTGGCCGTTGCGGTGCACGTCGAACAGGATCGGCGGAGAAGCCACGTCGTAATCCCAGAGGTCGTGGTGCACGGTCTGGAAATGCCATATCCGTTCGCCGGTCGAGGCCCGCAGCGCCACCAGGGAATTGGCGAAGAGGTTATCGCCCAAGCGTTCACCGCCATAGTAATCGGGACTGGGACTGCCCGTCGGAACGAAGACCAGATTGCGCGTTGGATCCGCGGCGATGACGGACCATGCGTTGGCGGCGCCGGTGCGGCGGGCGCTGCCGTTCTTCCAGGTGTCCGCGCCAGGGGCTTGGGGATCCTGGGGAATGGGATGCCAGGTCCACTTGAGCTTGCCCGAGACTGCGTCGAAGCCGCGAACCTCGCCGCTCGGCATATCGACGGCGCCATTGTCGGCGACTCCCGAGCCCACGATGACGGTATTCCCGACGATGGCCGGCGGAGAGGTCTCCTCGTAGTCGGCAAAACCGCGAGGGGCGATGCGGAGGCCGTTGCGCAGATTCACGATCCCGTTGTCCCCAAAGCCGGAGCAGGGCTTGCCGGTGGCGGCGTCCACCGCGATCAGCCGGGCGTCGATGGTGGCAATGAAAATCCGGCGCTCGCCGGCGGCGGATTTCCAGGTGGAGACACCGCGATTGGCGAAGTCCCCGTACCCCTTGTCCTTCTCGGTCTTGCCGTCGTAGGACCAGCGCTCCTTCCCGGTGACCGGATCGAGCGCGATGATGCGCCCGAGGGGGGTGCCCAGGTAGAGGACGCCATCCAGGTAGAGCGGTGTGGCCTCGAACGCAGTGGGTCTGCCGCGCTTGGGCTGATAGGCATCTCCGGTGCGAAACGTCCAGTCCGGCTTGAGCGTGGCGACGTTCTGTCGATTGATGGCGGCCAGGGGCGAAAAGCGCTGGCCGCCGGGATCGCGGCCATAGGCCGGCCACTCGTCATCGGACGCGCCGGCGAACGGCAGGGATGCGATCGCCAGGGCAAGCATCGCCAGGCACGCGATGAGGGCTGACTTGAAGATTCGCACGGGTCTCCTCCGCATGCACCCAGGATACTCGAAGTTGTGGGACAGGCGGTTTCGCCCGTCCGTCGACCCGACCGGAAACCCAGCAAACCAACTCAACTTAGTTCGAGTCCGGCGAAATCTCCTCAACCGGGCCGAACTTCTTCAGCAACTCGGTGATCTTCGTCGCATCGCCTACCGCGATGATCTGCACGTTATCCAGCGGCACGTACTTCTTGGCCACCCGCTGCACATCTTCGGCCGTGACCGCCGTCACCTTCTGCGTGTAGGTATCCCAGTAGTCTTCGGGAAGACTGTATTGACGCTGCTCCAGCCACCGCCCAAGCACGGCCGCCGAGCTTTCCAGTCCAAGTACGAAGCTGGCTACAATGGCGCTCTTCGCATCGGCCAACTCATCGGCCGGAACCGTGCGGTCGCGAATGTCGGCAAACTGTTTGAGGACCTCGGCGAGCGCCGCTTCGGTGACCTCGGTGCGTACCGATGTGCTGGCGCTGAAATGGTTCAGATAGCGGGTTGCGCTGAAACCCGAGCCGATCCCGTAGGTGTAGCCCTTCTCCTCCCGGACAATGCGGAACAGGCGCGAAGAGGGGCCCGCGCCCAGGATTCGGTTCATGACCTGGCACTCCAGATAGTCGGGGCTGGTGCGTTCGATGGCGTGGTTGGCGACCATCAGCAGCGTTTGCACCGAATTGGGTCGCGCAATCAGAGAAACCTTTTTCTCCGCGATCTGCGCGGGAAGCGGCAACGACACGTGCGCCACTGGCCCGCCTTTCCACGCGCCCAGCGCCTTATTGAGTTTCGCGACGGCCTCCGCCGGCGTGATGTCGCCGGAGATGCCCGCCCACTCTCCGGACGGCACGTAGTAGGTCTTGTAGTGCTCGACGATAATGTCGCGAGTGATCTTGTTCAGGGAATCGACCGTGGGGTGAGAATACTGCCGGGCGTCGGCCCCGTACAGCACCTTGTTCAAGCGGTCATTCGCGAGGAAGCCCGGCTGGGTCTTGGCCTGCTCCAGGTTGGATCGCTGGCGCGTCTTCCACTTGTCGAGCTCATCCTGAGGGAACGTGGGATTCATGAGGATGTCGGTGAGCACGGCCAGGGCGGCATCGAAGTTTTCGGTCAGGGAGCTGACAAAGATGGTGGCCTCTCCCTGGCCCGAGCCGAACGTTACTTGTGCGCCGATATCGGCGAGCGTTTCGGCGATATCCTTCGAGGAACGGGTCTTGGTGCCCAGGCGGATCAGGGCGGCAGTAGCGTCCGAGACGCCCGGCATCCCTGCAGGATCGCGCAGGTCGCCGGAGGGCATCGACATCCGGAAAGTGATGCTGGGCACGCGATGGCTCTCGACGACCAGCAGCTTGGCGCCATTGGCAAGCTGGCGCTCCACGGGCCGGGGCAGCTTGACCTTCAACACCTCGTTTGAAACCGGCACGCGATTGAGGCGGACAACGCCCGCGACGGACTGCGGCGTCTGGCCTTGCGGCACCTGCGCGATGGCCAGAGAGGCGGCAACCAGGGAGAGTACGAGTGGTTTAGTCATGGCTTTGGCTCCTCAATTCTGTTTCTTGGGCGCGGGCATGGTCATCCCCGGCGCCGCTGCGGGCGCCACTGCGGGCGCGGACACCACAACCACGCGGTTGGAGTTCCGCAGGTAGGTGCGCGCTGCTTTTTGGATGTCCGCGGCCGTGACGGCGAGCCGCTTTTCGGATTCGGTGTTGATGCGGTTGGGGTCGTTGTACAAGGCCGTGTTATCCGCCAGCGTGAAGGCCATGTTGAGTACGCTCTCGCGTGAGGGGGGAATGCCCCGCTTGATGCCGCTGCGGGCGCGTTCCAGCTCCTTGTCGGACACGGGCTCGGAGTTCAACTTGGCGATCTCTTCGGAAATCAGGCCTTCCACTTCCTCCGGGGTCTTACCGGGGCGGACAAAGGCGACCACCATAAACTTTGACGGGCCCGCGCGGCCGGCCGTGCCGCAGCCGATCTGGGCAACTACCTCTTTGTCCTTCAACAGATGCTGATACAGGCGAGAACTCTCTCCACCGCCCAGAATCGACGACGCCACCGACAGCGCCGGCGTGTCGGCGTTGGTGACCTCGGGGATCCGGTAGGCGGGCGGTCGAAGAAATTCTTCGCGTCGAGATCGTTATTGCGCAGGTATTCGTAGAGCACTCCGTGAATCTGATTGGTGCCGGCTTTGGTGGCGATGTTGATCTGCGCGCCGGGGCTGCGGCCGAACTCGGCGGAGTATGTGCTGGCCTGGACCTTGAATTCGAGAATGGCTTCGGTGGAGATGGCGACGGCGTACTGGTTGATGGCAAGGTCGTTGTTATCCATGCCATCGAGCAGGAAGTTGTTGGATTGCTCGCGCGCGCCGTTGACCGTGATGGAGCCGCCCTGCGTCTGGTTCTGCGAGCCCTTCACGCCCTGGTTGGCGCCCGGGACCAGCAGGTTCAATTGCAGAAAATTGCGTCCGTTCAGCGGCAGCTCCGTGACCTTTTTGTTGTCCACAACGTTGCCTACGGTGGCCGAATCGGTGCTGATCACCGGCGCAGACCCCTCCACCGCGATAGTTTCGGAGACTTGGCCCACGGCCAGCGCGACGTCAATACGTAAACGATCGTCGACGCGAAGCTCGACGCCGGTGCGCTCGCTCTTCTTGAAGCTAGGCTCCTCGACGGTCAAAGTGTAAATCCCCGCGGGAAGCTGCGGAATGGAGTACTCCCCTTCGGCGTTGGTCAGTTCGGTGCGCACCAGGCCGGTCGAGACCTCGCGCGCGGTGACTTTGGCTTTGGGAACGACGGCGCCCGATGGGTCGCTTACGGTTCCGAGGATGGTGCCGCGAACGGTTTGCGCGAACAATTGGGTAGTGGCGGATAGCGCGAGAACTACCGCCAGTAACGTCTGTAACATGCGATACATCGACCCCTCCATGTATCCCTGGGATTGTTGCGGAAGTAGATGCCACTGCCCGCTAGCGGCGCAAGCAGACAAACCTCAGACCTCATCCCGTGGAGGCAACGGCACCGATAAGGAAAGTATAAGGACAGTGTCCTCGCGAGTCAACGAAATTTCCGAGCCAGTGCCCGCGGGTACGCAGCGTGTTGAGATGGACGGCCTGTGCGGATTGGACAAAGCAGACCAGGCAAAAGGCGGGCCCTAACGCTTTGCCGCCCTCACTGGTGTGTAGTGCCTGCCCGCAAAAGATGCGCACGATCTCCCCATCGCGGCAGGGTAGAATCGGGGGGAAAGTGGAAAACCCTTCTGAACCACCGTCCACTGGGGCGGCCGATATGGGCGCCGCAGCCAGCCCACAGATGAACCGCAGGACACTGCTGATGGCCGGCGCTTCCCTCGGCGTAACCGCACTTTCCTATGCCCGCGTGGCCGGCGCAAACGACCGCATCTCGCTGGGTCATGTTGGGGTGGGCAACCGAGGCCGGGAACTCGCCACCGTGGTGGCGGATCTGAAGGATCGTCATCACGTCGAGATGACCGCGGTCTGCGATCTGTGGAGCGTGAACCGGGAGCGTGCGGCCAATGCGGCCTCGCGCGTATACGGGCGAGCGCCACGGAGCTTTCAATACGCCGATGATCTGTTGGCCCTAAAAGACGTCGACGCCGTGATTATTTCCACTGCGGATTTCCAGCACGCGCCGTTTCTCCAGTTGGCCGCCGAGGCCGGCAAGGACGCTTACTGCGAGAAGCCCATGGCGAACGTGCTCGAGGAGGCCAAGGCCGCGCGCGATGCCGTGCGGTCGCGCAAACGCGTGGTGCAGATCGGCACGCAGCACCGCAGCGAACCTTACCAGAGGGCGGCCAGGCAGTGGATTGCGAGCGTCGCGCTGGGACGCGTAAGCAAAGTGGAAATCGTGTGGAACTACCACGGCCCGCGCTGGCGTGGAAGGCCCGAGGTGAAGCAGATTCGCCAGGAAGATACCGACTGGCGGAAATGGCTGCTCGGCAAACCGTACCGGCCATTCGATCCCCGCGCCTACTTCGAGTTCCGTTTGTACCGCGAGTTCTCCAGCGGCATCCCCGATCAATGGATGACGCACGCCGCGGACATGGTCCACTACCTTCTTGACGACCATTATCCCGCGTCCGTCGTGGCGCAGGGGGGCGTGTACATGTGGCGGGATGGCCGGGAGAATCCCGACACCTTCCAGGCTCTTCTCGAGTACCCCCAAGGTTTCCTGGTGAGCTATTCCACTAGCTTCGGCAATGACTCCGACAGCTTCACGCGCATCATGGGAGACCGGGCCACCCTCATCAACATCGGCGGCGAGGGAAGCCAGCGCTGGAAGATTGTGGAAGAGAAGGGAACGCACGAGCGCAATCCGTTCGTCCGCCGCCCGGCGCCTGGAACGCAACGTCCCGTGGCTAGCGATCACCGGAGCCGTTACTCCCTTCGTCGGACTCTTTGGAACGGTCTGGGGAATCATTGACGCCTTCCACGGACTCGGCACGGCGGGCGCCGCCACTCTGCGCGCCGTCGCCCCCGGAATTTCCGAGGCGCTGATCACGACCGCCGCTGGTCTCGCCGCCGCGATCCCGGCCGTCATTGCCTACAACCTGATCAATGGCTCCATCCGCGAACTGGCCGCGCGCAACGACGACTTCACGCTCGAAATGCTCAACCTGGTCGAGCGCCAGCAGACTCCCGCAACCACGGAGGCGCGTCGCTGATGGCCTTCACCACCGCCAACGGACGCACCCAGACGGCACTCTCCGATATCAATGTCACACCCCTGGTCGATGTTGTTCTCGTTCTGCTCATCATTTTCATGGTGACCGCTCCGGTGCTCCAGTCGGGCATCGAAGTCAACGTGCCTCACACGCGCACCGTGAAAGAAATCACCGAAGAGCGCCTCGTCATCAGCATCGACAAATCGCAAAAAGTCTTCCTCGGCAACGATCCCATCAACATCAACCAGATCGGCGCCAAGCTGAAACAACGAATTCGCGACCCGCAGCACCAGTCCATCTACCTGCGCTCCGATGAAGACGTCCCCTTCGGCGCCTTCGCCACCGTTATGGACGCCATCAAGCAGGCCGGCATCAGCAACGTAAGCATCGTGACGCAGCCCATTGATTCCCATGGCAAGCGCTGACATTTATTCCGAACACCGCGGACTCACCCGGCCCCTCGGCTGGTCAATCGGATTGCACTTGGCGTTCACCGCCTTCGTCGTTTTCTACACCCTGTTCGTACACGGAACTCGCGGCCAAGGCTGGGGCAGCGGCGGTGGCGGCGATGCCATGGGCGCGACGCTGGTGAGTTCGGTTCCCTTGCCCGCACCGAAGGTTGAGACCACGAATGTGCTGGCCACCGAATCCAAGGGCCTCTCGCAGTCGCAGCCCAAGGTTGAGGAGAAAGAACCCGAAGCGATCCCGATCCCCGACAAAAGCACGAAGACCAAGCCCAAGCCGGTGACCAGCGCCACCAAACGCAAACCGGAACCGGAACTACCGGAATCGAATCAAGTTCCGTATGGCGAGGGTGGCCCCGTCAGCGGACCCTATACCATGTTCAATGCCGGCGGCGCCAAGGGCGGATTCGGATTCACCGGCGGCGGCGGCGATTTCGGTAACCGTTTCTCCTGGTATGTGCAGAGCGTGCAGCGGAAGGTTTCCGAGAACTGGCTGAAGTATGAAATCGATCCGCGGATCACGCAGGCCAATCGTGTGTACCTGACGTTTGACATCGGCCGCGATGGCCATCCGGCGAACGTGCAGATTGAACAGTCGAGCGGCGTGCCGTCGCTGGATATATCAGCCATGCGTGCCATTCAGCGCATCGACACCTTCGGTCCGTTGCCGTCCGATTATTCCGGCAGCCGGGTGTCAGTAGAATTCTGGTTCGACTATAAAAGGTAGTGGAGAGACGGGCCTCCTCGCCCGTCCAGCCGAGCATAGCGAGACGTAACTTTACAGACGACGAACAGAGCACGACGCTCCAGGAGCAAACATTGAGCAACGCAACTCGCCCCATTCGGCATCCCATAAGAGAGAAACAATTTCGTTCTCCAGGCAAGGGGATTACGTCGCGCCACGATAGAACATCCCAGCTGGGCCGCCCATACTCGTTTCTCATCGTTGTCGCATTGTCGCTCTTGCTGGCGGCCACCAGTTCCGCACAGGACTGGATTCGCACCGGTACCGGCCTCGGCGTCGAGAAAGTGCGCCTCGCCGCATCTGATTTCAAGCCTTCCACGCAAGATTCCA
>JAIQFL010000633.1 GCA_020073365.1 Terriglobia bacterium | reverse complement strand
AAAACTGGAGTGGCCCCCGCGAGGGAAGCCACCCCGGCCATCTCGGCCTCTGAGTCGGCGCTCGGGTCGCATCCCTGCGTTGCCCTATCCTCCGCTCAGCTCAACCCTCTTATCGGGAGAACCCCACGAACCTTGAATCACCCTCTGCCCAAAAGCAAACTGTGTTACCAATCACGGCGGTCAGTTCCGCCACCAATCATCCCGGCGGCTCAGACACTGGTGTCGACGCTTGGCCGGTTTCCCCCCGGGGGTCACTTCGGACGGGCGAGCCAGTCCATGCCGGCGTCTCCTCCGATGGGGGCGCCGGGCGGCGACTCGGGGGCGGGCATCGGGCGCATCGGATCGGCCCCGCGATCGAGGAAGCGCTTGATGTCGGCGGCGAGCAGGGTGTGCTGCGCCAGTTCGGATTCGCTCTGGGTTACCTCGGCCTTCAACCGGGCCGCCAGTTTTCCCAGCTTCAGCGACGCGATGGCCCGCACCTGCCCGTTGGGCGCTCCGGTGGCGAGCCACATCATGCGATCCACCAGCACGCGCTCCCCGGTGCGGCGGATCTCGGCCTCGTAAGGTGACGCCACCGGCGCATCGAAGGTGGCTTTCGTCAAACGGTCGATGACTTCTTCGAGACCCGGGAGCGTGGGATCCACGGCGTGCTGCGCCACCATGCGGGCGGAGCGGTCGAGTTGTAGCACGAAGCCCACCGTCACATCGGCCGCTACCGTGGCCGGGCTGAGCGGATCGAATCCGTCACCCGTGGTGCGCGGGAACAGCTCGCGGTGACGGCCGAAGCCCGGCGGACGCGGCGGGATGGCTTCGAGCACCTGCTTGGGCACCGCCAGTTCGGAGGGCTTCAGCGTGTTGGCCAGCGCGTCCAGGGCCTTGCGCTGGTTGGCGGCGGTTTCCCACTTCACCGGCGTGCGCCCGTCGCCACGCATCCCATAGATGTAGTCGATTCCGCCGACCATCGAGGCGGCCGATACCACAGAGTAGCGGTGGTACATGAAGATGGGCACCAGCGGCTCTTCGATGGTGGCCATAGGCGCGCCGTTGCGGATTGTGTGTTCCCCCAGGCGGTTCAGAGCCGCGCGGCGAATCTTCATGATGCGGTTCAGCTCGTCGGCCTGGTTGACCCCGTTGGACCACTGATCCACCCTCGGGTGGCTGTCGGCGTCCTGGTTGGTCATGTAGCGCAAGTCCTTGGCCCAGGCATCGTCGAGAATCTTGGCCAGCGCAGCCGGCTCGTCGCCGTGGGGAAGCTGTCGGTAGCCGTAGTTGATGGCGACCTTGTCCCATTCGCCGATGCGCGCCGGGTAAGCATCCGACAGGTCGATGGTGCCATCCTCGCGCAGCTTCTCCTGGGGATGCGGGTAGTCCATCACCGAGATCCATCCCGCGGTGCTGTCGTAGTAGTTGTGCCCGAGGCCGAGGGTGTGGCCGACCTCGTGGGCGGAGAGCTGGCGGATGCGCGCCAGGGCCGTCCGGTAGAGGATGTCGGGTTTCTCGTTGCCGGCGGTGTAGGGCGAGAGCAGACCTTCGAAGATCAGGTAATCCTGGCGGTCGCGGAGTGAGCCGAGCGTGACGGTGGCCTTGATGATCTCGCCCGTGCGGGGGTCGGCGACGGTGCCGCCGGAGCTCCAGCCGCGCGTGGAACGGTGCACCCAGTTGATCATGTTGTAGCGAATGTCCATGGGGTCGGCGCCGTCGGGCAGGACCGCCACCTTGAAGGCGTTGCGGAAGCCGGCGGCCTCGAACGCCTGGTTCCACCAACTGGCGCCCTCGATCAGGGCCTGGCGGACCTCCTCGGGAGCGCCCGGGTCGACCCAGTATTCGATGGGCTTCACGGGCTCGCTGATGGCCGCGTTGGGATCCTTCTTCTCCAGGCGGTGGCGGCGCAAGTAACGCTGGACCATCGGTTCGCCAATGGGCGTGCTGTAGTCGACGAAACTCAGGCCCCCGTAGCCGGCGCGCGGATCGTCATAGCGCGGCTTGTAGTTGTCATCGGGAAGTTCGACCAGCGAATAGTGCTCGCGCAAGGTGACCGCTTCGGCAGTGGGGGTGACGCTGGCGACGGTTCCGGAGAACATGCCGCCGCCTCGTCCGCCGCCTCGTCCGCCGCGGCCCGGTGCTGTTGCGCCCACGGGTGCAGCGGTGGGGACCTGGATGGGTGGCGGTCCCTGCGATGGTCCGCCGCCACCGCCGCGTCCGCCGGCAGTAACTTCGTTGGCGAAGGTCAGGGTCACCTCGATCTCGGTGTTTTTGGGGAAGGCTTTCGTACGCGGCGTGTAGAAGGCGCTGCGGGTTCGATCCACGCGGTAGCCGGCCAACGCGTTGCCTGCGCCGTGGCCATCGCGAAGGAAGAAATCGGTGGCATCCACCAGCACGTGGCCGTTACTCTCGGCGGCCACCGTGAAGCCCCAGAGAACCGACCTGGCGAACGAGTCGGCCACCGAGCGCCGCTCGGCGGGATTGGCGCTGGAGGAACGGAACGACTCATTGGGCTGGACCATCAACACCTTGGGTCCGATGCGCTGGAACGAGACCAGCCGCCCGCCGCCTTCCTGTCCGCGGTCGAGGCCGATATCGTTGGAACCGAGACCGGCGGCCAGTCCGGTGGTGTACAGGAAATCGCTATCGAAGCGCGGAATCTCGAGCCACAGATTGCCGGTCCGCTCGTCCCAATAGAGGGGGAAGTAGCCGTCGATCTTCTGCATGCCGGCGGTCCGCTCCTCGATGGTGGGCGTGCGGCCCGGGGGTTGAGCGCCGCCGCCACCGCGTTGCTGCGCGTGAAGCGGGTGCCACGCGAGGATGAGAGAGAGAGAAAGGACGGCAATGGAAGTTCGGGACATTGCGGAAAAACCTCAGGGTCTATTGTATAGCGGCTGGGAAGGGCTTCGCTAAGAAAGAGATTCGCGACAGGAATCGATGACCGTCTGCCCAGACATGAGTAAGGCTGTTGTATATTGATACGGCGCGGAGTAAGCAGAGCAAATGACAAAACCGCAGCCCTACCATAGCGCCTATGTGTTATGGCTGATCCGGCAGGGCGACGCAACTACATGGTCCACGCTGTGTGCCCATTTCGGGATGAATCCAACGGAGCACCTTACGCAGCAGAACATGTTGCACGAAGCCCTACGGGAGTTATTGAGAGCCCAGTTGATAGAGGCGGATGGGGCCATCGACACGCTGTACGACCGCAACAAGGCTACCGACATTTCCTTTTCGATCACGCATCTTTCTCAGTACGTCCTACAGACGCTGCGGCTTAGCCTCACGGACCTCGCTCAGTCCGACCCGGCTCAGCGCCTTATCGTGACGCCTGTACCTCAAAGAACGTTCTCAAGAAAGTACGAGAGCGACATCCTGGTGTTCATGCCGTTCTCCTCCGACCTGGAGCCAGTGTACGAGGATCATCTAAAGTCGATCGCTCAGAAGTTGGGGAAGAGCATGTCCCGTGCGGATGATTTCTTTACGAATGATCAGATCATAAACGAGATCTGGACAGCGCTGGTAAACACCAAGCTTGTCATCGCTGACTGCACACAGCGGAACCCGAATGTTTTCTATGAGATTGGTCTCGCCCATGCCATCGGTAAACCGACCATCCTGATTACCCAGAACAGCCAGGACATTCCATTCGATCTGCGCCATAGAAGATTTCTAAAGTACGAATTAACTCCACGCGGAATGAAGAGCTTTGAAGAGAGCCTTGAGCAGACGATCAATACTGTCTTGGCCGAAGCGTTGACCGCGGGCTGACACCGGCTCGCCAACAGGGAACGGGTCCGGTTACGGATATCATGGAACGGATGAACTGGAACGACGCAGCGGAAGATCTCCTCAACCAGGTGCTGGCGCAAACGCCGCGGCCCGTGCGGGACTCGACCGAGACCGAATTGCGCGGGGTGGCCGAAGCCCTTGCGGAAGAGGACGGCAAGAATCGCGTGGGGGTGGAGACCGTCATCGTGGCGTGGGTGCGGAATACTCCCGAGACGCTGCGGCCCGACCTGCCCAGACAGATGGAGCGGTTTGGGATCGATCCGGATGAGTATCGGCATTTGCTGGAGTAGGGGGCTGACAGACGACAAAAGGCGATCGTCTGTCCCACCT
>JAIQFL010000184.1 GCA_020073365.1 Terriglobia bacterium | reverse complement strand
AACATCAAATTGACCAGCGGCTCCAGCCAGCGCCGATCCGCGTTGGCCCCGTACGAGTCCCAGGTCTCGATGGCAGCCTTGATCCGGGCAGCCTCCGGATCGGAGAACTCAAACTCCTTGGCCTGCAGCGAGAGCGAGGGGTTCCACACCACCCGTTCCTGGCCAGCGACCATTTCGCGCTTCACTTCGAGGGCTTTCTCCTCGTCGGCGTCAAGCGCAATGCGGTCCTGAATGGCCCAGATCGCGCGGATAGACCCCACGTCTGCCCGCTGCGCGCCCAGGAGGGCGTGCAGGTTCAGACGTTGGGTGTGATCCAGTATAAGTATCATTTATAAGTATCATTTGCTTGTCCTTTCTGTCTGCCAGAGTCTAGCCGGCTCGCGGTGGGCCCTGATTCTTGCCTCTCAGAGACGACTTCACGGCCCCGTCGAGATCCGGAGCCTTGCCGCTTATCGTCCTGACCCGATCGGTGTCCGCTTGCCAGTTTCCGTGTGGCGCGTTTCGCCGGCCAATCTTGATGCCCGCGCAGACCAAAACTGTTTGATTATAGAGCGCTGACGCTGAAATTTTAGGTTCAAACAGATTTGGCCGGTTAATTTATATGATCCAGTAGAAGGTGCCGTGCGAGGAGGTCGCGAACCACCATCCCCGGGCAACACGCAGCCAAGTGGCTTGTGAAGACTCTTGCTCGGGCTCCATCCGTGGTGCCGTGGCTTGAACAGCGGACCGGAATGTGCGAATTTCAACCTAGACCACTGATCAGTTTCGTGTCGATTGGAGGAGCATCGGATGAGCAGAGCAGATGCCGGAAAACCGGGAGCACCGGCCAGCCTCACTGTCTTCTTCTGCCACGCCACGGAAGACAAGCCCGCGGTTCGCGAGCTTTACAGGCGCCTGTCGATAAAGGGCCTCGACCTGTGGCTCGACGAGGCAAGGCTGCTTGCGGGCCAGGAGTGGCAGTTCGAGATCAGGAAGGCAGTGCAGCGCAGCCATGTGGTGATCGTATGTCTTTCCCGGCAATCGGTGAGGAAGGCCGGCTTCGTTCAGAGAGAGATCCGCATTGCACTCGAAGTGGCCTCCGACCAGCCGGAAAACACGATTTTCCTCATTCCCGTAAAGTTCGAAGAATGTGACATTCCGGAGGGGCTGCGCAAGCTGGAGTGGGTCAACTATTTCGAGGAGCGCGGCTACGAAAAGCTGATGCGAGCGCTTTGCGAAAGGGCGAACAAGTTGGGGCTCGTACTGGAGCCTGGACTCTCCCTGGCGGAACGAGAGAGGCAGGTCGTGGCCGCTGCTGATTCGGTCGCCGATTCCGCGCTCTACCCCGACACTGAAAGAAACGCTGTCAGCAGCCCCGCGGCCTGCAAACCGAGTGTTAGGGATCTTGTGGATCCGCAACCGCTCCCTGACAAGCTGGCCAGATTGAATGAACTCGCGTACAACCTGTTCTGGACTTGGGAGCCCGGAGCCACGGACGCTTTCCGCCGTCTCGATCCGAAGCTGTGGAATAAATGCGGGCACAATCCCGTGGCTTTATTGGCGCAAGTCTCCCCGGACTCTCTGGAGCGTGCCGCTGAGAGCCAGCGATACTTGGACATCTATGCGAATGCCTGCCGGCTCTTTGACGCGCACGCCGCACACCAATCCTGGCCGGAAAGACAGCCTGTCGCGCTGTTCTCGATGGAATTCGGCCTCACGGAGTGCTTGCCTTTGTACGGGGGTGGGCTCGGCGTGCTCTCCGGCGATTTTCTTAAGTCCGCGAGCGAGTGCGGCCAACCGATGGTCGGGGTCGGTCTGTTGTACCGCCTCGGGTACTTTCGCCAGCAATTGAACTCCGATGGGTTTCAGGACGAGCGGGTCCTGGTCAACAACTTCAGCGCTCTCCCCGTTATGCCAGTGCTCAACGCCGGAAATCGCAGGCTTATGGTTCCGTTGTCCCTGCCCCTCGGCAACCTATCAGTTCAAAGTGTGGCGGGCGGACGTCGGCAGGACGCCGCTCTATCTGTTGGATACCGACGTCCCGGAGAATTCGCCGGAACACCGCGAACTCACCAACCAGCTCTACGGAGGCGACGCGGTCGTACGACTCCAACAGGAGATGCTGCTCGGCATCGGAGGGGTTCGCGCACTGATCGCCATGGGAATCGAACCGACGGTCTACCATGTGAATGAGAGCTTCTCGGCGTTTCTCGCGCTTGAGCGGATACGGCTCCTGAGGCACAAGCACAGGCTCACGTTCGAGGAAGGGCTCGAAGCGGTGCGCGCAAACACAGTCTACTCTACACAATGCACACGTCGACCGTGGCGGGGGGCGATGAGTTTGAGCCCGACTTGGTGCGCGCACACTTCGAGCAGTATTGCCGCGACGAGGGCGTGGAATTGGAGCACTTTCTCAGGCTCGGCCAAATGGAAAGGCCCGATTCATCGTCGCCCCGCTTCTCGATGAGCACCTTCGCAATGCGGACCTCCTCTCATAGGAACGGAGTTAGCCGTCTGCATGGGATGGTGTGCCGCTCAATGTGGGCCGGGCTCTGGCCTTACTTGCCCTACCAGGAAGTTCCGATCCGCTCGATCACCAACGGCGTGCACCTGACGACCTGGCTGAACCGCGACTTGGCGCGGCTCTACGACGATTCCCTGGAACCGGACTGGCGTGAGCACTCCGTTGAGGCCGCCACCTGGGAGCCGATCAACGGCATACCCGATGGGGAACTCATAGAACTTCGAGATCGTGCCCGTCGTCATCTCGTTGAATTCGTACGCGCTAGGCAGCGCAGCGCGGCCCAGCGACGCCTTGCCCCCGCCCGCGAAATCCGAGATGCCGGCGAAGTGCTCGACCCAAAGTGTCTGACAATAGGGTACGCTCGGCGCTTCGCCACTTACAAACGGGGCCTCCTCCCGTTCCGCGATCCGGAGCGGATGCGCCGCATACTGACGAACACAGAGATGCCCGTCCAGATGGTGGTTGCCGGCAAGGCGCACCCAAGAGACCAGGCAGGTAAGGAACTTATCCGCCAGATAGTAGCAATTTCACGCCGGCTGGACGTGCAGAATCGGATTGTCTTTCTCGAAGACTATGATCTGGAAGTGTCACAAAACATGGTCCAAGGTATAGACCTGTGGTTAACCCTCTCGCGCCGCGGATCGGACGCCTGTGGCACCAGTGGCATAAAGGCGGGTATTAACGGCGCCCTAAACCTTGGCGTTCTCGACGGCTGGTTCGACGAGGGGTTTGAGTTGTCGGGAGGTTGGGCGATTGGTGACCGAGAACCCTACCCGGAGGATGACGACGAGGCTCACTCCAACTCCATATACACGCTGCTAGAAACCGAGATCGTGCCGATGTTCTACCGAGATAGGGTCGAGTGGATCAGAAGGGTAAGACAAACCCTGAAGGGAGTGAGCCCGCGATTCAGTATCGCCCGCGCCCTGCGCGAGTACTCCTCTGTCTACGAGCGTGCGAACAATTCATTTAGCGAATTGATGTCGGACGGGTGTCGTACGCTGCGTGCCCGCGTCCAACGCATGATGAGATGCGCGCAGGCCTGGGACCGCGTCCGCCTGCTCAAAGTCGCTACACCTTCCGATGTCATGGTCGGACACTCTGTTAAGCTCCGCGTGACGGTCGATCTCGCCGGGCTTGGGCCGGACGATGTCAGGGTGGAGGCCCTGCTGGGGCGGGTGAGTCTGACAGGGGAACTGGAGGAAACCACCGCGTTGCGCTTAATGCCCGTCGAGCAAGCGGACTCCGCATATGCCTTTGAGACCGAGGTCGCGCCAACACAAACCGGACGCCTCGGGTATGCATGCCGGATGGTTGCGAATATCTTCAGTGATCCGTTTGAGCAGCCGTCCGGGACTCCTGTGAAGTGGGGCGACGCGATACCCCAAGGCTGACAACCATTTCAATTCTCGCGGGACAATGGCGTTTCGGGAAATCAGCCTGCGCACCAAGCCGTCACGGGTCTAGGAATCGTCCTCGGTCCCGAAGGGCTGGTCACTTGGATTGAATGTAACACCCTATCGATGGAAGTGCTGCCTGCCTCTCTGGGCGGATGGCCGACTCGGAAGATGGCAACCCGGCCCCACATCCGAGAGCCGGATTTTACGGATTGGAATACAACAGGATGTACCCCGCCGTGGCTCCGGCCGGGGTCTTCACTTTCAGCACGCCAGACCATCCGGATGGATTCGTGGCACCCATCAATTCGGCCAGGCGGTAGCCGTTGCCGTTGCCGCCCGCCAGGATCAACTCGCCGCTTGCGGTGACCTCCAGCAGCCGGTGGTCGCCAAGGTTCGAACCCGGTCCGTAGATTCGGAGGGGCGATTCCGCGTTGTCCTTGGCCGAGATCACCACCCCGCCGCACGCGATTCCGGCCGCGACTGTCGAAGCCTGATAGCCCCACGTCCGAGCGTATCCACTCTTCGGATCGTTGCCCTGCTGCGCGACTTATCCGGCCAATCTCTGCCCGTTATGCGGGCGAGTTGAGTTTGCGGGCTTCGGAGAGGATTTTGGTCAGCCGATTAGAAAGGCGGTCTAGGCAGCGCCGCGGATGGCCGTCCGGCAGGGATCGACGGAACATTTCGATTGCGTGTTGCGCGAAGAGCAGAGATTCAACAACGCCGTCCAAGCCAGCGCGGGGCGAAATGGTCGGGGCTTTTGGGTGTGGAGCCAGATGCCGAGGTTGCGAGCGGGCGAGACGAAACTCGCTGTGCAAATCACTCGAAGTAACCTCGACGTAGCGCATGGTCATCCCTGGATCGGCGTGGCCGAGTAGTTTCATGACCGCGGGTAAGGTTACGCCGGAGCGGACCATCTCACTTGCGTAGGTGTGTCTAAGCTGGTGCGGAACGATGCGGGTGGGGATGCCGGCCGCTGCAGAGACTTCGTGTAGGTAATAGCGCAACTGGCGGATTAAGGCTGTTTTGCCGTGGGGACGGGACAGCAGGTGGCCGTCGGGAGGCAGGGGGTCGAAAGAGCGGAAGAAGCGCAGGCGTTGAACGAGCTCACAGACAAACGAGTCTACCGGGACCATCCGTTCCGTCTTCAATTTACCAAGGGGCACGTGAATTGCCCGACGATCCCGAGCGACGTTGCGAAGGCAATCCCAGGAAAGGTCGACACATTCGCCGATGCGCATACCAGTGTGGCGCAGCAGCAAGAAGATGTTGGCCGCCAGATCGTTGCGGCGGAGCAACTCCCGTTGGATGGATTGATCCTGCTGCGCCGTCAAGGCCCGGGGCAGGCGTTGCGGCGGCCTTGGAGAATCCTCGCGACGGATCAGATGAGCCAACTCGGGAAGCTGTGCGGTCCAGGCAAGTTCCTCCAAGATGCATCGCAGACGCATAAGGCGAGAGATGTAGACCGCCGGCGCCAAGGAGCGCAGGTGTGTGAACCAGCCGAGGATATGCGGGTCGCGGCGCAACTGACTTAACGAAGTAACATCAGGATGATCCTCGCCGAGATAAATCAGGAAGTCGCGCGCGGTGCCACGGTATTGACGGGCTGAATCCCACACCTGGGCGGCAGTGAGGGATTCGACGGCTCGCTGGAACTGGGGAGCCAGTGGGTGGTCCACAGGAACGTGTCGAGAAAGTTTCATGCTGGGGTCACCGGTACAGGTCTGACGAGCTGAGCGACCGCTCGCGCATATTGCTGGTAGACCTCCAGAGGCGTGACCTGCATATAGACGAGCGTGGTCTGGATTTGCGCATGTCCCATCAACTGCATGAGGGCCGGCAAGCTCACGCCGGCCCGGACCATATCTGAGGCGAAGGTGTGTCGGAAACGGTGCGGGTTGGCAATTTTAACGCCGGTGGTTCGACGATGATGGCGGAACAGCGATCGTAAGCCCGCGGGTGTCATCCGGGCGCCGCGAGCAGCGCCCTTGAGAGAAACGAACAAAGCGTTCGTCGAGGTAGTGGGCCGCTCCAGTCGCAGGTAGTGATCAAGCAACTGAGCCGCTTCGGGAGCCAGCGGCAGGAAGCGAGTTTTATTACCTTTGCCGCGCACGCGGATCTGCGCTTCCGGCAACAGCAGATCGTCGCCATTCAGATCCAGGACTTCCTGCGACCGGAGTCCCTGCAACAGCATCAATCCCACGATGGCCAAGTCACGCGAGGTGCGGAAACTGGACCAGAATCGCGCCACTTCATCCACCGACAATGGGGATATGGTGCGTTTGGGGGTCTTCACCCGCAACCTACTCAAGACAAGCCGCGGCCTGCCGATGCCCATCGGTGCACGCTGCCAATAAGTCTGCTGAAACCCGGGAGCGATCTGCCCAGGAGCATCCGGGAATACGATGCGCAAGGCGCGATCGACAATGGCAACGCGCTGGTTGATGGTACCGCCGGTCAACGCGCGTCGTTGACCAGACTGGAATCGCACATAGTCCAGCAGTGTTGATTCGGTGAGTGCATCCTTGCTGATCGAGTCGGTATGATGAACACTCTCCCACCATCGGAGAAAGTGCAACAACTCGTGCGCATAACTTTTCAGGGTATTATCCGCCAGACGGCGAAGGGTTTCGTAGTCGAGATACTGATTGATCCAGTCAATCTCACGTCCTGACGCTTGAACGATGACGCGATACGGGCATCGTGCCTGGTTGCTGGAGGGCTGGTATAGGTCTCGTTTTGTCGCCCAAACAAAAAGGGGACAGAATCCGCCGGTAGCACTCCACTCACGGGGATCCCGAAAGTGCTGGCCTCGTGATCTCAATCGCAAATCTGACTTCCTCGGTTCCGAGCGTCCTCTCGATACCACAGATAAATCCGTCGGCAACGCCGCGTCGCTTGCCACCTTCTCGCCGCCGATCCGAGGTATCACAGGACTGACGCAACATTCCATAAGGACGGTTATGGTATCCTCTTCCGATTCAACAACTTTGGATCTATGGCTGAACAGCCAAACCAGCCCGCATACGCGATCCTGCTACCGGCGCGACGCCGAGCGGCTCCTGGGATACGCCGGCAAACCACTGAACGCTATTGGGCTTGGCGACCTTCAGGATTTCGATCAATCGCTCGTCAAAGGCGGACTGGCGCCGGTCTCCCGTGTCCGCACCTTGGCAGCCGTAAAGAGTTTGTTTTCCTTCTGTTGCAGGACGCGGTATCTGCCGGCGAACCCCGCGGCGGAGCTGACACTGCCACCGTACGAGCAGCGATTGGCGGAACGGATCGTGGCGGAAGAGGACGTCCAACGCCTCTTGGCGGTCGACATGCCGCTCCGGGACCAAGTCCTGCTCCAACTCCTGTACACGGCCGGCCTGCGCGTTTCTGAGGCCTGTGGACTGCGCTGGCGCAATCTCAGCGCCAGGGGTGACGCCGGCCAGGTCACCGTATTCGGGAAAAACGGACGTACGCGGGCGGTCGCTTTGCCTCCGGAAGTCTGGAAAATGCTGAATAAACTGCAAAAAGGTGCAGAAAAGGGTACACCCGTGTTCGCATCGCGGACTGGCCAACCCCTTGATCGTGGGAGGGTTAGGGCCATTTTGCGCGAGGCTGCCGAAAAGGCAGGGGTCGCTGGCAAAACCCCTCAAATCAGCCCGCACTGGCTGCGTCACGCACACGCCTCCCACGCCCTGGACCACGGCGCGCCCATCCACTTGGTACAAGCCACCCTGGGCCACTCCTCGGTGGCCACCACGTCCCTTTACCTCCACGCCCGGCCGGGCGACTCTAGCGCGCGCTTCCTCAGCGCCGAAACATTTCTGCACAAATCTGGCGGATCGGCCTTGCCTTCAGAGCGGACCGGAGTGATGGATGTGATGGCGACGGCACCTACCGCGCCAGGAGAGAAGCAAATGAAAACGTTCACCATCGACGCCGAGAACAACATCACAGCCCACGCCAGCCGCAAGGAAGCCCGCGAGTCCGGCGCTCCGGCATTCTCAACCGAAGAGCAGTTTGCCGACACGATCGGCAACGACAGCAAGCGGCTGGTCGAGATCTGGAACAGCCTACCGGGCGTCAAGCCGGTCACCAAGTTCACGAATCGGAAGGTAGCCACGGAGCGCATCTGGAAAGCCATCGCGGCACTCGGAGAGCCCCGAGTTGCGGAGGCCCAGCCGGAAGCCACTCAAACGTCCGCAGCGGACTCCGACGTCGCCCCTGCGGAAGGCCAGCCCAGCACAACACACAGCGCAGCCGGCGAACAGTTGGCCAGCGCTGGCGAGCAGGCGCCCGACGTTGCGCCCAGCAAGGAGAAGGCAACCACGAAGGCCAGCGCCCCCAAGAACGCGCCCAAGGGCAAGAAGGCCGCCAAGGCGCAAGAGTCCGCTGGGCCACGCGAGGGCAGCAAGAGCGCCCAGGTGGTCGCGATGCTCCAGCGCAAGAACGGCGCCACTTTGACTGAGATCATGGACAAGATGGGTTGGTTGAAGCACACCGTCCGCGGGTTCATGGCCGGCGCGATGAAGAAGGCTGGCTATACCGTCGAGTCCTTCAAGCCAGAAGGCGGAGAGCGTACCTATCGAATCGCGAAGTAGAGCACGCCTGCCTCCAAACCAGCCGCCTGGAAACGGGCGGCTTTTTTGCGGCACGCTGCGATTATCCCCTTGCCTTCCGCTGGGCACCGGAGTGATGAATCGTCATGCAAGGAGACCAGCCAGATGCCACGCAGCCGAAAGCAGCCCAAGAGTTACAACGGATTTGCGATCCCGCTACAGCCCGACACCGAACTGGGCATGGCGATGCTGATAGCCGAGGACGAGGAAGGCCGCCACGAACCGGTCGCAGTCGCCAGCACGATCAACGAAGCGAAGGAGATCGCCCAGAGCGACCTCCGCGGCCGGATGCGTCGCCTCGAGCGCGGAGAGGATCCGGGGATTTGCCCATACACGTACAAGCTTTGGGCGCGAGGGATTGACGGCGACTATCGGATCGCGTGGACCATCCCAGCAACCAGTTTTGTAGAACTGATCTGATGCATCTCCTGCCCGCCCGGCTCCGGCCGCGGCGGGCTTTGTTGCTTGTGGGCTAGGTGCGTCGTCCGGTCGGCGGGGCCAGGGACCAATGGGCAGACCCGAACTCAACGCAGAAAGGCCAGCCGTTGCGCCACAAAGGCCCACTGTTGCGCCGGCGAGGGCAAGGCGGGAATAAGGCCAACCACTCACCGAGGCGAACCACGACCAATAAACACTATAGATCTTTCGGGTCGAAGGTCTTCCCGGTCACCCGACAGAATTCAGTTATGCGTTCTCTTAGTTCACCCATCGTGGCTACCAGTTGGGCTCTGGTGAAGACGAAAGTATGGGGCTCCCTCGGCGGGCACAGTCTGGCGGAATCGAAATGCCTGCGCTTGGGTTCATCAGGTTTAGAGAACCCTCGCCGAATCTGCCATGCAAGTAGATCGGCAGCCTGAAGAGGCAAGAAGTCTCGATCATCCCTGTACGAGACATTCACTATGCCGTTGTTAAACGATCGGAGCGGCATTAGGCTAGGCACCATTTCATACGCCAGGCGCTCGAACCGCTGGTCGGTATCGAATACAAACTCTGCAGGCTGGCCCTCCCCCTCAATCCTTTCAATATTCACAGCCGCGGCAATTATCGATGGGAACAGAAGGTAGTAAGGACTGTCGAATCTTGCCGGAATGCACCCTTTGGCAATCTCGTTGTAGTCGCGTTGCCTCATGCGCGCGCATACCGCCCGCTCGGCGCAGGTGCCGATTACGTCGATCAGCGCATCGAGTTTGGCATCACGTTCTTCACTGGTAAATTCATCGAACTCACCCCTTAGATGGACTGCTTCTGTGCTCTTGAAGTAATCAATGCTTGGTGGCGAACTCAGAACTGATTCCCAAAGAGGGTCGAACCGGTCCCACCCTTCGACGGTTCCGACGTACCCGGCCAGGACGAACCATGGGGAATCACCAGCGCTTCCGCTATCGTCGATAAAAGCTTTCAGCATACCAACGCGAAATCGTTAGAATCGATTGCGCCGCAGACCGGTGACAATCTCCCGGATCCCAGATCGACTATGCACCGCGTCCGCGGTGGAAGGAATTTCGATTATTGCAGCCATTACCGCACCCCTTGTACACTGAGAGTTGGGTGGGTGCTTCCCGCGTCAACGGGTTCGCCAGATCCCTGCACACAGTCTTTTGGGGCGACCATCCGGTCGCCCCGCGGTCTTTATTAGGCTAGCACGCCCCAGACAGTGTTCCCTTTGTGTTTGCAAGGCTCTCAGTCGATCTATTAATACCCACTGGATTCCCACTCAGATCGCGACCTTACCATTTCACGTATTCTGGCGATTATTGAATCGCGGTTAATTGAGCTGAGCGTGAATCCTGCCCCATCCGCTCGGCGTCTTCCTTACGTTTCTCGTCGGCTGCGCGTTGGCGCGTGGCAATCTCGTCGAGGGCGCGCCGCTTAGCTTCCATGCGCACGTGGGAGTAGCGGGAGAGCATCGCGCGCGATACGTGCCCGGCGATGCTCATGATCACCTCGTCGCCTGCCCCACCCTCCGCGAGCTCCGTGACGAGTGTGTGGCGGTTATCGTGCCAGCGGCCTTTCACCCCAGCCTTCTCGCGGACCTTGATCCAGGCGGTCTTGAACGATGTGATCGGGCGCGTTGGATCGTTGGGCAGGGGCGAGCCAAAGGCGAACACGTACCACTCAGGCTTGCAATCGCCAAAGCGCTCGATGTACCAGGAGGCGTGCGCTTCCAGCGCCACGATGGCCGTGTCGTTGAGCGGGATCACGCGCCCGGTGCCGGCGTCGGTCTTCGACCTGCCGACCGTGAGCGCCTTCTTGTGAACCAGATCAACCTGTTCCCAACGGATCTCGCGCAATTCCTTATCGCGGAGGCCAGTGTTCAAGTCCAACGCGAGAGCGGCGTGCATCTGTGGCGTGCGAAGCTTCTGTGCCTCCTCCAGCATCCGGGCCTTCTCCTCCGCGCTGTATGGACGCCCAGGCGAGGGAGGAAGCGCCAGCTTCAGCGCCTTGTCGCGGCGGAGGGTCGCACGGATCAATTCGCCCTGGTCACCACAGAGCCGGATCAGCAGCATCACCTCGTCGTTGATTGTCTTGGGCCCGGCCTTCTCCTTTAGCCGCGCGGTTTGGTACCCCTTCACCACCTTCGGCGTAATCTCGACAACCAGTCGGTCACCGAGTAAGGTCTTCACGTGCCCCAGGGCATACTCGGCATAGCTTGCGGACCGGTGCTTCGCGCGGTAGTCTACCAGGAATTCGTCGGCGGCTTTCTGGATCGTCTTCCGCTGCTGTTCGTGGGTCTCCTCTTGGAGAACCTGGCTGTAGCTCTTCTCCAATCGCTCACGCTGGCGACGCTCCTCCGCGATGGCCTCGGGCTTGTTCGCGGTGCCGGTGGAACCGCGATGGCGGCGCCCATCGACAACGAATTCGTAATGGTAAAGCCGGCCGTTTTTGAATACGCTCATCTGTGGCTTACCTAGTGGTCGTCGTTCGACCCACCACATTCATCACTTCGGTCGCGGAAACAGTCAAGGCGAAGATCGGCGCGGCCGTCCAGCGCCCCGCCTCGGGTGACTGCCGGGCTTTTCTCCGCCACCACCAGCGGGCTGCGACTCCAGGAACTCCGTGATGTCGCCCATCTTGTACCGAATGCTGGTGCCGTTGATCCGCCGGAAGGGGCAGCCGATGTTCAATCGCCGTTCGTTCTGCAGCGCCTTCACGCTGCAGCCGCGGATGGCGGCGTAGACGTGCTCATCGACCCACGCCCACGGGACGGCGGGTACTTGGGCCAGATCGACTATCCGTGGCGCGCTCATATCATCAATTCCCAATACCGCGGGCACCTTGCCTGCCGCGGAACATGTGACCTCTTGGGCAACGGGCCGACCGTGGAGCCGGAAGTCTCCCAGACGCAGCAATGAGACTGCGTATACAAATGGGATTTGTGAGACTATTGAGACTATTGAGATTATTGAGACTCCTAAGTTGTTGGTTATTCACGGTCGACCTCCCCATCGTTGACCGGTAGTCTCACTAGTCTCACTAGTCCCCCGTATCTCAAAGTCTCACCAGGTCAGCCAAGACATACTCGCCTCGGCCCCGCTTTTGGAGTGCACCCGCCCGGAAGAGCCGCTCGATCTGGCGAAACGCCGTAGCCCGTGCGACACCGGTTGTCAGGTAGAGCTGCTTCGGTGTAAACGTCTGGTTTCCGAAAGCGTGGCGAATCTGAAGCAACTGCGGGTAAGCAGATGCGGCACCGCCTTCGAGTACGTGCTCGTAGTCCAAGGTTTCCTTGCGGAACCGCAGCACCATCTCCACATCGCTGCAATGTCGGCCCCGGACCCGGACCAAACGCTCTGGAGATGCCACGTCAAGATCAGGAAACCGCGAGATGAACACCTGGGCCTCTGTTGCCGCTGACATCGCAAAGGTTCCCGCGGCCCTGTCGCTCCAGTCCAGACCTGCGGACCCTTTGGATGCGTGGTGAACCACTCCGAAGGCGCAGTCGAGCTTTTTCGCCAGTGTGTCAAGACTCAGGAGTTCGCTTTGCTCGGCCTTGACGATATCGACGCCCGAACCTCGGCTCGCACGCAGTGCGGTGTAGGAGTCCAGCACCACGTGGCCCAGGGATCGCTTCACGATCTGGTTACCAAGCCAATCGAGAAAGGCGGGCCCTATGCTGAACGGAACACGGGGCTGGACGAACAGAGGAACGGCATCCGTGATTCCGGCCCGGAGGACGATGTCTTTAATGCTCGCCGGGCCGGCTGGGTCGTCCTGCTCGACAATCATGGCTGGTCCCTGCTTAACCCGGTAGTAATCGAAAAGAGCGCTCCCGCGGGCCACGGCGATGGCCATCTGTACTGCCAAGATGGTCTTGCCACTCTTTGGTGCTCCAACCAAGAGCGAGACCCCCGGCGTCGGCGCTAAGCTCTCGATGATCATTTTCGACGGAACGACATCCAGCGCGAGCAATTCAGCCATGTTCAGCGCCTCGGGTACCTCCGGCTTTTGCGAGGGCCTTTTCGGCCGATCACCGCCCGGTTTTCCACCTGGTTCGACAGGGGGCATCCACTCCGCTTTCGCAGCATTCACGCCGCGCCCCCAGCCCACTTGCGTGTCGACTGCACGAGCCGGCGGATGTTCGCCGGCGGGCCCGGTCTTTCGCACTGCTTTTCGTTAATCAATTGGAGGCATGCTTCGATGGCCTCCTCACAGACCCGTCGTGCCCGCAGCGTACCTGCAATCGAAACCAAGGTCGAGTGCTGCTTGCCGTAGGGAATCCGGCCACCCTGAAGCGGCTGCAAAGGCCATGTATGTTTTCGGTTCTCGGTTAGGTGCTCGTAGAGGTAAAGGATGTCGGCCGCATGATTTTCTACCTGTAGAGGTGCACTGCGAAACCGCCGGCCGGTGAAAGCGAAGTATCTCGAATGGTTGTACATCTCTATGCCGCCAGACCCAACGATGACCTTAGGCAGATTGGCTGGCAGCGCGCCCCGTGCCCACATCTTCAAACCATGTCCAGATGGCGAGACCTCCATGTATGTGTCACCGAAGCGTTCCAGCATGCCTCGGAACTCCGCTTTCGGAAGGCCGTCAGGATCAAGCGAGTCATCGAGGTCGATCCCCACCAAGCCATCCTCCTTGAAGAAAGCGAATGCGAGCCCGGAGAAGGACCCAGACGCCAACGCGGATCGCGCGCACTCAAGCTCACCCCAGTGCGCAGGGTTTGTCGTGGAGGCGCGGCCGCCACCGACGCGGTAAGGAATCTTAGCGCCGCTCTCCATCCGCCAGACAGCCCAGCGAGGAAGCTCCACAAGATCGTCCGGTACGTTCGGGTCCATTCCTTCAGCCAATTTGCTCACGTTCTCCACCACATTTCGGGTGTCTATCTGGTTGCGTGCACGTTTTGCGCGATGTACGCCCGCACGTCGGCCGGCCTGTATTTCACCGAGAAACCGAGCTTCACGTACGGGCACCCTCGGCCAAGGAGCCGGTCTCTTCGAGCGGAAGCCACGCTACGTCCGGTGATGCGGGAGAATTCATGCTCGTTGAGAAGCCGTTCGATCGGTGTGCCGCAGGAACTTTCGAGTTCTCTCACCTGTGAATGCTGCATGTATTGAATTAGACACTTGGACTACGGGAGAGGATCAACTGGTAGACTCGCGATCTACCATGGTAGAAGTGGTAGAAAAGTCAGAGCCTTGGTTCGCGCGGAATCGGAGCTTTCTTGGCGGAGAGAAACTTCTCGAAGTTCTTGGTGGTCTCGGAATCGTCGGGCAGTTCGCCTCTCAGCCACTCATAGAACTGCGGCTTATGGATTCCGGAGTTCCGGGCCTCGTAGATTCTCTTATTTGAAGGATTGCCCGCCGCTCGCTTATACTCGGCGAGCAGAGTCGCACGGCGAGCCTTTCGCGCGGACCAACTTTGGGACGAATCACCCGCCGTGCCTGGGGAGTCCGCGGTCGGAACTTGATCCAGCTGTGGGCTCTCGCTGTTATTGCGGGCCGCGGTCGGATGATCGACGAATCCCAGTTCGAGTGCTGACCTGACTGCAGCAGACGGGTAGACTTCAGTGGCACCAGGCGCCGCACGCGATACTTTCTCGATTGCTGCAGCCTCCCATCTTCCAATTCCCCCCCTGAGGTGAGCCTTCAAGCGCGTCTCAATGTTTAGAGCACGAGGGTCCCCAAACATCTCGTTCCGCAATCGCCACAAGGCGCGTCTGGTGTGATCGGCCGGTTGCGGGAAAACCGTTTCGCCAATAACACCCAGGACATGTTCTGCGGTCGCATCGATCTGCCCGTCAATCGGTGGGCAGATGTCTTCATCGACAACAGCTGACGTAACCGTATAACACAGCCAGTGCCGATAACGACGAACCGAGAACCTGGACTTCAACGTTTCGAGGCCACGTTCGGCGATGTTGTCGAAGACCGTCTCGGAATACAACGCAAGATGTGGCCAGAGCAGTTTCTCTAACTCATCGCCGTCCTGCGGCAAATTCTCCAACACGGCCCTGGCGACTGTCTTACGCAATGCAGACTCAGCAATGAGCCTCGCAGTGCCAGACAAATCCAGTGCCTCTCGCGCCGCCCTCCGTCTTCTCGATTGGCGACTGCTGTCCCGCAGGATCCTTTTGATTTCGGCTTCAGTTGGTTCGCCAACCGTTCCTCCTGGTGGCGGAAGTGATGAAGGATCGCTCATCTCTTGGCCTGGTGATCACAGATTCACTTGCGAGAACGGTGCCCACAGATCAGCTCGCCGCGACAGCATTGAGCACTCCTGAGCAACGGGTAACTTCATATACTACAGCATTTTGCAAACGAAAAAATGACCCGTATAATCGAGCTTGCAACGTGGGAACTGTGATGAGAAACAATACGGCTCAATCTCGAATGGAGAATTCGCCATGACATCTACAACGGTGACGCCACAGGTTCAGGTCTGGGAAATTGGTCGGCTGGTTTTTTATGGGCGGAATCCGCGGAAGAACGACGCCGCGGTTGACCGGATGTGCGCCAGCATTAAGGAGTACGGCTTCAAAATCCCGGTGCTGGCGCGCAGCGACGGGACCTTGGTCGATGGCCATTTGCGTTTAAAATCTGCTCGCAAACTCGGCATCACCGAAGTGCCGGTGATCCTGTGCGACGAATGGACCGACGCGCAGGTGAAGGCGTTCAGACTGCTGGTAAATCGGTCGGTCGGCTGGGCGGAATGGGATGACGAACTGCTTGCGCAGGAATTAGCCGAGCTGAAAGGCCTGGACTTCGATCTCAGCTTGACGGGCTTCGACGACCGCGAGATCGATGACTTCCTTCGGGATCCCGGAGACGACGATCGGGCCAACGTCGTTCCTCCAGTGCCAGAACACCCCGCGTCGATCCCTGGCGACGTGTGGGTGATGGGTAACCATCGACTAATCTGCGGCGACTGCACCCAGCCTGAAGTCGTGGCTAAGCTGCTGGGTTCCGTGAAGCCAATCCTGATGGTGACTGATCCACCATACGCAATCGAGTTGGACAGCGAATGGCGCGACCGCGCTGGCTTGAATACGGCGCCTGGGCAGAAGCGAACGGCGGCAGGCAAGGCGGCGGCGAAGGGCAATCCACAATTCCCCGCCGAGCCCAGCTACATGAAGCAGCGAACCGAGGGCCATACCGAGACCAAAATCTCCGGCGACACGAGGGCGGACTGGTCGGAAGCCTTCGAATTTTTGCCGAGCCTTCAGGTCGCGTACGTCTGGCACGCGTCGAAATTCACCAGCGAGGTTCTGGCCGGCCTGCTGCGGATCGGCTTCCTGCACCACCAGCAGATCATCTGGGATAAGCAGCGCACGGTCCTCACGCGCACATTGTATTGGTTCCAGCACGAGCCCTGCTGGTTCGTCCGGAAGAAAAATGCGCCATGGTACGGAAAGGCCGGCGAGAACTCGACGGTCTGGTCTTCTCCGTCTCCGAAATTCATCATGGGTGGATCGAAAGAAGAAAAGTTCGACCACCCGACCCAAAAGCCGGTCGAACTGATGCGGCGGCCGATCCTGAACCACACCAAGCGCGGCGGGGAGGTGTACGATCCGTTCCTTGGCAGTGGCACTACGCTGATCGCCGCAGAAATGACTGAACGGAGGTGTTACGGGGTGGAACTCGATGCGAAATTCGCCGACGTCATCGTGCAGCGCTGGCAGGACTTCGCACAGGGCCAAGCCACTCTGGAGGGTGACGGCCGCACATTCGAGGAGGTCAAGGCCAAACGTCTGGGGGTAGCCGCATGAATCGCACGTTGCCGCCGGGAGATAGCGGAAATCGAGGCGGCCATTCGGGCCGGCAATCCGGACCTTCAGGGACTATGCCTGGCGCTCACCGATTGGGCGGGCGAACTGCGGCTGACCGAGAAGGAGCGATAACCGGTGGCTCGGCCTAAGGTAAAGATCGACGTCGGCGAATTGGAAAAGCTCGCCACGTTGCAGTGTACCGACGAGGAGATCGCCCTCTTTCTCGGCATCAGCGTGCGCACCCTGCAACGCCGACTCCATGTCGCAAAATTCAGGGAAGCTGTGGACGGTGCAAGGGCGAAAGGGCGAGTATCCGTTCGCCGTGCGTTGTTTCGTATGGCGAACAACAATAACGTGGCTGCTGCCATCTTCCTATCGAAGAATCTACTCGGTTACCGCGACGTTGTGAACACGGAGCACACCGGTCTGGCCGGCGGACCCATCCAGATTGCCACTAAACCTGACCTTACGCAGTTAACCGATGAAGAGCTCAAACAGCTTCGCGCTATTGCTGACAAGACCAAGCCTCGTGGCCGAGATTGATGGCGAACTGGCTGCTCGAGGTCTGGGCGCGTTCGTGCGCCAGGCGTGGCATGTTGTGGAGCCGTCAACTTCCTTCGTTCCTGGTTGGCATATCGATGCCATCATCCAGCACCTCGAGGCAGTCTCCCGTGGCCAGATCCGGAATCTGCTGATCAACGTTCCACCACGGCACATGAAGAGCCTGCTGGTGTCCGTCTTCTGGCCCTGCTGGGAGTGGATCACCTGGCCCGAGCGCCGTTGGCTGTTCAGCAGTTACGCTGCAAGCCTGAGCACCCGCGATTCGATTAAATGCCGGCGTCTGATCGAGTCCCCCTGGTATCAGGCGCGCTGGGCATACCGCTTCGCGCTCACGACCGACCAGAACACTAAGGGCCGCTTTGACAACAACCGGTCGGGCTACCGGCTGTCCACATCGGTGGGAGGCGCCGCCACCGGCGAAGGCGGCGACCGCATCGTCTGCGACGATCCCCACAATGTTCAAGAGGCCGAATCGGATACGAGCCGCAAGAGCACCCTGGACTGGTGGGACGTGGTGATGTCGACGCGTGTGAACGATCCCAGGACGGCGGCAAAGGTGGTGGTGATGCAGCGCTGCCATCAGCAGGACTTGAGCGGACATCTGTTGGAACAAGGCGGATGGGAGCATCTGTGCCTGCCGGCGGAGTACGAAGGGCCCGGACGAGCGACTTCCATAGGGTTCTCCGATCCTCGTCAGGAGCACGGTGAACTGCTTTGGGCAGAGCGCTTCGGGCCGGAGGAGATCGCATCACTCAAGCGCAGCCTGGGCAGCTACGCCGCCGCCGGCCAACTCCAACAGCGTCCTTCGCCAGCCGAGGGTGGTCTTTTTAAGCGACATTGGTTCCGGTACTGGCAGCCGCGAGGAGCCAATCTGCCACCGGTTCCTGTCCGGCTTCCGGATGGCACGCTTCAATCCATTGCGGCGGTCGAGATACCGTACGGAGTTGACGACCAAGCCCAATCCTGGGACTGTGCCTTTAAGGATCTGGAAACATCGGACTACGTCGTCGGCCAAGCCTGGGCACGGGTAGGCTCGGCCTTCTTTCTGGGAGACCAGATTCGCGCTCGCATGGACTGCCCTGCCACGGTGAAAGCCGTTCGCGATTTGTCGCAGCGCTTTCGAGGTACAGTTGCGAAGCTGATCGAGGACAAAGCCAACGGGTCGGCGGTGATCCAGATGCTAGGCAAAGAGATCCCCGGCATGATCCCGGTCACGCCTCAGGGCGGGAAGGTGGCGCGCGCCGCCGCCGTCAGCCCACTGATGGAGGCGGGAAACGTTTACCTTCCGCACCCGCTTTATGCGGCTTGGATCAACGACTTCATCGAGGAATGTGCGACGTTCCCGAACGGCGCGCACGATGATCAGGTTGACGCCATGACCCAAATGCTCCTCTACTGGAACACGGCCCCGCAGCAGGTTGTCATCTACCTAAACCAAGGCTACAGCATCAGTCCCATATAAACTTTGGCCCACCACCTTCAAGAAAGGCAAGGCGCCAGGCGATCCATGCCCCTGGCAGCAAATGTTTCGGAATTTCAGAAACGGTGGCGGTCGCTGGTCTCGCGGGCGCCGGAAGTCGCCTCTTTGCGCTCCGGGGCATTGGGCGGACAGTTTGCCGCAGTGGCCTGGTTTCGCCGGCCACGTCTCGCGCGCCATGCTCTCGCGTTATTCCCACGTGCGGATGGAAGCGAAGCGGCGCGCCCTCGACGAAATCGCCGCGCGCCAAATTGCCGCAGACGAGAAGCGCAAGAAGGAACCAGAGCAACGGCAGCAGGCTCCTGTGGTCCCTCATTTAGCTCTGGTACAGTAGTCGCCGGCAATAACAAGTTGGGTTTGCCGACTACTCTTATGGCCTTACGACGTCATTTTGGGTGGAAGTCGTACGTCTGAACCATAGCCGCTACTACGCAGTCGAGATCAATTTCATAAGTCATGCCAGATCTGGCTCGTGAGATCGCATTAGCGACGCAGGTTTGGCATAATCGCTGAATCTCAGTGGGATTTCCGCGAGACACTTGCCATAAAAGCCGGCGGCTCTGTGGAGAGAACGACGGCGTGTTTCGTCCGCTCGAATAGACTTGCAGCAAATCGTCAAGCACAGATGAATCATCGAACGGCTTTACTTCCAAGAATGCCGGAAATGCATCCTTAAGATGCGGCACTGCTTTAACAACCTCGGGCCTCGCCGTCAAAACGAACTGCACGTTCTGTTGGGAGAATACCTCGAAATTTCGCCGGATAATTTCCGTTTCAATGTCCGGATCAATGTGGTTTGCTTCATCACCGAAGATGATGGTCCTAGAAATGCCATTCTCAGCAAGCGCCAACAATAACTGATTCGCTAAGCTCACGAACTCAGATGGCGTTAGATCGCCTCTCGTCACCGTGCGGCTGAGTTTTTCTTCCTTTGTTGCTTTAACCCATTTATCAAAGCCCAGCGCGTTGTGCTCTTCCATTGCAGCCGTAACGCTCCGCGGCCGCACAAGTCGATAGAGTTCAAGCACAGTCTTAACTTGGGGCATGATATGCTCGCGTACATCAGCCGGGCTGGTCACCGACTTAATCAGCTCGCTATATGGGCGCTTCAGAACCTGCTCCCAGAAGGAGCCTATTAGCTTGAGGAGAACGTCGCTCAAAAAATCCGACGGATCTGCGGTAACACGCCGCATTTCCATCTCGATCAACAATGTTTGGTGGGCCGTGTCTTTCGGGATGCCCGCGCGGAATTTCCGAAGCAAGCACGTCTTACCGACACCATAAGGTCCAGTAATTAAGACGTTCTCACGGTGCCCGATGACGCGGTCATTGAGAAACTTAACCTGTTCTTGGCGATCAATGATCCGCTCTGGGGGCAGGCGGACCGTGTCCAAGGAGAATGGGTTTTCGTAGTCGATCACATCCGGTATCATCATGACTGTTTTCCTGGATCTTCGCAGGGCAGCGCTCTTAGGAGATCTGACAGCTCAGAAAGCTTGGTGTGCCAGTCGGCTAAGACCTGGTCGGCTGCTACACCCTTCACTTTGCCGCAAACAACCTTACGGAACGCTTCATCCAATGCTGGATCATACTCCCAGTGGCCAGCCGACGTGGGAAGGAAGTCTGCCAGCAACTCGACTAGGCGCGCCTGCGAGGTACGCCCAGCAGCACTCCAATTACGAATCGCTCCGTAAATAAGAGCGGCGTCTCTGCTTAACGCCTGAAATAGCCGCTTCTCATTCCAGAGTTGCGATAGCGACTCAATCAGTCTGCGTTGAAGCTCTTCTGCGTTTCCACTTCTAGATTCCGCATCAAGGGCCGCTGCCTTTTCGATGACAGCTCCATATCCTACCAACAGCATTATGAGTGGTACCAGGTTCCTTCCAAGGCGGTCAGCCGTGATCCCTACGCCGGCTTTTCCTGAAAAGAGGGCTTCCTTGGTTTCATTGAACGTCTCCTCGGACAGCCCGCGGGACGCCCACTCTTTGAGCCAAAATTCAAATTGATTCTCTCTGCCATATACGCCGGAAAACCAAATCGTTCGTGCCTCTGACACAAATGGCAAATCGGCAACGCCACTCCGCTCGCCTCCCGAGACGAAAAGAAGAAGCGGCCTGCCTCCCTGCGATCTGAGCACGTCCACTATCTCATTACTCGGATGACAGATGATACATTCGATGGCCCCCGGGGTGTCTTGACATCCCATCGGTTCTCTTATGTCAACCAGCCTGACTTCGGTGCTGGCGACAGCCGTTCCAGAAGCAGACCTAAGCGCCGTCAGGATTCTGTGAGCAGATTGGTGCCAATGGGAGTCACGATGGTCTGTCAGTACGGTAATTCGAGCTCTGCGCGGCAACTTGATACCAACCCCACCTAGCTGACGAGATCAGGCGCGCTACGAAAGCAACCGCCTATGGGACTTAATCGCACCGTCGGCATTGAGATTCTAGCGCAAATTCTCATTGCGGGAACACTACTACTTCCGTCGATCGCGTCTCGCATCTCCCGTTCACCTCCGTGACGAACCCGACAGCCAGTTCCACGCGGCCCCGTTCCCGCAAGATGCGGCAGGCCCTAGGCGGTTGCGCCGAGAGTCCCCCCAGAGTCCCCCCAATTACCACCAAAATCGACTTTTTGCACGCGTAAGTGTCGTGTTTGCAACGCGAGGCGGCCAGAAGCCGTTCGGCTGTTAACCGAAGGGTTGTAGGTTCGAGTCCTACCTGAGGAGCCAAAATAACCCCTTTAATTTCAACACATGCCATAGATAACACGCCAGTTGTCAACGTGTGTCCGAACGCGGCCCAGAAAAATTAATTACCCATCCTTACCCA
>JAIQFL010000632.1 GCA_020073365.1 Terriglobia bacterium | reverse complement strand
AAATGAGGAGGCTCCGAAAAACCCCTTCAACTGGAAACAAAAGCGGGATCAGGACAGCCGGCCTAAGACGGCAACAGTCCACCGGCAGCCCGTCAACCGGCGGCGCCCCGCTACAGTACGCCCTGAGGCCGAATCGAGCCGCCGGAGGCTCAAATTACTGTCTGAACCGCAGCACGTGCGCTGAATAGCATACGGCTGTCCCCTGGCCCTACGCCTTCATGTTCCTGCCGCTGATCTGCAGATTGAAGCCATCGGGATCCGTGACGTGGAAGCTGTCTTCCGTATCGGGGCGCGGCGTCAGACCGCGGCGCTTCAATTCTGCCTCCACGGCATTCTTGTCCCAGTCTTCGATGGTGTACGCCATGTGATCCACGCGCGGGAGGGTTGCCCCAGCGCGTCCATTCCGGGCAAGGAGGAACGAATCGCCAAACGAGAGGTAGCACTGTTTGCCGTCGTCATGCGAAACCTTCATCCCCATCAGGTCCGCATAGAAGTCGCGGGTCTTGGTGTAATCCGCCACCTGATACGAAATGTGGTTGACGGTTACGGTTTTGAAGCCTCTGCCCTCAGCCGCCGGAGCCGGCGCCGCCGCGCCCGCGGCAGCCGATGCCAGCGCCAAGCTCTGAATGAGCTGCCGCCGGGTCATCTTCCCCTGTTCGAAATCGTGCAGGAGCTTCGCGATGATATGTTCCATGGTGTGGTCCTCCTCTGAATGACCGCCCAACCATGCTACACCGGACGCGATCTTTTCTGCGGGGAGACGCACGACTCCACTTGGCCCAATACGTAAGCGGCTGCTTGTCCTCCCTTCACCGCGCGACCGTCACCTGCCCGGCGTCCAACTCGTAGCCCTCGTCTTTGGCCGTTTCTACTGCCAGGGAACGCAGGCTGTCATCCGCAGTTTCGTGCGGACGACCCTTGAGCCAACGCTTCACCACCTCCGCCCCCATAACGATCTCCACATGCCACTGCTTCTTTTGCTGATCCCAGTCGACTTTGGCTGCATTTGCGCGTAACATCGTCTTTCTCCAAATCTAGAATAAGATGACCGCGCAAGGAAATGAAGCGAAACCTGCTCAGCCTTCCCGCAATCGCGGCCTGATCCGCGCAAATGTCTCAAATCGTACGGTCTGCTCCTCCTGCGCCGGCTGTGCGATTCTGAAACTATGGCGAACCGGGCGCGTGCCGTGCCCGAAAACGTGGAGGGGCCGTTTTTCGTGGACTCGACTTGTATCGATTGCGATACCTGCCGTCAGCTCGCTCCCCACACCTTCGGCGATACCGGCGAATTCTCGTTCGTCGAGGCGCAACCGCGCGACGCCGCCAAAACTCGGTCGGCGCTGCACGCGTTGATCGCCTGCCCCACGGGGTCGATCGGCACGGCCGACAAACGCGAAGTCGCTGAGGCCGTCGCGGATTTTCCTCTCCCGGTGGCCGGCCGCGTGTGGTACTGCGGTTTCAATTCGCGGAAATCGTTCGGCGGCAACAGCTACTTCGTGGAGCATTCCGGCGGGAATTGGCTCATCGATTCGCCGCGCTATGTGGAACGCCTGGTCGGGCGATTCGCCGCGAAGGGAGGCATCCGGTACATCTTCCTCACCCACCGGGACGACGTCGCCGACGCCGCCCGGTATGCCCAACGCTTCGGCGCGACCCGCATCATCCACCGCCTGGAGCTTGCCGCGCAACCCGATGCCGAGCGGGTAATCGAGGGCCTTGACCCGGTGGAGCTGACGCCCGGCTTTCTGGCGATTCCCACGCCCGGCCATACCCGCGGCCACGTAGCGCTGCTCCACCAGGATGAATTCCTGTTCACGGGCGACCATATCTGGTGGAGCCGGGTGCGCCGTCGCCTGACGGCATCGCGGGACGTCTGCTGGTATTCCTGGCGCGACCAGGTCAAGTCCGTAGCGCTGCTGGGCCGGTATTCCTTCGAGTGGGTTCTCCCCGGCCACGGGGAGAGGGCCTATTTCCCACGCGAGGAGATGCAGGGGCAAGTGGCGCGGCTGATCGCCGCCGTGGGGGCTGGGTAGGGCACCACCTTTAATCTAGTTTAAGAAGCTTGGAAAGAATCGCCCGCAAGCGGGCGAGGGCAGGCGGAACCGCCTGCCCCACCCAAGGCCTGTCCGGCCGAAGACCACTCCCTCACGGTCGTGGCTCCGACGGAGCCAGGCGCGGGCAAGCGATACCCTATCCGAAGACATTGGCGGATTTTAATATAAAATACGGTGGAGTCTTAATACTCCGATGCGTCAATGAGTTTTGGAAGGAAGCGGATCATGATGCGCAAGGTAGAACTTCTGACGGCTCTTCTGGCGATAACGGCGGCATCGGCCATGGCGGATGCAGACGACCCGCCGTCGCGTGTGGCGCGCCTGAATTTTCAGAGCGGTTCGGTCTCGTTCCGGCCGGGCAGCGTGGAGGAGTGGGCCGCGGCCACCCTCAACTATCCCCTGACTACGGGAGATCACCTTTGGACGGATAGGGGGGCACAGGCCGAAATCCACGTCGGCTCCATCGCGATTCGCATGGCGCCTGAAACCGCGATGTCCATCCTCAATCTGGATGACCACACCGTGCAACTCAGCGTCACGCAAGGGTCCGTGAACGTGCACATTCGTAACCTGGCGGACGATGAAAGCTTTGAAGTGGATAGTCCCAACATGGCCGCGACGTTGCTGCGGCCGGGAGACTACCGCATCGACGCGGATGGCGACAACAACGTCACAACCGTCACGGTCCGCGCCGGAGACGTCGAAGTGACGGGGGCCGGCGCCGCCTTCCCGGTGCATGCCCGGGAGAGCGCGCGAATCAGCGGCATCGATACGGTGTCACAGGATATTGGCCCTGCGCCGCCGCCGGGCGACTTCGATCGCTGGTGCGACGCGCGCGAGCGGCGCGAGCAGCAGGCCCAGATCTCCGCGCGTTACGTTCCCCGCGACATGGTGGGGTACGAGGATCTGGACGAGTACGGCGTTTGGCGCGAAGACGCTCAGTACGGATGGGTGTGGGCGCCGCGGACCGTGGCGATCGGATGGGCTCCTTATCATTACGGCCGCTGGGCGTGGGTGGAGCCGTGGGGCTGGACCTGGATCGACGAAGCGCCCTGGGGTTTTGCGCCCTTCCACTACGGCCGGTGGGCATTCGGCGGAGGCGGTTGGTTTTGGGTGCCGGGCAGAATGGTGGTAGGGGTACGGCCGGTGTACGCTCCGGCTCTGGTGGCTTTCGTAGGCGGCCCGCGTTTCGGCATCGGGTTTGCGGTAGGGGGTGGGGGTGTAGCGGCGTGGTTCCCGCTCGGCCCTGGTGAAGTCTACCGGCCGGCGTATCGCGTGAGCGAGGTCTACGTCCGCCAGGTGAACATCGTGCACGTCACCAACGTCAATGTGATCAACGTGACCAACGTCCGCTACGTGAATCAGAATGTGCAGGGCGCGGTGACTGCGGTGCCGCATGAAGCCTTCATTTCCGCGCGGCCAGTGGCTCAGGCAAGCTTCAGGGTGGACGCCCGTGAAGTGGCGCAGGCTCAGGTGGTGGGGACGACCGCGCAGGTCGCGCCTCGCCGCGAAAGTGTCATGGCGCATGCCGGACCGGCGGTTGCGGCGCCGCCGGCCCGCTACGCCGAGCGCGCGGTGGTGGCCAGATCCACGCCGCCTCCCCCGCCCGTTTCGTTCGCGGCCAAGCAACAGGCCTTGCAGGCCAACCAGGGCAGGCCGCTCGAACCCCAGCAGATGAATACCTTGCGAAGCAACTCGCCGGCGCCGCGCCCGATGGTGCGGACCCTCGCTCCGGCGCCGGTACGCGGGAATCCGCAGAGTCAACCCAACATGACGCCCAGGCCGCAACTGGCGCCGCCGGGTGTGCCGCGCATCGACCGGCCCAATGGCCCCGTCGAGCGCCCAGCGGACCTGCAACGCGTGGAGCGGCCCGCCGTCGTGCAGCCCCGGCCTCAAGAAACGCGCCCCGTGGAGCAGCCGCGCACGGAGCGGCCCGCAGTGATGCAGCCCCGGCCTCAAGAAACGCGCCCAGTGGAACAACCTCGGACAGAACGGCCCGCAGTGATGCAGCCCCGGCCTCCAGAAACGCGCCCCGTGGAGCAGCCGCGCACGGAGC
>JAIQFL010000183.1 GCA_020073365.1 Terriglobia bacterium | reverse complement strand
TGGGAAAATGTTGCAGAAGTTGATTGAACAAGCTGGCAGCCTGTACCATAAACAGTGCCCTCCTTGAGGCGAGTGTTGGAACCGTGATGAGCGTCTGGTTCACCCACTACGTTGACAGGAGGGCCACGCCACCGCAAGGCAGCGGAGAAGTTGGTCACGGCGTCGTGAATGACCCTCAACTAATTGGCGCAGTCACTCGCAGTAAATGTTGTGTTGGACAAGAGTGTTTCTGCATCGCTTCGTGCGCTGCCTGGCTGGCTTGGCGGACGTACGTTCCGTGGTTTGGGTAAAGGGCATCGAGCGTGGCGGCACTGAACGCCTCAAACGAGCCGAACAAGAAGCAGAAGCCCGGTCCCGAATTGACACCTGTATTCGTCGCTATGGGTACGGCGAATTGCGAAACACGAACTCCGCCGAGTGCATCGCCGAGGCTATCCCTCGCGATGACTACAGGCGGACCAAGCGCCACCACGTTGAGACGCGGGGCAATCGGTGGAGCGATTTTCCGTGTAACCCAGCGCACCAGGTGGTCGGTGGCCGCGTTGGCGACGAAGTAATACGGTATGCGGCTGAGCGGAGGACGCGCACAAGCGGGTGGTATCCCGGCGACGCCGTCGCGTACCTGCACCGGGCCCCACTCCTGCAGCAAATGAAAATCGATGTGGGAGGTTCCCGCTACTTCCCACCGTCGAAAATGGTCTGAGTCCGGCTCGCTGAGAAACGCCTGGCCGACCACCGCCACGTCCGATTCACTGATGGTCTTGAACACCTTGACATCCAGATCGGTGCGAAGCGCTGTCCCCCCGACGTAGAACGAGAAGGCATCCACCGCGCCGGCCAGAGGGTGGATGGAATTGTGATACAGGCTAAGGCGATTTGCGGATTGCGAAGCGCCAATTGCCAGCACGAGTTTGACCGGAAGGCCGCCCATCGGATCGATGCCGGCCGGGTGGCGCACGGCCCGGGCGGCTTGGGAGTAGATGTCGTAGCAGAGCGAGTCGTCGAGGATCTGCCCGTTCTGCGTCACATCCAGCGTTCCGTAGCGCGAGGCGTTCCACGCCCTCAGTCCTGTGCCGGGAGTATGAATTCCGGCCCCCTGGGCGGAAACGCCGACCCATGCGTAGCCGCGCTGCATCATGTGGTCGTGCGAGGCCTGCCAACTGGCGTCGAAATCATACCCGGAACTGACGTTTTGCCACTCCAGCAGAACGATGCCGCTGAAGTGATGCGCGGAAGACGGTCTGCGGACGACCATACGAGTCCGGTAGGGATGGCCGGTATCGATGACGGTTCCGGTAACCAGAGGTGGCGTGTTGTAGCGATTGGCCAGGCCTTCGAAGAAGAATTCCTCTTCGATATACCCATAAGCCGCGAGATCTGCATTCGTGGCGAAAAAGGGGTAATTGTGAGACGGATCGCCCGGCGGCACGGTCGCCGCGATCGGTCCGGTTACCAGCGGATTGGGCACGGTTGCACCTGCCATTTGCGCCCCCAGTGTGACAACCGCGAGCACGGCAAATATGGCGTTTCGGTTTTGTGATGACATCTCCAGGGTCCTTCTGGTGAAATCTTCGCCTATCTGACCTCAAACAACCGCTTTATTTGTCCTTAAATTTGGCATACCGCGTAACTATCGGGTATTTCAGGCTTGATCTTGTTCATCGCCGGGACTATGCTCCTTGTTATGGAAGCCCATGCCGTTGGTACGGTCTCCAGAATCCTTCGGTTTGACGATTACGAAATCGACTTGAAGGCGGGCCAGCTTCGGAAGAGAGGCGTGAGAATCAGCCTTCGGGACAAGTCGTTCCGAATACTGGCCGCCCTCCTCGAGCATCCCGGAGAAGTAGTGACGCGTGACGAACTGCGTCGTGGGCTTTGGCCGGATGAAGTATTCGTCGACTTCGATAACAACCTGAACACCGCGATCGCGCGCCTGCGCGAAGCGCTCCATGACTCGGCCGATCACCCACGCTTCATTGAGACGCTGCCGAAACGGGGCTACAGGTTCCTTGCACCTGTTTCCGAATCCGTTGCAGCGGACCGCCGCGCGCCGTCTCCAAGGACCCGTATCGTGGTCCTTCCTTTCGTCAACCTGAGCGGCGATCCCGGCCAGGAATACATGAGCGATGCGATGACCGATGAGATCATCACGGACCTGGCGGCCGTCGCGCCGGAGCGCCTGACCGTCATTGCGCGCACGACGGCGATGCACTACAAGGGCAGCGGCAAAGACGTAACCAGCATCGGCCGCGAGTTGGGTCTCGACTTCCTGGTGGAAGGCGGAATGCGGCGGGCGGAAGACCGCATGGTAATGACCGTGCAGCTCATCCGGGTCAAGGATCAGGCGCATTTGTGGGCCAGACGGTATGATGCCGCGCTGAGCGGCATTTTCACGACCAGCAGCGCGATCGCGCGGGAAATCGCGAAGAAGATCGACATTACTCCCTCCGGCGGCGTCGAAAAACCTGCCGTCAATGCCGCGGCTTATAACCTCTATCTTCAGGGCCGCTACCAACTTCACAGGCCGACTGCAGACAGCCTTGCGACTGCCAAGAGATTTTTCGAGGAAGCAATCGCGCGCGATCCGGAGTTCGCGCTGGCGCACGACGGAATCGCCGAGATCTTCTGGAATGTGGGCTTTCTTGGATTTGGCCCGCCGAAAGAGGCATTCTCTACGGGCGTGTTTTACGCCCTCCGCGCCTTGGAGATCGATGGCTCGCTAGCGGAAACCCATGCCCTCCTCGGGATGTATCGGAAGGAACTCGACTATGACTGGGACGAGGTCCGTCGTGAGATGAGATGCGCGCTCGAACTGAACCCGGCCTCACCGACCGTCCGGTTACGGTATGCCATCAGCGGGCTCCTGCCGCATGGACGTGTTGTGGAAGCCGCGGCCGAACTCGAACGGATATTGGAAACGGACCCACTCTCCCTGCCGGTCCGGTCCTGGCTCGCGATCATGCTCGGCTTGGGCCGGCAATATGAGCGCGGAATTGAGGAAGCGAGGCGGGCGCTCGATCTCGACCCAAACCACTTCGTGACGCATATCCTTGCCGGGCAAATCTATCGCTACATGGAATCGTATGATGAAGCGATCGCCGCGTTTCGCCGGGGCGCGGAGCTTTCGGGCGGCTGCCCCTTCGCATGTGGATGGCTCGGCGAGGCGCTGGCGAAGAGCGGCGCCACAGCAGAGGCGCGCGCCTTGCTCGACCAGCTCTATCAAGCCGTGGCTGCGTCGTACGTTGCACCAACAAGCTTCGCCTGGATCCACCTGGGGCTGGGAGAAATGGACGAGGCATTCTCGTGGCTGGATCGCGCCATCGATGTGCGTGATCCCATAATAGTTCCGATCAAGACGTACCCCATATTCGATCCGATACGCCGCGACGAACGATTTCTAGCTCTCCTCGGCAAGATGCACCTGGATTCCTGAGTCCCGCCGCGCGGTCCCACAGCGTCGTGCAATGGTTTGCCCTCCTGTGATTGAACTCAGGAAAAGCGGAGCGAGCGAGCAGACGGCGATCGAGGAGATTGCTCCTGCCTGGTCGCCAAGGGTTTGCTGATAGCTGGCGCGAACAGCCCATCGCCCGTCCCCAGGAAACGGAGCTTATCTTAACGCCTATGGACGGACCGAGAGGGTGCCCCGCCCTGCCAGCGGCGCGAAGTTCGCCGGCCCCGCTACGCCAAACGCAGGCAAGGCGGGCAGCGTACGCTCTCGATCCGCCTGCCCCACCGGCCCATGAGCCAGTTGCGCTACTTTGAAATCATGAGCCCGGCCGAACTTACGAAGCTCGATGCGCTGCCGCTTCACTCGCGTACGCCGATCGAATGGGGACGCGCGGCGCTGGCCGACCCGATCAGCCTGCTGATCGATCACGCCTTTCTGGAAAAGAAAGCGGCCAACAACGCGATGGAGCTGCTGACGCGCTGGCCGAACGACTGGACGGAGGGGTGGGTCGAGACCATGGCGGGCGTCGCCAGGGATGAAACGGCTCACCTGGCGCAGGTAATGCGCATGCTATTGCGCCGCGGCGGACGCCTGGATAGGTCCCACAAGAACTCGTATGCCAACTCGCTCCGGCTGCTGGTGCGGAAGGGAGAACCGGCGGAGGTTCTGGACCGGCTCCTGGTTTCGGCCCTGATCGAGGTGCGCTCTTGCGAGCGGTTTGCGGTGCTGGCCGGCGCGGCCGATGACGCGGAGCTCGCGGGTTTCTACCACGCCTTGTTCTCCTCCGAATTCGGGCACTACCGAGTCTTTCTGAAGCTTGCCCGGAAGATCGCGGACACGCGCGCGGTGGAGGCCCGTTGGCAGCAGATGCTCGCGTCGGAGGCGCAGATCCTGGCCGGGCAGACAGCCGGTCCACGAATCCACTCCGGATTCCCAGGGGAGGTAAGCGCATGAGCCATTCTTCCGTGCCCAAGTTCATCCCCACCCCTGAAGAACTGAGCAAGGTGGAGCGCGACCTGCGCTTTCATCCGTCGACCGTAGAGCATCCGAAGAAGCTGACCGCCGAACAGATCGCGGAGTTCAATCGCAACGGCTTTCGGAAGGGGATTCGGATTTTCGGCGAGGAGGAGATCGCTGCCATTGGCCGCTACTTCGATGACCTGCTGGCCAGGACGCTGGCTGCCGGCGGCGACAGCTATTCGATCTCAACTGCGCATCTTCGTTATGGCCGGGTGTACGACCTGCTGACCGATCCGCGCATCGTAGCCTCGATCAAGGACCTCCTCGGTGAAAACGTAGTGGCGTGGGGTTCGCATTTCTTCTGCAAGATGCCCGGCGATGGCAAACGAGTCTCCTGGCATCAGGACTCGAGCTACTGGCCGCTCACGCCTTCCAAAGCTGTAACTGCCTGGCTGGCGATTGACGATGCTACTGTCGAAAACGCCTGTATGCGGTTTATTCCCGGCTCGCACCGTTTCGGTCATCTGACTTACACACTAAGCGAGAACGACGAAGCCAACGTCCTGAATCAAACCGTGCCCGATGTCGAGAGGCTTGGCGAGCCGGTCAACGTCGAGCTGAAGGCCGGGGAGATCTCGATTCACAGCGATCTGCTGCTGCACGGTTCGGAAGCCAACCAATCGAACCGCCGACGCTGCGGCCTGACGCTTCGCTATTGCCCGGCGGATGTGAGAGCGGGGCTGGGTTGGAACGCAAAAGGCGTGATAGTTAGCGGAACTGATGAGTCGGGTCACTGGGCCAACCCGCCACGGCCGGGGACAGACTGACTCGGCCTGGCAGACCACTAAAGGCGATGGTCTCCCACTATTGGGCGTCTTTCACGCAGCGAAAGCCCAGCGTGCCGGAGCGATCCTTGGAGGGGGCGATCAGCAGGTACTTGCCGTGCTCGTTCAACTTGTAGGCTGAGGGGAAGTACCATCGGGATCCGGCCGGCCGGTAGTATCCGCCGCCGCGCAGAATGGCCGCGCGGGTGTGCTCGTCCTGGAACTCATCGGTCCACTGCCAGACGTTGCCCACCAGGTCCATCACCCCGAAGGGGCTCGCGCCTTTCGGGAAACCATCCACTCTGGTGGGGCCGCGCATTTCCCGGCCGTGATCCTGCGGCGGGGCGCATTCCTCGCACGGGCGGTCGCCCCAGGGGTAGGCGCGGCGGTCCAAGCCCTGGGCGGCGTACTGCCATTCCCATTCGTGAGGCAGCCGCTTACCGGCCCATTTGGCGTACGCGCGGGCATCGTCCAGCGACACCCAGGTCACCGGGCGGTTCTCCCATCCGGCGGGATATTTTCCGTCCTTCCAATCCTTCAGGAAATTGTGGTCGTCCGCGGGGTGATAGCCGGCGGCTTTCAGGAAATCGGCGAACTGCCGATTGGTCACGGGGTACTTGTCGATATGAAACGGCTGGATCGAGATCTTCGAGGAGTGATGGCGGCGCGGCGAATACTCCCAGGGGTACTGAACGTCCACGCCGATATCGTCTCCACCTTCGATTTCGATGCCGTGCACATCGAAAACGAATTCCGGCGCGCCGGGGATGCGGACCATGCCTTCGGGCGTCTGGGATGCCGGCGGAGCGGGATCGATCGCGACGATCTGCTGCGGCAGCACGCGCCACACCTTGGGGAACGCCGACAGCGGCTGCGCATTGAGCTTCCGCATCTCGGCCAAAAAGCCGTTCAGCGCGGCATCGGCCGGCTCGGGCTGTGCCAGCAACGCGCCATACCCCGAAGCCTCCATGGCAAACGACAACACGGCACGCGTGCGGCTCACCTCAGGTGTCAGCTCCGCTCCATGCCACAGATCGAAGTAGTGAATGCCCGACCGCGCCGGCAACTCCAGTTGGGGGCCCTCGATGTTGTAGACGGTCCGGTTGACCAGCGTCCACAACGTCCTTCCGCCCTGCGGCCATTTGCTGGTGAAAACGCCGTACTGCACCACAGGCGTGTGCGGCTCCCACTCCGCGCTGACCAGGTATTCGGCGAACCGGCGCTCGATTTTGGCCACCCTGCGGATGGCTTCGGCATCGCGCTCCGTGATGCCGTTCCAGATGCCCCAGATGTTCTCCCAGGTTTCGTACCCCACGCCATTGAAGAACGCGTACTGCAGGTTGTCGGTCTTGTCCTTGTTCCAGCGGTCGCACACGTTGACCATGTGGCGGGGCTCCAGCCACTTCCCGCGGCTGATCATGGGGATGAACGGGTACTTCCAGTAACCCCACGACATACTGTCCCAGTTGAGCATCTCGTCGCTATCGGGGAAGCCCTCGGGCTCCAGGACCAGCGGGTGGCCGATGGCGTCGGAGGCCGCGCGATAGCTCCGCGGCAGGCCGCCAAAGGTGTCGCCGTTTACGCCATCGGCGCCGATCTCTTTCAGCAGGCCGGCGATGGTCTCCGGCATCCCCAGCGGCTCCGGGCGGCTGCCCACGTCCCATGGCATGTGGGGGAACAGGACGCGCACGCCGCGGCGATGGAAGTCCGCCACCATCTCCTTCAGCGCCGGCAGGCCGCCGGGCATGTCGCGGAGCAGATCGAACTGATTCCGATGGTCGATGCCGATGTTGGGATAGACGGGCCATAGCAGGACGCTGTCAATGCCGCCGTAGCGCCGGTCGAGGTCCGCCAGGAATCGGTCCACCGTGTAGCGCCGCGCGAGAGGATCGTAGAGGTAGCGGTCCTCGACCATGGACTGCGGTTGCATGAAGCTGCTCTGAGCCCACTGCAACTCGGGCCGCTCGTAGAGGTCGCCCACCAGGCCCGCGCGGATGCGGCGCTCTTCTCGATACTGCCGAATCTCCTTCAGCCATTCAGCAGTATCAGCCTTGGTGGGCGGGCCGGGAAACTGTTGCCCCTGCGGCGGGTATTTGGTGTCCTGCGCCAGAAGGAGCAGCGTTACCGCAAGCGCGCTAGCAAGCCGCTTCAGACTCTTGGGCGCCCGCCAGGAAGACGGATTCGCCCTTTCCGCACGTAGCATTTGCATTCTTCCTCTTTGGAGCGGCAAGCCCTTTGCCCGCCATTCATTCTATCGGAAACCGCGGGTTGCGGCGGGGTTGAATGAGAGATGGGAATCCGAATCTCGGGTGCTGATCTAATAGAGAATCTCGTACGAAATCGAACACTAGGTCCATTGGTCAGGTCCCTATCAGCGTGCTGATCGATCACGCCTTTCTGGAAAAGAAGGCAGCCAATAACGCGATGGAACTGCTGACGCGCTGGCCGAAGGACTGGACGGAGGGGCGGGTCGAGACCATGGCAGCCGTCGCCAGGGATGAAACGGCTCAACTGGCGCAGGTCCTGCGCTTGCTATTGGGCCGCGGCGGGCGCCTGGACAGGTCCCACAAGAACTCGTACGCCAACTCGCTGCGGCTGCTGGTGCGGAAGGGAGAGCCAGCGGAGGTTCTGGACCGGCTCCTGCGCCCCCTCGCGGCCGCGCCTCCGTTCCAGCCAGGCCCAGGGTGCACCTGGTTTGCCCTGCCGCGGGCAAGATTGTCTGCTCCGCCTGGGTTCACCTCTATACTCAAAGGATGCCCGGCCTGCTCTACGTGGTAGCGACGCCTATCGGGAACCTGGAAGATGTTACCTATCGCGCGGTGCGCGTGCTGGGAGAGGCCGACCTCATTGCCTGCGAGGACACAAGACAGACCCGCAAGTTGCTGGATCACTATGGCATCCAAAAACCCGCCATCAGTTACCACGAACACAACGAGGCCGAGCGGACGGAGGAGCTGGTTGCGCGGTTGCAGGACGGCACGGTAATCGCGCTGGTCTCCGATGGCGGCACCCCGCTGGTGTCCGATCCGGGATACCGGCTGGTGAGGGCGGCCATCGAAGGCGGTATCCGGGTGGAGCCCATACCGGGGGCTTCGGCGACGCTCGCGGCACTGGCGGCATCGGGGCTGCCCACCGATGCTTTTCACTTCGGCGGGTTTCTGCCGCCCAAGCCGGGGCAACGCGCCAAGGCGCTGGAAGCCCTGTCGGGCGAGCACGCGACGCTCATCTTCTACGAGGCGCCACACCGCATCCTGGAGAGCCTCGAGGCCGTGGATCGGGTGCTGGGAACCAGACCGGTGGTGGTGGCCCGCGAGTTGACCAAGATCCACGAAGAGTTTCTGCGCGGCACGGCGGCGGAGCTCCACGCTCAACTGGCCGGGCGCGATACGGTGAAGGGCGAGATCACGCTGCTCATCGGAAAAGCCCTGGCGCCGCCTCCCGACGATACGCCGCTGGACGAGGCGGTGGATGCCCTGGTGCGCGCAGGCTCGCCGCGAATGGACGCGATCAAACAGGTGGCCCGCCGGCGCGGGCTTTCGAAAAGGGAAGTGTATGAGCGATTGTTGCGGGAAAAGTAAAGGACACACAGGCGGAAATGCCTGTGCCACATTTTTGGCGGCCGCCGCTCTCTCGGCGGCGCAAAGCAATCTCGACCAGGTGGTGGAGCACGCGCGGAGGGAGTTCGAAGTTCCGGGCATCGCCGTGGCCGTAGTGAAGGACGGGAACACCGTTCTCGCCAAGGGCTACGGGGTGCTAAGGCTCGGCGAACCGGCTCCCGTGACTCCTCAATCGCTGTTCCGCATCGGGTCCAACACTAAGGCGTTTACCGCGGCGGCGCTGGCCATGCTGGTGGACGAAGGCAAGCTCCGGTGGAACGATCGCGTGATTGACCACATGCCGGGGTTCCAGATGTACGATCCCTACGTTACGCGGGAAATGATGGTGCGCGACCTGCTGGTCCATCGCAGCGGGCTGGGCCTGGGGGCCGGCGACCTGATGTTCTGGCCGTCCACCGACCTGACCCGCGACCAGATCGTCCAGCGCATCCGTTTCCTGAAACCGGCTACCAGCTTCCGCAGCGGCTACGCCTATGACAACCTGCTGTACCTGGTAGCCGGCCAGCTCATTCCCCTGATCACAGGCAAGACCTGGGACGATTTCGTGAAGGAGCGCATCTTCGTTCCCCTCGGTATGACGGTCACGAATGCCGGCGCATCGGCGCTGCTGGCAGCCCGGGATGTGGCCACACCGCACGCGCGCGCCGACGGCAAGGTCGTACCGATTGCGCAGTCGGATCATGACAACAATGCGCCGGCGGGCGCGATGAACTCCTCGGTGAGCGACCTCGCGAAATGGCTCATCGTGCAACTGAACCACGGAGAGCTGCCGGGCGGTCGGAGGCTGTTCAGCGCGGCGCAATCCAAGGAAATGTGGTCGGCGCAGACCATTGTGCCGATCGAGGATCTGCCCGCCAACGCGCCCACGGCGCTGGTCGCCTTGCAGCCGAAATTCAACGCCTATGGGCTTGCCTGGATGTTGCGGGATTATCGCGGAAGCAAGCTGGTGTACCACACCGGCACCCTGGCGGGGTACGTTTCTCGCGTGACCATGGTACCGGATCGGAGGCTCGGGGTGGTGGTGCTCACTAACCAGGAAGAGACCGGCGCCCATGCGGCCATCACCTGGACAATACTGGATTACTATCTGGGCGCGCCGCCCACCGATTGGGTCACGGCCTTTCGGAATCTGGCCAAGGTAGAAGCCGCCCAAGGGGAGGCGGAGGTGAAGAAGGGCGCCGGGAAGCGGAACGCGAATTCGCGGCCCTCGCTGCCGCCGGGAGCCTACGCGGGGCGATATCGGGATGCGTGGTATGGCGACGTCGAGATCGAAGAGCGTGGCGGGAAGCTCACCATTTCGTTTACCCACACGAAGCAACTTGTGGGCGAACTGGAGCACTGGCAGTACGACACGTTTGTGGCGCGCTGGAAGGACCGCACCTTGGGAGCGGATGCGTTCGTCACATTCTGGCTGGGGGCGGACGGGTCCATCGAAGAAGTGAAGATGGCGCCGGTATCGCCGCTGACGGATTTCAGCTTCGACTTTCAGGACCTGGCGCTGCGGCCGGTGGCCGCGGGTGTGGCGGCGCGGTAGGCATCCGAGCCACGAGCCTAAGCACGGGTTAAGGAATGATGGACGCAGATCAACGCGGATCAACGCGGATAAGAAAGGACGGGTGTTATCCGTGTTGTTCTGTGGCCCGTTCGTTTTTTTTCACAGCTTTCCAAGCCAGCCAGGCGACCGCGCTGTTATCCTGATGGTTTCCTATGGAACTGAACATTGTGCCGCTCGAGATCCCGGAGGGCGGGAATCTGATCCTGGGCCAGACCCACTTCATCAAGACCGTCGAGGATATTTACGAGGCCATCGCGACTACCGTGCCGCAGATGAAGTTCGGCGTCGCGTTCAACGAGGCGTCGGGCCCCTGTTTGACGCGCGTAGACGGTAACGACGAGGAACTGCAGGCGGCGGCAGCCCGCAATGCCGCGGCTCTGGGGGCTGGACATGTGTTCGTGGTGGTGATGCGCGAGGGGTATCCGATCAACGTGCTGGGCCGCATCAAAGACGTTCCCGAAGTCTGCTCGATTTTCTGCGCCACGGCCAACCCGGTCGAAGTCGTGATCGCGGAGAGCGAGTTGGGCCGCGGCGTGATGGGTGTGATCGACGGCTTCCCGCCGAAGGGTGTGGAGACCGCCGAAGACGCCGGGAAGCGCCGGGCTTTTCTGAGAATGATCGGGTATAAGCGGTAGGCGGTCTTGTGCACGGCTGGCCGGCCCTCGCCGCGATCACTTCGCGAGGTCGATGCCCAGCTTCTTGAGTTCTTCGGAGTAGTAGCGCCTATGCAGGAGGTCCCACTCCTCGCTGCCTTCGGGAATTTCCTTTTTCTGCGAGCGGACTTTCTGGCGCGCGGCGCGATCGACCTTGTCCTCGGCCATAAGCAAGTCCGTCATTACCCGCAGAATCTCTAGACGCACGGCGTTGGAATCCTTGTTTCTCAGCCGCAGTTCCCTGCTCCTGCGCAGCATATCGACGATCTTGTGGGAAATGTCGGTGACCTTGTCGCGCGAAAGCTTCATGGCATCGCCCGTGTCGCGGCCCGAGGCCCGGATGACTTTGCGCTGGGAAATGAGCGTCTTTTTGATGCGGCGGAACATCTCCTGGTAGCTGACGTTCTCCCGGCGCATGTACTCGCTGTACTGGCTGAGCAGGTCCCGCACTTCGTCATTCAGCCGGTCTTCCACCGCCAGTTCCTCGTTGATCACTTCGGCGATCTTCCCCACCACCAGTTCGGGGGTTGTGGTCTCGATGATTCCGGGTGTCAGCCTCGTGACGAGTTGTCGGGAGAGATATGCGACGAATTCTCTGGCAAGCAGCATTCTGGATGAGCGAAGAGGTAGTTTACCACGTTATACCCTGGACCCCGGGAAGCGCCCTTCAGCGAGTGCTTAAACGTTCTCGGGAAGCAGCAGCCAGCACAGCCCCTTGTCGGTGCAAATCGTCGATCGTGGCGGATTGTCGATCGGCCTCTCCGGGCGGCAAGCGAAAGGCGGATGCCAATCCGCCGCACATTGCCAACGTGCCCACAAGCCACGAGTCTTCCTGGATCCCGGCTACCCGGCCTTCCGGGGACGGCCGAGCGACCTGCTGCCCATCGCAGGGTTTCCGTCCGGCGCTTTCTCGTCGGGAATCCTCCCGTTTAGCAGCAAGTCCGTGAACACCCTCAGAACCCGCATGTATTCCTTCCGGGCGCTGGATTCCTCGGCAATCGCAAGATGTACGCTGAAACTTCCATCGGGACCGGGGGTATGGCGGGTACGGACGTCTTCGGCGGCGGTTCGAAATCGCGCCACCGCAATCTCGTAGCGCGCCTTCGCTTCGGAGAGGCGGTCGCGCCAAAGCTCCTCGACGTCCTGCCAGTGTTCAGTGGGGCCGTGTTCGCTCATGACTCCCGGCGTTCATCATACAGCAATGTGGCTGGTAGGGGAAGAGGGACTCCGGTGTCGCGCGGTGTCGCGCGGTGTCGCGCGCCCGGGGAAACTGAGGGACCGCGCTTGGCGATCGCGGCCCGTTTACGAGCCTGCGTTGTTCGAGAACGTTGGCGAACTGGTAGAACCTGCCGCAAGCGCGTTGGCGTTCCGGTTCTTCCACCAATAGGCAGACGGGTCGGCGCGAACCTGTTAGGGCCGGCGAGAAGCGGCTGCCATTTCAACCGGTCAGGCCACTTCGTCGATCGTCGGCGGCGCAGCGTCAGCCTCTGCGGGTTCCCGGAATGCTCTCCCGCTCAGATCGTGGATGACTTGGCAAGCAAGCTCGTCCTCCGGCAAATGTGCCGAGGAGGGGAACGCCTCTTTGAGAATGTCCAGATCGACTAAGGCCGGTTTACGTCCGTCAGTCCAAGCGACCAGAACGCGCAACGCCGTTTCGACCAGTTTATTGGGAGCCATGACGGTCACGGATCGTTACCATTCTAGACCTGAATGCATGTTCTTGTACAGAGCTATATGGACCAATAGTCCTAGTCCTTCCCATTTCACCCGGAAGGCTCTTCTATCACGTTCGGCAAGATCCGCTTGGTGCCGCTCCACCCCAAACCTCGCCGGCAATCTCGACGATCCGCGAGAGTTTCGCCCACTGCTCCGCTTCCGCCAGCACATTGCCCTCTTCCGTGCTGGCGAACCCGCATTGGGGGCTCAGGCACAACTGCTCCAGGTCGAGGTGCTTCGCCGCGTCGTCCAGCCGCCGCTTCAGGTGATCTTTGGTCTCCAGGGCGCCGGTCTTCGAGGTCACCAGGCCAAGCACCACGGTCTTGCCCTTGGGCACCAGGCGCAGCGGTTCGAAGCCGCCGGCCCGCTCGGTGTCGTACTCCATGAAATAGCCGTTCACCCCGATCCGGTGGAACAGGATCTCGGCTACCGGCTCGTATCCGCCCTGGGCGATCCACATGGAGCGGAAATTGCCCCGGCACAGGTGCATGGTGATGACCATGTCGGACGGGCGGCCGGAGATGGCGGTGTTGATCAGGTCCGCGTAGATGCCGGGCAGCCGGTCGGGATCGTCGCCGCGATCCCTGAGCATCTGGCGTTGCTCCGGGTCGCAAAGGTATGCCAGGTTGGTCTCGTCAAGCTGGAGATAGCGGCAGCCCGCGGCGGCGAACGCATTGACGGCCTGCCGGTAGGCGTTCCCGAGGTCGCGGTAAAAATCGTCCATGCTGGGATAGATCGATTCCGGCACGGCTCTGCGGCCGCCGCGAAAATGCAGCACGCTGGGCGAGGGGATGGTCATCTTGGCGGCAGAAGGCCCGTCCGATCTCCCGGCGCCCTGGGTGTGAGCCTGCAGAAACCGGAAGTGCTCGATCATGGGGTGCCCGTTGAAGCCGATCTTACCGGTGACGCGCAGGCCGATGGGTTTAGTCTCGCCGCCTTTGAACTGGATGCCGTGCTCAGCCTGGAACGACTCCACCCCTTCCAGCCCCGCGAGAAAATCGATGTGCCAGTATTCGCGCCGGAATTCCCCGTCGGTTATGCCCCTCAGGCCGATCGACTCCTGTTTGGCGATCACCGCCTGAATGGCGCGGTCTTCGACGGCTTTCAGTTCTTCGGCGTCAATCTCGCCGCGCTCCCGGCGGTCCCGCGCCTGCTTGAGCTCCGGCGGACGGAGCAGGCTCCCCACGTGATCGGCGCGGAACGGTGGGGTTGTTCGAAGTGACATATCACTATGATGCCACTGGGCTATAATGGCCGCTACATGAAGATTGACCTCTTCAATCACTTTTTTCCCAAGCGATTTTTCAACGAGTTTATCGAGAGCGGATTCGCCGGCAAGGATATCGGCAAGCGTGTGCGGAACGTACCGACCATTGCGGATTTGGATGCGCGCTTTCGCGTGATGGACGAGTTCGGCGACTATTGCCAATTTCTGTCGCTGCCCGCGCCGCCCTTGGAAGCGATGGCAGGACCCGAAGACTCGCCCGCACTGGCCAGGATCGCCAACGACGGGCTGGCGGAATTGGTGGCCAGGCACCCCGGCCGCTTCATCGGGTTCACGGCCTCTTTGCCCATGAACAACCCGGACCAATCGCTGAAGGAGTTGGATCGCGCCGTCTCTCAGCTCGGCGCGCGCGGCATTCAGATCTTCACGAACGTCTGCGGCAAGCCGCTGGACTCGCCGGAGTTCCTGCCCCTATTTGAGGAGGCGGCCCGCCGCGACCTGGCCATCTGGATGCACCCGGCGCGCGGCGCCAGCTTTCCGGACTACCTGACGGAGGACCGGTCGCAGTATGAAATCTGGTGGACCTTCGGATGGCCCTATGAAACGAGCGCGGCCATGGCGCGGATCGTTTTTTCCGGCGTGCTGGAGCGGTTTCCCGGTCTGAAAATCATCACGCATCACCTCGGCGGCATGGTCCCCTACTTTGAGGGACGCGTGGGCTACGGATGGGATCAGCTTGGCTCGCGCACATCGGACGTAGACTACGTTTCGCTCCTCGGGCGGATGAAGAAACGGCCGGTCGACTACTTCCGAATGTTCTACGGCGATACGGCGCTGTTCGGTGGGCTCGCCGGCACCCGCTGCGGGGTGGAGTTTTTCGGCGTGGACCACGTCGTATTCGCCTCGGATGTGCCCTTCGAGCCGCGGCCCGGCCTGTACATTCGCGAGACCATCCGGTGCATTGAGAGCCTGAGCCTCACGCCCGACGAGAAAGACCGGATATACCGGCGAAACGCCCTTGCCCTGCTGAAAATAGTGGCAGCATCGAGTGCTTAACAGGGTCGGCGGCGCAAGTTCATGAACAGGACCAGCCGGTCCGGGTCGCGAAATGGCGCGGGTTTTAGCAATACGGAGTTGACTACGGAGAAGATCGCCGTATTCGTCCCGATGCCGAGCGTCAGAGCCGCCACCGCGGCTGCGGTGAACCCAGGGCACTGCCGGAAAATGCGAAGCGCGTGCTTGACGTCCTGGAGGAACGTTTCCATGCCATTTAGACTGCGGGAGAAAGGATGTGTTGCACAGGCGGACGCCTTTCTTGGTCCGAAACCCGCATAACGATCCAATCGCCGCGATGCGCTTTCCATTCAGGACCGTGTCGCGCCATCCATCGGCGCAGACGACCATTCCTCCGATTCTTGTTAGAGGTTCGCGTCTTTGACCGTACGATTGCTCGACCAAATGGAGGCTCTGAATGACACGATTATCTCGCGCATTACTGTTGATATCTTGCTGTGCGCCTCAGGCACCGGGCCAGGATACACAGGTTCGCATGTACCCGAAAATCGAGTGGTTTACCGGCTATTCAGCCATTGAAACCAACGACCTTATCTTTCAATTCCGCGATATCGGCCCCGTGGGCCATCTGGACTATGACGAGAAAGGCAAGGGTCTTGAGATTGCGGTAATCGGAAACATCAGCCGCTATCTCAGCGTAATAGGCGACGTTTCCGCACATTTCAGCCTGAACCGGTTCCCCGTACCGCTCACCACACCCTGTTCGCAGACGCCTTGTCCTTCCCTCACACAAGAAGGAACCATCAACCCACGGTTGTTGTACTTCCTTGCCGGACCAGAAATCAAATGGCGCAATCACACCCGCTTTACGCCTATGGGCCATGCGCTTTTTGGCCTTGCCCACTCAACCACTACCTTCAGCACGGCTGGCTCGGTTGTCAACCTGTCGCGAACTGACGCGGAGACCGGATTTGGGATGGCCTTTGGTGGAGGAGTCGACTTCCGGATCACCCGTAGGTTCAGCCTCCGGGAGTTCCTGACTCGTAGTCAGGCCTTCGTGGGGTCGAACGTTCTTCCCAGCCAAAAGGTGAACGCGGTCGGGTGGTCCGCCGGCATTCTCTTTCATTGAAGAGAGTCACCCCACTCGATTGGACCGCGGACTGGGGGCCAGGGAAGGCAAGTCGCTCCGCTCGCACTCAGTCAGAATCGGTCGCGAGCGAAGCGAGCCACCTTCCTGCCCCCACCCCTGCTTCTAGAACGTGAACTTCACCTGCGTCTGGATCACTCTGCCCGAGACGGCCGAGCCCTGGAACGACCCATAGGCGCTGGTCGGGGGGCCAACTGAGGATTGAATCTGCCCGAAATTGCCTGCGGGAATGTTGTTGAACGGAAGATCGAAGTTCGCGTGGTTCAGCACGTTGAAGAAGTACGCGCCCACCAGAAGCTTGTAGCTCTCGTGAATCGCGAACGTCTTGTTGATGTTCAGGTCCGTATCGAAGTAGCCGGGTCCGCGGAAGGAATTGCGCGGAATGTTCCCCCAGTCGTGCTGGGCCGTACTCGAGGCGAACTGCGACGTCGAATAGCACGAGACATTCGGCGTGGTGCAACTCGCATAGCCTGGGCCTCCCACATAGTCGGCGAGCACGATCGCGCTGGCGATGCCGGTAGCCCCGGTGATTTGCGCGCTGCGAACGCCGGTGTTGGTAATGCTAAACGGGTATCCCGAGTGGAAAAGAAGTGTGCCCGCGGCGGTCCAGCCTCCGAGTACGTGGTTCAGAACGGCGCGGTGGAAGTGATTCGGAACGGTGTACACGTAGTTGGCGCTGAGGGTGTGGCGCACGTCGTAATCGGCGTTGCTGTAATTGAGCGAGCTAAGACTGATGGGATTGATCTGGTAACGGATGCTCGGCGCCGTGAGGAGGTTGAATGGCTCGATACATTCGTTGGAGCAGGTGTCGAGCGCGTGGCCCAGGGTGTAATTGAACTGCCCCGAGAACTGCGAGCTCATGCGCCACCGGAAGGATGCCACCATGCCATCGTAGTTGGAATAGCTTTGGTTGTTCAGCTCGCGGATTTCCCCAAAGCGGGCATCCGGCCGGGCGGTCGGCAGGCCCTGGAAGCCATTCTTGGCGAAGGCATTGCCGTACAACGTCGAGTTGAACTCGTCATAGCCGTGATTGCCCACGTAGTTCAGGGAAAACAGGTACTTGTTGCCGATGGAGTGCTGCACCTCCAGGTTCCATTCGTAGAACTTGGGGTTGTAGAGTTGGTTGGGGATGGTGTTGTAGGCCGGCGTCGTGAAACCCGGGACGCTGGTCTGCAGTTGCGCCAGGGTGGCTCCGTTCGCAAACCCCGCGTGGAAAGCGGCTGCCGAGTTCTGAACCTTCGCAAATGCGCTGCTCGGGCTGTTGAGCGCCACCAGGCCGGAGGTGCTCGTGAACGTCGCGACGGCCGGGCTGTTGGTGATCAGGCGGTCAGCCAACACAGCCTGGTAGAGATCCGTGAAGAAACCGGCGCCGCCCCGTACCACCGTCGAGCCGTTCAGACTATAGGCAAAGCCAATTCGCGGTTGCGGTACGATGGGCTCCACGCTCGGGAAGGCGTTCTGGAGGTTGGTGTGGATCACCGCATTGTAAGGCACGGTGGCGGAGTGATCGATCTGCCCGAAAGTCGAGAGCAACTCGTTAAAGCAGTTGCCGGCGCACCGGATGTTGCTGTTGCGATCGAACCGCAGGGTCAAGCTGAGCGTCAGGTTGGGACGCACCTTCCACTCATCCTGGGCGTAGAAACCAAGACTGTAGAGTGTCAGGGGCTCTGCGCCGATGTTGGCGAAGGCCTGGGTGTAGGTGGAAGCACCCGCATCCAGCGAACCGTTCACGAAATCGGTCATCGAATTGAAAGTCATCAGGCCGCTGGTGTTGCCGCCATAGGCATAGGTGCTGATGAAATTCCGGCGAGCGTTGACGCCGAACTTGAACACCTGCCTGCCATGCGTGAGGGAGAAGTCATCGATCAACTGATGTTGCCTGACTTTACGGCCTTGCGGATAGCGTTGATCCTCCCCACCGAGTGAGGTGGCAGTCGCGTTATTCGAGTTGTAGAGTCCGTCCGTGAACGCCCAGGTGGTGGGGAAGGTGCTCAGCGCGGCAGCTATGTTCGGGGGACCAAAGATGGCGGAATAGTATGATGCCGAGAGCATCAACTGGTTCACCATGGTCGGTCCAATGACGCGGGTGTAACCGAACTGCCCGCCATACTGCGGTTGCACGCTGTTGGCATTGAATGCCGGGTTGATGGGATCGGTGCCGGTGGCCTGAATCCCGCGGTCCATGTTGTAGCGGAAGTAAACGCGGTCTTTGTCCGTAACGTTGTAATCGACTTTCGACGCCAGCAGCCATTCGGTGTTGAGGTTGTTGACGGTCGAGCGGAAGGTCGAGGCGCACGGCTGCGAGGTGCCAAAACCGCCGCCCGAGAAATCGCCGCAACCCAGGGCTGGATCGAGCGCGGCCGTCACCGGGGTCGCACGGGGTGAGCCGGAGGAATTCGCGTAGAGATTGAAGGCTGTCGTATAGAGCGGCACGGCCGCCGGGTTGGTCGATTTCAGATTGTTCAATACGTAGCTGCCGAAAGCGGGCGACGGGATGTAAATAGGTCCGCCGCTCGGCAGCACGTACCGGAGGCCCTCGTTGTCGAAGAAGAAGAACAGCTTGTTCTTGATTATCCGGCCGCCGAGGGAATCTTCCCATTCGTTAGAAACCGAGAACGGACGCGGTGTCGCCGATGCGTTGTTGAAAAAGTCGTTGGCGTTCATCACCCGGCCGTTGTAAAACCACCCCGCATTTCCGTGAAAGGCGTTGGTGCCGGACTTGGTGACGTAGTTTACCTGCGCGCCCGCCTGGCGTCCATATTGGCCCGAGTAGCCATTCATCACCACCGCGGCTTCCTGGATTTCATTGGCGCCGAGCGTCAGGTTGCTGGCCCCCGAGTTGTTCAGGTTCAGGTACGGGTCCATGTTGTCCGTGCCGTTGATGGTGTAGAGGTTCGAAACGCCAGGCAGTCCGAACACGGTGAAGTTGCCGTATCCGCCGCCGGTGCTGACGCTGACGCCCGCGACGGTAAACGCATAGGCCGTCATATCGTTGCCGGGGGCTGGGAGATTGGTGAGTTGTTGTGTGTCGAAGGTCGTAGCCAGGTTAGCATTGTCGGTCTGGGCCAAGGTGGCGGCCTCGGACACCTCCACGGTGGTACTGGCGCTCGAGAGCGTCAACTGCGCATCCACGGGAATCGCCTGTCCTACCTGGACTTGGATGAGCCTCTGAGAGGTGGCGAATCCGCTGGCCTTAACTTCCACCTGATATTGTCCTGGCGGCAAAAACGCAAAGTGGTACTGACCCTGCGTGTTGGTCTTGGTTGTTTGGGCTGAGCCTGTGGCTCTGTTGGTCAAGTTTACGGTGGCGTCAGGAACCGCCGCGGCACTTGGGTCCGTGACTGTTCCCGAAATGTCGCCCGACGTCAGCGACTGCCCGAAGAGTGCCGGCGCCAGTAGCACCAGACACGAAAGACAACAGAGGAGCCCCCTGTTCTTTAACTTATTGATCATTCGATAACCTCCATCCGGCCTTATCCGCCGGCAGACCTTTAACGAAAAACTTGACGTGCTTTACTGGCGCAGGTTAGCACAGCCCTGACCATGGTGTTATTGCTAACAGACAGGCAGGAAGTAAGTTGCCATTAGTACAGATAAGAGTAAGTTAAGCGAGTTTTTGACCCATGGGCTATGGGATATGGTAAAGACCGCTATGGATCGCAAAAGTAAAGAGGCGCCAGGTGCCAGACGACCCGCGTTTGGGGGCGAATCATCCCTCAGGTTAATTCTTTTGGATCGGCAACGCTGTTGGATCGACCCCATAGGGAGCGCCGCTCGCGAGTACGATTTACCGTAAAGGACCGGGGCCTCCGAGCAAAAAACTGGAATCCCGGCCGTTTCGGGGTTCTGGTGGGTTCGGGTGGGACAGGCGGTTCCGCCTGTCGAGTTTGTTTCGTTGGTCCCGGCCGAGCGCTGGCCGTTGACGTCAAAACCGGCCCCACGACCCGAGGGCCCTGGCGTCCGCAACATCGCCCACCGTGCCTACCAGCGAGTACGGGTTTGCGCGAGCGCGTGGGCAGTTTGAAGATTTCGCTGGTGCTGATGGTGGCCCAAGGTCTGCGTGACGGTATTTCATGTTGGCCGATTCCGCCAACTCCAGGATGGTTGCCGGCCTGCCCAACCTCCCTCTTGAAACCCTGGTCGATTCTGGCCCCCCGCCGCGACGGTAATCCGGGCTTTCACCCTTGAAGAGCTTTGGCGTCGACTGGGTTCGTACGTGCCGGCGCGCGGATCGGGGGGACAGCTACACCCCGCGGGACGGTCCGGGTGGCCCCGGTCTCCACATTCTTTGCGGTGATCCGAGTATCCGGCCCCACTGTGCCGATGGCATCCAGCACAGTCCCGGTAGCTTGGCCGGTTTCGGTCTGAGCGTAGGCTCTGGCCACCAGCAATAGTACCGCGAGTACCTGAACAACGCGGCAACAGCATAAAATTCTGCATTCTCTGCGGCACGTGGCCCCATCGGGTCCGTCATCAATCGACAATAAGGTTAATTTCACTGGCTTACCTATGACTTGCCGGGATTTAACCTGGTCCGGCGAACGTCGCGTAGCCGGCGGACCTGCCCCTTGGCGACCGCCCCGGAGATGGACTAGACCCGTAAGGGTATACGAATACGTGATTTATAGGGCTATGAGATTCGGTAGCGAGTCCCTACGGATTCGAGGAGGCCATTTTCTGAGGGGTCGACGTTAATCGGCCTTCAGGTGCCGGGCGATGGAACGCAGACCCTGGTTAATTCAGCGAGGGGGCGCGGGAATGCCTCCCCCGGCGCCTTCAACGATGCAAGATAAGGTCCTCTCCGGCCGACGGGAACTCTCAAACTTCGGAGTTAAGAGATTTCAAGATCTCAGAAGCCCTTGTAAATCGCCCCAAACGGTGTTAAATTCTTAGCTGAATTCACGTTAAGGCGCGAAGTTGCTTTTCGCGAAATCGGGGCAAAAGGACCTAAAGGTCGCTTCTGTCGCCCGATCGGGAATCCAGGGAGGAAACCTGGGAGTCCCGTGGGCGTGGCTCCGAAATAGAGGTTAGTCAACGGACATCGGATTCGAACCCTTGAATCCAAACTTTGCAGGGAGGCAAATTATGTATCGTCTATCCACAAGAACATTACTGCTGCCGCTGTTGCTCATTGCGTTCCTAGTCTTGCCGTGTGCCTTTGCGCAGGAAACCACGGCCGGTTTGCAGGGAACCGTAAAGGACTCGAGCGGCGGCGTCATTGGCAAGGCAACCGTAGAGGTCACCAGCCCCGCGCTGATCGGCATCAAGAAGCTGGAGACCGATTCGGCGGGCTACTTTCGCTTTGCGAACCTGCCGGAGGGAACCTACGCCGTCACGGTGACAGTGACCGGCTTCCGCACCTTCAGGCAGAGCCTCACGTTGGAGGTCGGGCACCTCCCGTCGCTGGAGATCACCATGCAGGTCGGCACAGCGACCGAGACGGTCGAAGTTTCCGAGCAGGCTGCGGCGGTGGATGTC